>NZ_JANSHL010000015.1:0-7102 GCF_047461575.1 Synechococcus sp. W60.1 | reverse complement strand
TTTTTGCCGACTTTTTTCCGGATCCCTCGCAAATGGGTCTTGCATTCCTTGCCCTGCTTGGGTTTAATAGGGGTGGGTTCCCCCTTCGGGGGGATCCCTAGAAATTGGAAAGAGAAAACTGAGGTACGCCAGTACGTGTACCTTCCTTGTTCCCCCTTCGGGGGGATCCCTAGAAATTGGAAATTCTTACCATTGATGGCTCGAACCACTAGAGGCTTGGGCGTTCCCCCTTCGGGGGGATCCCTAGAAATTGGAAATTTCAAGCCGAACGGTTTAGACAGGGAGACGCTCACGCGATCGTTCCCCCTTCGGGGGGATCCCTAGAAATTGGAAATGGCCCACGTTAGCCCCGCTAACGCTCAATTCTGGCCAAGTTCCCCCTTCGGGGGGATCCCTAGAAATTGGAAATTGGTGGTTCAACAACTACTTTACCAGGAATACGGGAGTAAGCGTTCCCCCTTCGGGGGGATCCCTAGAAATTGGAAATTAGGTGCAGAATGTTACCCATATGCCTATGACGGCAAAGTTCCCCCTTCGGGGGGATCCCTAGAAATTGGAAATTTAGAGGAGGCTTTGTTGTTCGCCTGCTGAGGAGGATAGTTCCCCCTTCGGGGGGATCCCTAGAAATTGGAAATTAAGGGCGTTAACACAGCCTTTAACAACTATTCCCTTGTTCCCCCTTCGGGGGGATCCCTAGAAATTGGAAATTTGTTCCGAATGAAGCGGATTGCATCAAGACGACTATGCTGTTCCCCCTTCGGGGGGATCCCTAGAAATTGGAAATTTTTGATAGTGAAACTACAAAAAATCTGGTTGAGGTGTTCCCCCTTCGGGGGGATCCCTAGAAATTGGAAATGCTGATTCAGGACAAAAAGTGCGAGCACATTCGTACCATGTTCCCCCTTCGGGGGGATCCCTAGAAATTGGAAATAACTAATCGGAGGCTCCTCTACCGCCTAAAGTCGAGTTCCCCCTTCGGGGGGATCCCTAGAAATTGGAAATACCAGGGAAGATATACGAGTAGCCCATTAGTGCTACTGGTTCCCCCTTCGGGGGGATCCCTAGAAATTGGAAATGAACGTGGAGACTCCTCTGGCGGGGTGGTGGGGGTGAACTGTTCCCCCTTCGGGGGGATCCCTAGAAATTGGAAATAGTACCTCCCAAATAAGAAGGAGGAGATAACAGTAGGGAGTTCCCCCTTCGGGGGGATCCCTAGAAATTGGAAATTGGTGTCCGCGCCCCACCAGTAAGGGTCAGTTAAAAGGTTCCCCCTTCGGGGGGATCCCTAGAAATTGGAAATAGCCTTGTCGTGTGGGTATGCATTCCACAAATTTGGCTCCCCGTTCCCCCTTCGGGGGGATCCCTAGAAATTGGAAATACCGGAATGTAGAAGTGGAAGGCTACAAGACCTTCCTGGTTCCCCCTTCGGGGGGATCCCTAGAAATTGGAAATATATAATAGCCGGGGATGTCTGAGGTGAGTTTAACGAGTTCCCCCTTCGGGGGGATCCCTAGAAATTGGAAATGATGATCCGAGGAAGCCCGAGGGCTTCAGCGACCGACAGTTCCCCCTTCGGGGGGATCCCTAGAAATTGGAAATGGCTTGACACTGCAGCCACATGGCAAACTCCATACCTCTATCTAGGTTCCCCCTTCGGGGGGATCCCTAGAAATTGGAAATGCCAGAAGAAATTGTCCAGCAACCAGTCTAACTGGTCCTGGTTCCCCCTTCGGGGGGATCCCTAGAAATTGGAAATTTCACATACCTGGGTGTTCTTTATCCCTGAAGTTCCCCCTTCGGGGGGATCCCTAGAAATTGGAAATTGGAGACGGTTCAACACTGCTACCAAGCTTGGCGGCGTTCCCCCTTCGGGGGGATCCCTAGAAATTGGAAATTCTTATGAACCGGCAGGCATCAGTCCAGGCTACTTTCGTTCCCCCTTCGGGGGGATCCCTAGAAATTGGAAATCTGTTATTCAATTTTTCGGACATAGTGAAAACCCCCGTGGTTCCCCCTTCGGGGGGATCCCTAGAAATTGGAAATCAGACAGAATAATTCAAGGGCAAACGAAAACACTCAAGTTCCCCCTTCGGGGGGATCCCTAGAAATTGGAAATCCCCTAGACACCCAGGATTTCTCCTGGGTGTTGTTTATTCCCGTTCCCCCTTCGGGGGGATCCCTAGAAATTGGAAATAATAACTACGAGTGGGAGGCGCGTCCTTTTGGTCAAGTTCCCCCTTCGGGGGGATCCCTAGAAATTGGAAATTTAATTTGCTTGTGGTTCATGCAATCCTCCTATTGGCAGGGGTTCCCCCTTCGGGGGGATCCCTAGAAATTGGAAATTTGCATATTACCCTCCCTTATGCGGGAATAAACAACACCGTTCCCCCTTCGGGGGGATCCCTAGAAATTGGAAATTTCATCAGCGCTTACTCTGTCAAGCATATCTATATCTTGTTCCCCCTTCGGGGGGATCCTTAGAAATTGGAAATTTTTTTGGCACGGGGTGTCCTACGAACCCGGATACTTTAAAGTTCCCCCTTCGGGGGGATCCCTAGAAATTGGAAATTGAATGTGCGAGTGAAGGCTCTGCTCCAGGTCTACGAGTTCCCCCTTCGGGGGGATCCCTAGAAATTGGAAATGCAAAAGACTCTACGCCAGAACAAACAGCAACAAGCATTGGAAAGTTCCCCCTTCGGGGGGATCCCTAGAAATTGGAAATGGTCAAACAGTACCCCAGTGTACTGCAGACTGTGCGGTTCCCCCTTCGGGGGGATCCCTAGAAATTGGAAATCCGAACACGGCTTCATAGCAGGACTCTGCCATTTCGGCCAGGTTCCCCCTTCGGGGGGATCCCTAGAAATTGGAAATCCTTGGACAGCACTCGACTGTCAGTTGGAGGCTTATCGTTCCCCCTTCGGGGGGATCCCTAGAAATTGGAAATTCCCCCTAAACACCAACTCAGCACCCAGGAGAAATCCTGGGTGTTCCCCCTTCGGGGGGATCCCTAGAAATTGGAAATTTCTACTCCGTGAAGGGAGAGGTAAAACATGGCTAATAGTTCCCCCTTCGGGGGGATCCCTAGAAATTGGAAATTTATCGATGATTCGCTGAGCACGGTCTCTAGGCGTCACGCGGTTCCCCCTTCGGGGGGATCCCTAGAAATTGGAAATCGTTCTTATGAATTTACCAGCTTCGATCCAACTCACCATGTTCCCCCTTCGGGGGGATCCCTAGAAATTGGAAATTTGACTCCTTTTGAAAAAGTGTGCCTAATCCGGTAGCGTTCCCCCTTCGGGGGGATCCCTAGAAATTGGAAATTTGGCTATATCTGTGCTGCTGCCGCGTGACGTCCTTGAGTTCCCCCTTCGGGGGGATCCCTAGAAATTGGAAATTCTAGTTGAAGAATAGTACCCCCAACAAAACACCCAGGATTGTTCCCCCTTCGGGGGGATCCCTAGAAATTGGAAATAGGACGAATTTTAGGCCCTTTTGCAAGCTTAATTGGAGTTGTTCCCCCTTCGGGGGGATCCCTAGAAATTGGAAAATCATATAGCCCTCCCTTTAATCGGGATAAACAACACCCAGGAAAAGTTCCCCCTTCGGGGGGATCCCTAGAAATTGGAAAAATAGCGTCCTCCCTTCTTCAGGGATAAACAACACCCAGGTTCCCCCTTCGGGGGGATCCCTAGAAATTGGAAAAACCGCTCAGGTTGGCCGTTGGTGGTTGTCCAGGGTGTTCCCCCTTCGGGGGGATCCCTAGAAATTGGAAAAATCCAACTCACGCGACCGAGTATCCGCGCGACATCCCTGAGTTCCCCCTTCGGGGGGATCCCTAGAAATTGGAAATCGAAGCCGGCAAATTCGTAAGAACCCGGCTAGTCACCGTTGTTCCCCCTTCGGGGGGATCCCTAGAAATTGGAAATGATTCTGGGGAAAGTAAGCTGGATCGAAGCCGGCAAATTCGTAAGTTCCCCCTTCGGGGGGATCCCTAGAAATTGGAAATACCTAGATGACAGGGGGGCTATGCCACACCCCAAATTGTTCCCCCTTCGGGGGGATCCCTAGAAATTGGAAATACCAGAAAGCTTGCCTAATTTCTGGTCCCCCACGTTGGGGTTCCCCCTTCGGGGGGATCCCTAGAAATTGGAAATGTTCCAGCCCTCCTCGAGAACCAACCACTTATCGCGGTATGGTAGTTCCCCCTTCGGGGGGATCCCTAGAAATTGGAAATTGCCTCCCCCTAAAACACCCAGGTATCTTCACCTGGGGTTCCCCCTTCGGGGGGATCCCTAGAAATTGGAAAAAAGTAGCCATCCCGTCTGCTATATGGCAGGCGTTGTTTGGTGGTTCCCCCTTCGGGGGGATCCCTAGAAATTGGAAAAGGCAAAAGCCGCGTACCGAGCTGCAGTGAAGCAGCAACGGGCGTTCCCCCTTCGGGGGGATCCCTAGAAATTGGAAAACCAGCGCAAGCGTTCTACTCTGGCGCTATTGCCCAGAAGTTCCCCCTTCGGGGGGATCCCTAGAAATTGGAAATGGCCCTAATTGCCTCAGGAAGGCCACTGGAACCGTTTGGGGTTCCCCCTTCGGGGGGATCCCTAGAAATTGGAAATAAGACTGGCTGCCGCGCAGAGCACCACCAAATAGCAGGTTCCCCCTTCGGGGGGATCCCTAGAAATTGGAAATACCTAGCGTATTAAACGTAGGGTGAATTTCCCGCTTGTTCCCCCTTCGGGGGGATCCCTAGAAATTGGAAATGCTTTGGCTGTAACGACAGCCTCAATTTGCTCGATCCGTTCCCCCTTCGGGGGGATCCCTAGAAATTGGAAATTGGAGAGCACCCACTCGGGGATCTTCTCTGATACGGTGTGTTCCCCCTTCGGGGGGATCCCTAGAAATTGGAAACAATTCCGCCACCGATCCTGGCTATACTGAGGACACGCTCACCCAAAGTAGGGGTGAGCTTTCACTCGGCAGCGATTCACATGAGTTTTTGGAAGGGCCTGTTCGGGTCAGCAGGAGCTGCTACAACCAAAGAGCCGGCGCAAACAGCTAGGGCCGACCGTCGCCAGGAAACGGTGGTGGTACGAGGGGAGACAATCCTCTTCAGCTTGGATCCCAACTTGGATCTGTACGAGCTAGAGGAGCTCTGCGATGCGGTGGGGTGGTCGCGTCGCCCCATTCACAAGGTGAGAAAAGCCCTGCAGCACAGCTTTTTGGTGGTGTCGATGTGGCAGCAGCGGGGCAGCTACCGTCGCCTCATCGGCTTTGCCCGGGCAACGTCCGACCACGCTTTCAATGCCACCATTTGGGATGTGGTGGTTCATCCCGATTTCCAGGGTAGGGGTCTGGGCAAGCGGCTGATGGAAAAGGTGATCCAAGAGCTGCGCGCCCGAGACATCAGCAACATCACCCTTTTTGCCGATCAGGGAGTGGTCAGCTTTTACGAACGGCTGGGCTTCACCGCCGACCCTGAGGGGATCAAAGGCATGTTCTGGTATCCCCGCTAGCGTATGGCCCCTGTGGTGATTTTGCCCGGTTATCTGGCGGGTGCGTCGGAGTATGAGCCCCTGCGCCAAGAGCTGGAAGCCCGCGGCTATGCGGCACGGGTGGTGCCGTTGCAGGTGCGCAGTTGGTTTCCCACGCTGGGGGGAAGGCCTGTCACTCCCATCCTGTGGGCCCTTCGAGAGACCATCCAAAAGACCTGCGCTGAGTTTGGGGTTGACCGAGTTAACCTGGTGGCCCACTCCGCCGGCGGCTGGATTGCCCGCATCTACCTGGGATCCGTGCCCTATGGGGGACAGGTGTGGCAGGGGCGGGAGCAGGTCGCTGCGCTGATTAGCTTGGGATCCCCCCACACCAGCCGGGAGCGCTGGACGAAGCGCAATTTGGACTTTGTCAACACCCACTATCCGGGGGCCTTTTGGCCCGAGGTCAAATATGTGTGCGTGGCGGGCAGGGTCATCCAGGGGCAGAGGTTGAGTCTGGGATCCCTGTGGCGACAGGAGCATTATCTGGCTTGGCTGGCCTACAACAGCTATTGGCTCACGGCTAGACAGGGGGAATTGTGGGGCGATGGCATTACCCCCATCGAGGCTGCCCACCTGCAGGGGGCTGTTAACCTCACTCTGCCCAACTGCTACCATTCCGGTCGGGGTGGACGGCGCTGGTATGGATCCCCCGAGGTGGTGGAAACTTGGGCTCAGTATCTGGCTTAGGGCCGGGGTTTAGCTGCCAGGCTTGCTTGGGTCGCCGAGGGCAGTCTCGGGCAAAGAGGCGGCCGATTGGCGGCGTTCCTGCTGACGCCGGGCGGCTTTTACCATCTCCTCGACCACAGCCCGCGCCTGCTTCATGCGATCCAAACTGCTGCGATAGAGCTCCAGATCTTTTCTCACCCGCTCTGTTGAAAAGGGCAGCTTGCTCACCACATTCTCCAAAAAGCGGCGGGTGCGTTCTTCTGGTTCTTCGTAAAGGGACTTGGCCACAACTTCATAGGCTGTGTAAAGGCCAACAGCTAAGACCCGGCTGTAGGCGTAGGGCGGCTGAGTCATGCGCTCCAAAATGGCTTTCAACCCACCCACATCTTCCGCCTCTGGCTTGAGACAGAGGAGATCAAGTCTTTGACGGGGATCCCCGCTTCCCATCAACTCCAGCAGATCGCGGGCATTCTTGCGCAACACCTCCGGCTTGAGGTGCAGAGCCTTACAGAGGGCGTTGAAAATGGCTTCTCGCTGCTCAGGGGGGTGATAGGCTTCCATCAGCCCGTCGTAGAGGGTGACCAGCCCCAAGGCAAAAAACGGATCGTAGACGAAGGTGCTGTTGACGGTGGTCAGGTGCAGCTCCACCAACAACTCCTCCACCACCCGGCGATAGACGGCGTTGATCGGGCGAGGGTAGGCGCTGAAAAAGGCCGCTTTGGTGGCGGAGAGAGTGCGAACAGGATTCACAGGCAGACAAAAATGAGCTTGAGGATGGCTTCTCTGTTTTTTTATTCTCACCTGTGCTGACCCTGAGGGCAAGCTGTGTTGACATCCTCCCCGGCCTGAAGGCCGGAGATTCCTACCACGCTACGCATGGATGGCTCCTTGCGCAGTCGTCTCGG
>NZ_JANSHL010000014.1:0-23465 GCF_047461575.1 Synechococcus sp. W60.1 | reverse complement strand
TCTAAAAAAACCAACTTCATCCTCTTTCCTCTATAAATTACTCTCTCTATCCTAACATAAGATCAACACGACCTAGGGCAAAAGCTACCAACAGCGCTATCGCTCTGGAAGACCTGACAGGGATCCGGAAAAGAGTCAATCAACAACCCCGCAGCAAAGCCGAGCGGCGCAGGGCCAACAGTTGGGCGTTCTACCAACTACGTCAGTTTCTGGAATACAAGGCGAGGGCTGCAGGGGTTTCTCTGATTCTTGTGCCGCCTGCTTACACGTCGCAGACCTGTCAGCGGTGCTTACACATCCACCCTGAGCAGGGCAAGTCCTACCGCAGTGGCAAGTCGTTCAAGTGTGGGCACTGTGGATGGGAAGGAGATGCGGACTTGAATGGTGCGAATGTGATTGCGCTTTTGGGGGCTGTCGTAAACCAGCCTAGAGGTCCGGGCTTGTTTTGTTCTCTGGTAGAGCAGAGCAGGCTCAGGGCTACTGAAAGCCCGCTCCGTACCGCTTAGCGGTCGGAGCCGGGTAGTTTACGAGATAGGCTTTTCGGCTGCAAGTCGCACAAAGCGATTTTGGTTGTAGAGCTGCTGAGCCACCACTGCGAAACCCACCTTCTCCAGCAACCACACCAGGTCTTCGGCGCTGAAGCGATTGTGCTCGTAGAAGTGGGTAAACTGATCCAGCAGCGTTTCCAAAGGCGTGTCCGACTGGAAGAGTTGGGCCTCTGTATCGGCATCGAAGTAGAGGCTGAGCGGGGCGCGCACCCAATCCACCAGCAAAAATCGCCCCCCCGGCTTGAGTAGACGCAACACCTCCTGCAACAAGCGCAAGGGCTGCACCATCTCGTGCAACACCACCACTGCCTGAGCTGCATCGATGCTGTTGGCCGCAAGCGGCAAGTGGGGGTCGTGCAGGTCGGCCTGCAGCAGCTGGATTCCAGGGATCCCCTTCAAATCTGCCGCCGCTCGCTCCAACATGTAGGGCATCACATCCACCCCGATGAAGTGTCCTCCGGGATAGCGTTGCGCCCACTGACCCAGAGCAAACCCCGGCCCGGTTCCCAGATCCAACAAGCGCGGTGCAGGAGGCAGACAGGGCTCGATGTGCATCTGCCAGAACTGCCAAAACGCCTCGTTAAAGCGCCCAGGAGCCGTCGCCACCATGCGCTCGCAGAAGCTGGGGCCACGGTGGTGCTGGTAGAGAAGCTGAAAGGTATCGAGGCCGGTCTGGGGCATGGCTGAAGATTGTTGAGAAAATTGCTAGAGGGATCACCAGAATTCGCTGATGGGCTGAAAAGAGCATCGGGGGATCCCCAAAAGTAAGGCCTAATGTCGGCCTAACGAGCAGTGGGAGCGCTGGAAAAGTTGGCAATGCCGGTCTCCAGGTCGCTAAAGCAGGTTAGTACCTTTTCCATGGAGGTGAGGTTGAGGACGAGGGCCACACTTTCCGGCACGCAACAAAGGCTAATGTTGCCCCCGGCAGCACGGCACTTGCGCAAAGCCGAGATCAACACCCCCAGCCCAGAGCTGTCCATAAAAGTGACCGATGACATGTCGATCAACATATTGGTGTAACCGAAATCTATAACTTGCTGGAGCAACTGCCGAACTTCTGAGGCGGCCTTGGCGTCAAAACGACCTTCCAGGGGCACAATTGCCAGTTTTTGCCCTTGCGGAGTTTCAGCAGTACGGATGCGCAGCTTGAAATCCATCGTTTCCAGTGAAGACCTCATGCCCCACCTTAACACCATCCGCTACCGCCCACCAGGAAATCTTGTGAAGATCCCCAGGGACAGCGCGGCTCCCTCCAAAAACATCTGCCCTCTCGCCCCCAGCTCCTCTCCCAACAAGCCAGAGGGAAGCCGTGTAAACCCATGAAGTAAGAGCCGCCCCAGAGCTTAGCAGGAACTCCATCCCCCGCAGGGAAGGGATCCGGCCTCGGCCACAAATTCCGCATCTTAGGCGGATCTACCTACAGCATAGGTTGCAGGGTTAAAGCCTCCGAGTCTATGGAGGGAAGGGACATGTGCAAACGGGGACGGTGCATAGAGAGCAACTGGGCCAGCCGCTTGCGCAGCTCAGTACGGGGCACAATCGCGTCGATGAGCCCTTGGGCCAGCAGGTACTCGGCGGTTTGGAAGCCTTCTGGCAGCTTGCCCTTGCCGATGGTTTGCTCGATTACGTTGGGCCCGGCAAACCCCACCTGCGCGCCCGGCTCGGCCAGGATCAAATCTCCCAGCATGGCAAAGCTGGCAGTTACCCCGCCATAGGTGGGATGGGTGAGCACAGAGATGAACAATTGTCCGGCGTCGCGGTGCCTTTGTAGGGCGGCTGAGGTTTTGGCCATCTGCATGAGGCTGAGGATCCCTTCCTGCATGCGGGCTCCCCCCGAAGCCGAAAACAGGATCAAAGGCAGGTGATCGCAGGTGGCCCGTTCCGTGAGGCGGGCGATCTTCTCGCCTACCACCGAGCCCATGCTGCCGCCCATAAAGCGAAAGTCCATCACCCCAATCGCCAGCGGGATCCCTTCCAGGCTTCCCAACCCTGTCAGGACGGCATCCTTGAGCTGGGTGCGCTCCTGGTAGGTGGCCAGGCGCTCGGAGTAGGGCTTTTGGTCGAAAAAGTGCAGGGGATCCGTGGGAGCCAGGTGTTCGTCCAGGGGCTGCCAGGATCCGGGATCCAAAAGCTGTTCCAGACGCTCTGGGGCTGTAATGCGGTGGTGATGCCCACAGCTGGGGCAAACTTGCCAGTTTTGCTGCAGATCCTTGGTGTAGGTCAGGGTGTCACAGGCAGGACACTTTTGCCAGAGGCCATCGGCAATTTCTCTCACCTGACGCTCTTTGTCGAAGGGGCTGCTACCTGTCAGGTTTAGAGAGGTTTGTCTGCGCCGTTCCGCAAACCAATCCAGTAAAGACATAGCCGTTGAAACACCTTTTCTGGCCAGGGATGTTGAGAGCCCTGCCGGTGAGCTGCGAAACACATCTCAACGTTCTCAAGCTATCAAAGAATCGCCCAACTGAAAATAGAGACAACAGCAGGCAATGGAGACTCGGTGGCAGGTGCTGACCACAGGGGATGGATCCCTGACCTTTTTCTCGGAAGAGTTTGGACAGGCTTTTCACAACGTCAGTGGTGCCGCTCAGGAGGCTCTGGAGAAGTTTGTCCGCCCTTGCCGGCTGGATCGGCTGCCGTTGGAGCGGGATCCCGCCCAGCCCATTCGCCTTTTGGATATTTGCTTTGGCTTGGGCTACAACTCCGGCCTTGCCCTAGAAACCATTTGGCAAATCCGGCCCGATTGTCTTGTGGAGGTAATCGGCCTGGAGCGATCCCCGGAAGTACCCCGGCAAGCTTGGCAGGCAGGGGTGGGATCCACCTGGAGCTTTGGGCAGGAGTGGCAACGCCTCATCGAGCAGGGATCCTGGCAATCGCAGCGCTGGCGCGGAACGCTGCTGTGGGGCGATGCCCGGCAAACGGTGTTGCAGGTGCCGCTGGGGTGGGCAGATGCGGTGTTTTTGGATCCCTTCTCCCCTTCGGTTTGCCCAGAGCTGTGGACGGTGGATTTCCTGCGGGCCGTGGCCGAACGGATGCGACCAACCGGCATTTTGGCCACCTATTCCTGTGCAGCGGCGGTGCGAGCGGCTCTGTTGGAAGCAGGGCTTTTCATCGGCTCTACCCCCCCGGTAGGTCGTCCTTGGCCGGGGACAGTGGCCTCGCCCCAACCTGACCACCTGCCGCCTCTTTCCCCCATGGAGTGGGAGCACCTGAAAACTCGCGCTGCCGTGCCCTACCGGGATCCCACCTTGCAAGGGGAGCGATCCCAAATCCGGCTGCAACGCCAGCAGGAACAGCAGGCCTCCTCTTTGGAGCCCACCTCCGCTTGGAAACGCCGTTGGCCCGTGCAAGCCTAGGGAGCGGCAATACCTGGCCGGAGTTCAAATCAGGGCAGCCGTTCTCGGGATTGCCGTCCGGGTGTATACAAAACATCTGGGCCATTTCCGTACCCCTACGCAGGCCATCATTTCTTGACAAAGTTAAGCTGAGATGAAACTTCTCTGCTGTCAACTGCCATGTCTTCTGAGGAGTCCCTCCCGCTGACGCGAGCAACCTCTGCCGGTACGCTGATCGCCCTCTGTGCTGAGCAGCACCGCGTCATCCTGCAGTTTTTGACTCGCCTGTCTCGAGCGCCGGATCTGGATCTGGAGCAGCGACGCCTCTGTGTACAAAGGTTGCGACAGCGCCTCTCCCGCCACATTCAACTGGAGCGCCATGTTCTCTACCCCCTGCTCAGGTCGGCTCTCCAGGCGGATCCCCACCTTAGCGACCAAATTGAGCGGCTGGAGCAACATCTGCGGGATCAGATCCCGGAGCTGACGCGCTTTTTGCACCAATCAGAGCGCACTCCCCAGCAGGTGGATCCTTCTGCTGCCCTTCACTTCTATCGGCAATTGCGGGCTCAGTTTGATCAGGAGGAGAAAATCTTGCATCCCCTCTTTGCCCAGCATGTTTCTCCCGAAGCAGAGCAGCAGCAGTTGCGTCTGTTCCGCAAACGCCTGCAAGCCAGCGCTGCTTCCAATCGCTCTGCACATAGCCGTCGCGTTGCTTTGAATGAGCTGGAACGGCAGGCGATAACCCGCCCTGTCTTGCCCAACGAGCGTCTCTGGTCGCTGCAGGGCAACACTGTGCAAATGTCCGCTCCCTAGCCAACGACGGTCTTGTTGTTGGAGGCTGCCTGGTGGTGTTTGCAGGCGAGCTTGTGGTATCTTTGCCGCAACCGGCCTGCTGACCCTAGAACCATGCAACCCTGGGATCCGGAAACCTACGTCGACCAGATGGCCCAACTGCTGCAACTGCCCCTGCATCCCGACCACCGAGCAGGGGTGATCGAAAATTTTGCCCGCTTTCTGCCCATTGCTCAACAGGTGCTGGAGTTCCCACTGCCGCCGACGGTTGAGCCAGATCCCACCTTTGACCCCCAGCCATGACCGGGGATCCCCACCTTCTCGGCAGCGCTGACGCGGTCTCTATTGCCAGGGCTGTCCGCCAGGGATCCGTGAGCGCCCAAGCGGTGGTGGCCGCCTGTCTGGAGCGGATTCGCCGGCGGGATCCCCAGCTCAATGCCTTTACAGCTGTCTTGGAGGAATCGGCCTTACAAGCGGCGGAGCAGGTGGATCGACAGGTGGCTCAAGGGATCCCTGTAGGCCCGTTGGCAGGGGTGCCTTTTGCCGTCAAGAACTTATTTGACGTGGCCGGCCTCACCACCCTGGCTGGCTCGGCGATCAACCGCGAGAATCCCCCGGCCATCCAAGATGCAACGGTGGTGGCTCGTCTCAAGCAGGCAGGGGCAATCTTGGTGGGCACCCTCAACATGGACGAGTACGCCTACGGCTTCGTCACCGAAAACAGCCACTACGGCCCCACCCACAACCCCCACGATCTCAGCCGCAGTGCGGGGGGATCCTCGGGCGGCTCGGCAGCTGCAGTAGCAGGAGGTTTGGTGCCTCTCGCCCTGGGCAGCGACACCAACGGCTCGATTCGGGTACCGGCCTCTTTGTGTGGCGTCTACGGCCTCAAGCCCACCTATGGCCGTCTATCGCGGGCAGGAGCGGCTCTGTTTGCCGCCAGCTTTGACCACGTGGGCCCCTTGGCCCGTTCGGTGGCCGATATTGCCCTCAGCTTCGATGTCATGCAAGGGCCGGATCCCCAAGATCCCGTCTGTACCCGGCGTCCTGTAGATCCCACCTTTGGGCAGTTGGGGCAGGGGATCGAGGGCTTGCGCATCGCGGTGGCGGATGATTACTTTGCCCGAGGGGCAGAGCTCCCCATCTTGGCCGGAGTAGAAAAAGTGGCCCAAGCCTTGGGGGTCGGCCAGACTGTGCGGATCCCGGAAGCCCAGCGCGCCCGTGCCGCCGCCTTCCTGATCACGGCTGCTGAGGGAGCCAACCTGCACTTGCCCAACCTGCGAACTCGCCCCCACGACTTTGACCCGGCCACCCGGGATCGCTTTTTGGCCGGAGCCCTGTTGCCTGCCAGTTGGATCTTGCAGGCGCAGCGCTTTCGCCGCTGGTATCGCCAGCAGGTGCAGGCCATTTTTCAGGAGATCGATCTGTTCATCGCCCCCACCACCCCCTGCTTTGCCCCCTTGCTCGGCCAAGAGAAGGTGGTGATCGATGGGGTAGAGGTTCTCACTCGGCCCAACCTCGGCCTCTACACTCAGCCCCTCTCGTTTATCGGCCTGCCGGTGCTTTCAGTGCCGTTGCGCGAGAGCGGATCCCTGCCCTTTGGCGTACAACTGGTGGCCGCCCCCTACCAAGAAGCCAAACTGCTGCGGGCAGCCGCCTATTTGGAGAAGCTAGGGATCCCCAATGCCCAGCCGGTCTGAGCCATGAAGAGCCCTGCTTTTGCAGCGTATCTAGCGTTAGGACTCGCGGGCATCCTCTTGTAGACACTAAATGTGTAGATAAACATTTTGCGGTCAAGAGAATGATTGCCTTGGGGGAGAAGCTCTAGTCTCCGTATGGCCCGTGGGCAATGTCTGAAGCTGGATTTGGGCAGACTCTTTGGCCTTGGCTCGCAAGAGAGACTGGGGCACCGGATATTAAAGTAAAATTAAGCCCCCAGTTGTTGTATCAAATGCCTCCTTCTCCAGGCTTGGCCAATAGAATGAACAGCATAAAATAGACACGGCACCCCCACCTGGACTCTATAACCCTATGGATCATCCTGATTCTGTGGCTCGGCGCTACATGAAACTGTGCGAGGCCTATCTCTCTCTCAACGAAGCCTTCGACAAATTGGATCAGTCCCACAGCCACCTACAGCGCCACTTCAAACGACTCCTTGGCTATTTCAGTGCTGCCCAACAAGCTCTGGTTCAACTGCCGCTCTTGCAACAGCGGATTGAGCAGAGCGACCGCTGGATGAACTCCTTGCGAGAAGAACTGCAAGCCAAAGAAGCCCGGCTTGGCGAGCTAATCGCCAACTACGATCAAGTCTGTGGCGAGCTGGACTCCACCAAAGCAGAACTGTTGAGCGCTCAAGCGCTGATTGAGAAACTGGAAGCCGAAAATGCTCAGGTTTTGGAACGCTTGAGTCGGCTCACCAACATGGAAGAGGAAATGGCAAACTTGGCGGAACAGCTGGCCCAAGCGAACGAAGCTCGTCAGCAGATGGAGGCTCGAAATCGCGAGCTGGAGCGAGCTTTGGGAGACCGGGATCAGCACATTTACAGCCTGCAAGAGCGATTGGCACAATTGGAGCAAGAGATGGCCTTCCTGAAAGCTCAGCGGGATGAGGCCCAGCAAGCTGCACAACTGGCTGTATCTCGCGCTGAGCAGGCGGAAGCTAGGCTGAAGGTGCAAACCGAACAAGTTCAGACTTTGCAAAATAAGCTCCATCAAGCCGAGGAGCAGCTGGCCATGGTAACCCTGAACGAGCTGGAGCTCCTGCTCAGCCATAACTCGATGAACCTCTTGCGAGAAGCGGGGCAGGCTGCAGAAGTAGATGCCCAGGTGCTGGCAACCGTACCGACCTCTCTGGCCGAGGCGGAACACATTCTGCTGGAGATCGACCAGTTCATTCAGTTCATTTTGGCCTACTCGGAGCCCATGAAGTCGCAGGCTGCGTGACATACTCCCGACGCTGTAGCTAGCTTCCCGCAGGGTTGCTACGCACACAGCGCGGGCTTCTCAGTGACCCCTGCTATCGCTTCAGACATTTCCTGAGCTTAAGGACTACGTCCCGCTGACGCGAAAAGGACGGGATGCCCCACCGCCCTGTAGAGTAGTGCGTAGTGACTAGTCACTAGTCACTAGCCTTTTTATTGCTTCATGGAGTGGGGTGACGGCTTCGGTTTTGCGTGGGTATGTTGACCCTGCGCATACAGCGCGGGGCTTCTCGGCGGTTTAGCTAAAATAGGCTAGAGAGCAGCTGCAAGACTCCGCAGGGTTGCAAAGCAACACCCCAATGGGGAGATGCCCATCTTCTCATCACCAGAACAAACTCTACCCTGCATCCTTTGAGCGGGCCAACCCAACTGAAGCTGACAACTTGAGCGCATGAAAGCCGTAGTCATGAGTGTGCCCGGCGGACCAGAGGTTCTGCAGCTCCGAGAAGTACCTGAGCCCCAAATTTGCGGCGAGCGGGAGCTGCGCATCCGTCTGAGGGCAGCCGGCGTCAACCCCATCGACACCAAACTGCGGCAACGGGGCACCTTCTATCCAGAGGAGATGCCCGCCATTTTGGGGTGTGACGGTGCCGGCGTTGTGGAAGCCGTGGGATCCGGAGTTAGGCACTTTACAGTGGGAGACGAGGTGTACTTCTGCCACGGGGGTCTGGGCAGGCAGGCGGGGAATTACGCCGAGCTGATCGTGGTGGACGAGCGTTTTGTGGCTCCCAAGCCCAGAACTCTGAGCTTTGCAGAGGCTGCTGCTGCCCCGCTGGTGCTGATCACCGCCTGGGAAGCGCTTTACGACCGGGGGCGTCTCCAGGCCGGCCAAAGTGTGCTCATCCACGGGGGAGCGGGTGGAGTTGGCCATGTGGCCATTCAACTGGCCCGTCTACGGGGATCCAAAGTGGCCACCACCGTGAGCACCCCGGAAAAGGCAGAGTTTGTCCATTCCCTAGGCGCCGGCTTGCCCATCTTCTACCGGCAGACAGACTTTGTGCGCGCCGTTTTGGACTGGACAGGGGGAGAGGGGGTGGATCTTGCCCTAGATACCTTGGGCGGCAAGCTATTGGAGCAGACCTTCCCCGCAGTGCGCGTGTACGGAGATATCGTCACCCTGCTGGCCCCGGCCCCAGAGATCGACTGGCGGGTGGCTCGCGACCGCAACTTGCGGGTGGGATTTGAGCTGATGCTCACCCCGATGCTGAAAAGCCTGACCAACGCCCAACAAAATCAGGCGGAAATCCTCAGGCAATGTGCCCGCCTCATCGACCAAGGCCAACTGCGGATCCAGCTCAGCCACACCTTTCCTCTGGCCGAAGCGGCTGCCGCCCACCGGTTGCTGGAGCAGGGATCCGTTCTGGGCAAAATTGCCTTAACCATCCCCGAGTAGGCATGCTGGAGAAAGCCCGTTGAGGATCTGCCCATGGTTGCTCCTCTCACCCCCCACCTGCTGGAGAACGAGAGCTTCTACGAAAATGCCCTCTGCTGGCTAGGGCGACCCCAGACGGCCTATCGACTGTTGAGCGAAGCAGTTTTTCCTGCCATCTCCTCTTGGGTGCGGGGGGAGGTAGATAGCCACTCTTTTAACCACTGGCAACTGGAGGATGTGCGCACCTTTCTGTATCCGGTGGTGGCCTTGGGAGACCAAGAAACCCTTGTTCTCTCCAGTGAAGCCCTGCTCCTCTGCGGCATCGGCAACTATTACAACCCCTGTGACTTGGCCATTGTGGTGTTTGTGCAGCAGCCCCAAGAGCTGTTCAGCCAACTGATGCAGCGCATTCGCCGGGCCGAAGCCACTATCAGCCGCGGGCCAGACGTGCGCATGCTCTCGGAACAGGTAAACCTGGCCAAGCGCGGACAAGACTACATCAACACCAAATATCTGGTCTGGCCCTACGCTCTTTCCGGTGCTGCTCAAGATACGCTAATTCAGCAGGGGATCAGCCTCATCCGTCTTTCCCCCCAAGAAGCCGCCTTGCCCTTTAAGGAATAGGTGGAGGACAATCTGCTCTGTCGGCGGAAGATAGGGATCCCCGTCCAAGCCCTTTTTCCATCTCTATCGTTTTTCATGGTCGATACCCACCTGCCCCCCTTGATCCAAGCGATGCTGGATCCCGCCTTCTACCCTCATCCGGTACAGGATCCCATTCGGCTTATTCAAACCCACATTTCCTATATTCTGCTGACAGGCGACTATGCCTATAAAGTGAAAAAGCCTTTGGACTTTGGCTTTTTGAACTTCACCACCCTGGAGAGGCGGCGCCACTTTTGCCAAGAAGAGCTGCGCATGAACCAGCGCGGTGCTCCCGGCCTTTATCTGCAAGTGTTGCCCATTGTCCAGACCGATGGCCGATTTCAGTTCAACAGCAGCGGCGAGCCCATAGAATACGCTCTGCAAATGCGGCAATTTCCCCAAGAGCAACTGTTCAGCAACCTGTTTGAGCGGGGAGAGCTAACGCCCTCCTTGATGGAGGAGCTGGGGCGGGTGGTGGCGACGTTTCATGCCCAAACCGAGACCAACGACTACATCCGCAGCTTTGGCCGGCCAGAACGGGTGCGAGAAGCCTTTGACGAGAATTACGCCCAAACCCAGCGCTACGTCGGCGGCCCACAAACAGCTCAGCAATATCGAGAAACCCAAGCCTACACCGATCGCTTTTTTGCTGAGCGGCAGGAGCTGTTTCAACAAAGAATAGAACAAAACCGCATTCGTGAATGCCACGGAGATTTACACCTGGGCAACATCTGTTTTTGGGAAGGGAAGATCCTGCTTTTTGATTGCATCGAGTTTAATGAAGCCTTCCGCTTTGTGGATGTCATGTACGACATATCCTATGGGGTGATGGATTTGGATGCCCGCCATCGCCCCGATCTGGGAAACGCCTATTTGAACACCTACCTGGAAGAAACCGGAGATTGGGAAGGGTTGAAGATCTTGCCTATTTACCTCAATCGGCAGGCCTACGTGCGGGCCAAGGTCACCTCTTTTTTGCTGGAGGATCCCACTGCAGCAGAGGAAGCCAAGGCCACAGCCTTTAGCACCGCCGCCCGCTATTACCGTCTTGCCTGGGAATACACCCTCCCCAAGCAGGGGCAATTGTTCCTGATGTCAGGATTGTCGGGATCCGGCAAAAGCACGGTAGCCCGCCACTTGGCCCGTCAGCGGGGAGCCATTCACATTCGCTCCGATGCGGTGCGCAAGCATTTGGCCGGGATCCCTCTGCGGCAACGGGGGGGGCCGGAGGTTTACACCCCGGAGATGACCGATAAAACCTACCGCCGCTTGGTGCAGTTGGGAGTAGAGCTGGCCCAGGAAGGCTACACCGTGATTCTGGACGCCAAGTTTGACCGGCAAGCCCTGCGGGGGATGGCCATTGAGCAGGCCCAACGCCAAGGGATCCCACTGCGCATCCTCCACTGCTACGCCCCTGAACCTGTTTTGCGGGAGCGCCTGCAACGCCGCAGCCCAGCTCCTCAACCCCTCTTGGCCCCAGCTGGTTCCAGCGATGGGGATCAGCAGCCCTCTGCCGACATTGCCGATGCCACCGCCGAGATGCTCTCCCAACAGCAGGCCCACTGGCAGGATTTTTCCGATTCGGAACGGCCTTTTTTAAAGGTTTTGGATACCAGCCAAGATTGGCAATCTCAACTTCAGCAGGTCTAGATCTCGACTCAAACTGCACAAAGTCGAGAGAATTAACATCAGCAAGATGGATTTTGCCGTTTCTGGGTTAGAGAATGGCAGCAGCTTTTTTGGGCAGGGATCCCTTTCCAAAGTAGCGGTAAAAATTGGGTCTAAAGCTCTGTCCTATTGGTACGCAGTTCGCCTCGGCGGGCCATAGACCTGAGAGAGACGGTAGGCTGAGGGGCATGTTGACGTGTCTGTGCAGGCCCACCCTTTTCCCATCCCACTCAACCAGAACCAACCCCGTGCAGGAGGATCCAACAGTGAGCGATGTAACTCCAGATGACCTTCGCCTGATGCTCCTGTTCGAGGGCTTTCCTCCTGAGAGGCTAGAGCCGCTGGCCGGGCAAATGTCGTTGCGCTCCCACCCAGTCAATCAGGCCATCTTGTTACAAAATGACTGGGGTAACGCCGTTTATTTCATCCTGGAAGGGTGGGTCAAGATTCGCACCCATGATCTCGAAGGCCGGGAGATCACCCTCACCATTCTTGGTCCAGGGGAAATCTTCGGGGAAATGGCTGCTTTGGATGAAGCACCTCGCTCTACCGACGTTGTAGCTCTAACCGCCACCAAAGTCGGTTGTCTGTCGGCCCAACACTTCCTGGCTTTTTTGGCTTCTGATCCTCAGGCCGGCATCCGCCTTGCTCAGCTCATGTCGCGCCGCTTACGGCAGATCAACCGTCGTCTGCAGTTGCGCGAGGCCAGCAGTACGGCCCGTGTTGCCGATATCCTGCTGTTCTTGGCCGAATCTCGTGGCCGGGTTAGCCGGAGTGGTGTAGAGATCCCCAACTTGCCCCATCGGGAGCTGAGCAGCCTCAGTGGCCTGGCTCGGGAAACGGTCACTCGCGTTCTGTCTAAGCTGGAGCAAGAGGAGCTGATCCGCCGGGATCGCACTCGAGATGTTCTCTGCATCCCCCAGATGGAGGCTTTGGAGAAACTGATTGGCTAAATTGGGGGTGCCACCAGTTGTCGAAAGCCCTCTCGGCATCGTAAGATAGTAAGCCCAGAGCCGGGATAGCTCAGTTGGTAGAGCAGAGGACTGAAAATCCTCGTGTCACCAGTTCAAGTCTGGTTCCTGGCATCTGGTATGAGTATGCTGAGGCGGGCTTGGGTCAACGACCTAAGCCTTTTTGCTATGTCGGTCTGGGGAGTTCTGCTCTTCTCTCTTCACGTGTATGCACATATAGCCACACAGCTCCGGGACTGAAGAAAATTGTTGTAGGAATCCTCACCTCAAGCATAGGCAAGTTATAATCCCGGCAGCCTCTGTGGAGATTGCTCTCTTATGTCTGTAAAGCTCCTGCCTCAGTGTGAGAACTTGAAAGAGCAGGTTGAAGCTATCCTGCAACTCTGGCATCAGGATTCCACTTTTTCAGGCAAGCAAGATACCACTCGGATTCAAGCTTCCCTCAGCAAAGCTATTTCTCCAACCTTCGAGATTGTCTTTGCCGGTGCTTTCAGTGCTGGCAAGTCTATGCTAATCAATGCCCTCTTAGAAAGAGAGCTTCTCTACAGCGCCGAAGGGCACGCCACAGGGACAGAGTGCTACATCGCCTACGCAGAGCCAAATGCGGAGAGGGTAGTGCTCACTTTTCTTAGCGAGCAGGAAGTGCAAGAACAGATGACCGCCTTCTGCGCTTTCCTAAACTTGGCTCCGTCACTCAGCAGGCTGGAAGACACTGCACTGAATCCCCTGAAGGAGCGTGCTGAGGCTATTATTCAGCAGGAGGGAGGCAAAAGCAAGTCAGAGCGGGCGAAGCAGGCGGATGCACTTCGCTTGTTGATTACAGGTTTCCAGCAGAACCGGGACAAAATTCACCCTACCGAGAACAAAGTTTTCTCAATGGAGCAGCTCAACTTCGGCAACCTAAGAGAAGCTGCGGGTTTTGCCCGGCGCGGTGCCAATAGCGCAGTTCTCCGAAAAGTCGAATACTACTGCCATCACCCCTTACTGGAAGATGGAAACGTTATTGTCGATACTCCTGGGATCGATGCTCCAGTCAAAGCAGATGCAGAGCGCACCTATCGAAAAATTGCCGATCCGGATACGTCTGCAGTTGTTTGCGTTCTCAAATGTGCTGCAACAGGCGAACTAACCAAGGAAGAGACAGAACTTATTGAACACATTCAAGGTAATGACAGCATCAGGGATCGCGTCTTCTATGTGTTTAACCGGATTGATGAGACTTGGTACAACGCACAACTAAAGCATAGACTAGAAAACATTATCGACCAGCAGTTTCGTCAACTCCGCGTATTTAAGACAAGCGGCCTTCTCGGCTTCTATGGTTCCCAGATCAAGGCAACTACCCCCGAGGATCGATTTGGACTGGATACAATCTTTTCAGAAAGCATCAAAGAATTGGGTGGTGAGGAAGAAACGCCCCAGTTTGTCAGCGAGTTTAATAAGTACTGCACGTCAGGTAGGTTGGTTGGATCCCCGTTCCGCCCTTCTGTACATGGGTACGACACACCCATAAATAACTACGTTCGGATTCTGAGGGAGTGGGGAAAACCTTTGATTGAGTATATGATTAAAGATAGCGGTATTGAAGACTTTCGGGCTGGGATCACTCGTTATTTAACGGAAGAAAAGCGGCCACAGCTATTTTCCGCGCTGGCCGATGATTTGCAACCTCTCTGCATCGAGATGAGGAAGTCCTATCTAGATCTCTACCGAGACATTGATAGCCAGCCCAAAGAGATTGACAGCATGATTTCCTATGAGCTGACGCTGATCAATCAGCAGCTAGCCAGTATTGGCCGAGAGTTTGACGAGCATATCCAGACAGTAGTCAATAAAGTTATTAACGGAGAAAACAAAGAATTTGAGAACGATTTCCGTAAATTGCAGGCTAGGATGGTACGAAGGCTAGATGAGCTTTTGGATACTTTTTCGCTGGACAATGTTTACAGTCAAGCTGTTCGCATCCGTCCTCGCAACTCCACAGCTCCATTCTTAGCTGTATTGGTCGAAGCCTTTTATTATTTGTCCAACCATCTAGAGGACATCCTGGTAGAATCAGCCAGCACGCTTGTAGAGAACTTCTTTCGTCGCCTTGTTGATGAAGTTCGCAGCTCGAGCTACTACAGGCAGTTGTTTCGCCTACTGGGATCCGATGGGGACTTGGAGAAAAAGCTTCTTTTGGTTAAGGAGGTAACTTTGAGTTCTCTTGTCAATGGTGCCCGAAAAGAGTGCGACCGCTACCTCAGAGAAAGTCCCCGCTTCTACGACGAAGGAACATTCTCGATCTACCAGTTTCGAGAAGTCCTAAAGCAAACCAGCCAATCTTATGACATCTCTGCTATTCGCGACGCAGAGCCTGGAATCCGACAATTACTCAAGCTTGACTTCGAGCCGAAAATTAACCAGACAGTGCGTTCTAGCTTCCGACAAGAGACCAACAACACTCTAAAAACTCAACTATTGCCGGTTGCCAAGCAAGTAGCCGATGAGATTTTGCAAAAGTACCCAGAAGCAAAGCAGTTCATGGAAGCAACTCTCAGAAAAGAGGCTGAAGAGAAAATTGCGCTTAACCAACAGCGGCTAAAAGAACTGGAGGCAAGCATAGACAAGTACAACCAAGCTGTTTCTGGGATCAACCTCTGCTTGCAAGCTTTGGGCCTCAATCGCGAGATGCTGCCCTTGATTACTCGTCCTGAACCTTCCTCTGTTGGTGAGTCAGTTCAAATTTTGGCAAGTCTTCCTGAACAGCAAGTAGGTGACAGCAATGCAAGCGAAGCAGTCGCTCTTGGTCGTTCTACACCCATAGACGAGAGTTTTCCAGAGTTGGATAGCATCCTCGATGATCTGAGATAGAGCGGCTTGTCTTTGTTTTTGGCCTTTCACTTGGTCGAGATAAAGTCATGGGATCCAAATCGATACCTCTACAGCAGCACCCAGAAGGGATCCTCTCCGTAGGGGAGAAAGCTTTCAAGGTTGCCAACTTGGTCAAAGCGGCCCAAGAGGACTTGACCAAGAAAGAAGAGCTGCATCGCTTGTTCACTGCTGCCTTGAGATCCTCAGGGATCCTGCCGCCGGAAGACTTGCTCAACATTGCCAGTAGCCTTCTTGCTCCCAAGCCAGAAGAAAAATTGTTGCAAGAAGCGAAGTGGTTTGGGCAGGGACTTGCTTGTCAACTCTTGGTGCCGGGCAAGAAAGATTGGGAAAAAGGCAGAGTCAGATTGCGGATCATTGTAGAGTTTGAGCCAGAGGATACAGTCTCAGAGGGCGGCAGTGGATCCCCTCTGGATGACCTTCGCGAAAGTGAGAGCTAGCCTAAGCCAGAGAGACATAGAGGGGGTTGGGCAAGTGTCAAGTAATGATCAATCTCAGGAGTGCTTTGTTGAGCTAGATATTTTCCAAAATACTGTCATTGATATAGGAGGACGCCTAATCTACTCGCAAGAGTTTGCTCAGGTGTACTCAGAGATTGTTTATGAGAGTATCAGATCCTACTTATCCAGCAAACTTAGCGAAAAGGGAGTCTCGATTCTATGGAGCAACTTGAACGGAATAACTAACGTGAAAGGAATTCCTGCTAAACTCTTACGTCCTGGCTCACCGTGGATTGTTGTCTCTATGTCTTGAGGTCGATAAGATGACAAAAACATCCATTAATCTTAGCCAACTGGGAGACGGAGTTATCACTTTTATCAACAAGAACAATAAGCAGAAAGTCTACATGATTTCCAAGCTTTGCGATTCTATCAATTCTTATTTCCTGAAGTTTGACCAAATGGGAAGAGGACTAGACAGTCACTTGAGTTCGTCTGAGATACAAACAGGTATTCCCTATGAAGATCAGGTTCATTTTTTCCATAAAGGAGTTCCATGCTCGATTCTTTCTCCTAAAACTAACGGTTGGCAGACCGGTAGAGTAAAAGTAAGAGTAGAAGTTACGATTGACTTTTATCCTGACAATCCTGAATTTCTGATAAAAGAACCCGACCAAGAGATATTAGAACCTCTAGATGAAAAGTCTCCACTGGACGATCTTCGCAGTATGGATGAATAACGATGAAAGAAAGAAAATCCGGCGAAAGGATTCTAATTCCAGCAGCCGTGCGGGAGTATGTTTTCCAAAGAGACGGCTTCCGTTGTCGCGGTTGCGGAAAGTCGCCCCCAGAGGTTCAGCTTCAGATCGATCACATCATCCCCATTGCCCAAGGGGGCAGCAACGACATCAGCAATCTGCAAACGTTGTGCAAAACCTGCAACCGACGCAAAAAGGATCGACGGGATCCCCGCTTTCGCCGCCACTTTGACTGGTGAGTTGCGGTGTTTCGCCTACGCTTCTCCCTCTAGAAAAGAGAGGAGAGAGGTCTGCAAAAACAACCTCAGACAATAGGCGGAAAGCTCAAAAACGGCATTCGAGTCAGGACTCCCGGCACCGAGCCGACTTCTACTTGTAGACCTTCGGCGGGCTCAAACTTGGTGCGCACGTATCCCAATCCCAGGTACTCTTGCGAAGTTAGGCCTGCACTGGTCAGCAGCCCAATCTTTTCCCCCTGCCGCAAAATCTCTGTGCCAGGATGAGCTTCTCCTTGAAGGCGGATCCCCCACAAAGTTTGCCGAATGCGCCGGTAGGTTACCTGCTTGGCCAAGACTTCCTGGCCAACGTAGCAACCTTTGCCAAGGGAAATAGCCTGCCACAGGCCGGCTTCCAGAGGGTTGTAGTCTGAGGTCAGCTCTCGGTCGGCGGCGGGGCGACCCGCTTCTAGGCGGAGGACTTCCCACAGCTCAGGTGGGGCCAGCTTGGCTCCGGCTTGGAGCAAGCATTCTTCAAGAGCGACTTTCTGGTCAATGGTGCCCCAGAGGGTATACCCCGGCTGGGCAAGACCCGTGCCACAAGCCAGATGGACAGGGATCCCCTGGATCTCCACGGCGCGGTGCTCATGGAGTTGGGTCGGGATCCTTTCTGAGCCCACCACCTTCTCCAGGAGAGCCTGACTCTGGGAGCCGAGCAATCCAAAGCCAAAGGTCTGATCTGTCTCATCTTGCAACTGTGCTCCCCGCACCAAAGGCAGCATGCGCCCCAAACTCTGCATCAGCAGGCTGCGCCGCTGAGGTGAAGTCCAGATCCAGCAGTCTTCTTCTCCCACGTACACCGTTGCCAGATCCAGGATGCCGGCGGTGGGAGTTACGAAAACCGTGTCGGCCCCTTGCCCTGGCTTGAGGGCCTTCAGATTTTGGGTGCTCTGGCTGTGCAGATAGTCCAAGCCTGGGGATCCCTTCATGCGCAAACGGCCCCACCCGGAGCGATCCAGAAGCAGGGATCCCGTGGAAACAGCAGCTAGAAGAGACATCGCTCACCCCAGAGATGGGCTTTGGTTTTCTTCTCTACCCTAGAATAGGCTAGTTCACCCTACCGTCTGTGGCAGACCCCCGGCGTACTGAACTGTGATTGAGGTTGAAGTCCACCAACAGTTGCGGCAGCTTTTGCGGCAGTCTCCCGAAGCCCTGTGGCCCCACCAGTTGACGATGGCTCGCATGGTGGCGCGAGGGTTGCGGTTGGGTCGCAGCACCTTGATCCAGGTGCCTGCTGGGGGTCAGCACCGCCTCAGTTATCTGCTGCCGGCCCTGATGTGGCCCAACCCCACCTTGCTCTGTGCCACAGCTCCTGTGCAGGCGCAAATTTTGGGGGAAGAGATCCCCTGGCTACAGCACACCCTGCAGTTGCATAAGCCCGTCCTGCAAAAAGACCGTTGGCCGGATCCCGATTTCCAGGGGTTGTTGTTGGTGGATCCCCTGGATTGGCTGCAAGCTCGCTTGAGAAAGGGATCCTCGCAAGTGCCGACAGGGATCCCTTTGATCCTGGATGGAGCCGAAGACCTGGAAGATTGGGCCTACCAGGCGCTAACGGTGACCCTGGAAGCCAGCCATTGGCAACAGCTCCGGCAAATCTTCCCTGCCGAGGCGGAGCAGCTCTCCCAGGTTCAGGTCAATTTGTCCCTTCAGCTTTTGCGGCGGCCTCTTTCCCGCTGTCTGCTTCATGCGGATGAACAGGTTCACCTGGATGCTGTGCTGTCTTTGGTGACAGGCTACCCCGGCTGGCTGCCGGATCCCTGGGATCAAATCCGCCGGCGGCTCAGCTCTGAGGGGGATCCCGTTTCCCAATGGATTTGGTGGGCCGAAACCGACCGAGAAACCGGTCGCCTCACCCTTCACCACAGCCCGGCGGCTCTGCAGGATTGGTTGGCCCCCATTTGGGCCACACAGCCGGTGGTGATTATCGGGGAAGCGCTGGATCTGGATCGCCAGGCGGAAACCTATCGGCGACGGTTGGGCTTGCCGGATCTGACGCCGCTGCGGTTTGCCTCAGGCGAGGGTTGGCCACGTTCTGGCGGGGCGGAGCTGTCCCTCTACTTGCCGCGCCTCCCCCTGCCCAACAGCCCTCTATTTCAGGATCACCTGCTGCAAGAGCTGAAAAACTTGATCCCTCAGGCGCAGGGCTTCGTGGTGGTGTTGGTGTCGGATCAACCTCTGCAGGCACAGGTGGGGGCGGCTTTGGCTGCCGAATTCGGCTCTCGGGTGCGGGTAAACAGCCCTTTTCCGGGCGAAAAGGGCATTTTGGTCTGCGACTGGCCCTACTGGCTACACCACAAGGCCGGCTTGCCTCGCCCGGAACTGATGGTGATCACCACTTTGCCCTTCCCTTCTGTGGAAGACCCAAGGGTGGCCGGACGGGTGCAATATCTGCAACGCACCCAGCAGGACTGGTTTCGTCAGTACCTTTTGCCGGTGGCTGCTGCCCAGTTGCAACGGGCCGTCGCGCCTCTGCGGCAAGGCTCTGATTCGGGAGAAGACCCCAGCTCCCCCACTCGATGGGTGGCTATTTTGGATAGCCGCATTATCGTCCGCAGCTACGGCGTCTCTCTTCTCAATGCCTTGGGGCCAACTTTACGGGTCGAGCAGCGCAGCCAATTGTTCGTTTAGGGATCCCTGGGCCTCTTGCTCGAGTTGATGGGATGTATGGTCATTTTAAACAGGAATGAAACATTTCTGTCCAGCTCCTCTCTCCCTCTGGGAGAAGGTCTGGGGGTGGCCGCGGAAGCAGCGCGGAACGCCTGGGGAGTGTCTCAATCTAGTTTGGAATGACTATATTGAGGATTTTTTGGCTTGAGCGACTGAGAGAAGGCTTGCTCAGCATAGAGGGGAGATTTGTATCCTAGAGAGCCAAAGTCAACTGGGATCCAAGCTATTCTGAGGGTGAATCACTCCTACTCACCTTCTTCTCATGATCAGTCCTGCTCTCAGCTCCGATACAGCACTGCGCACGCAAGCAGTTTGGAAGCCATTGCGGCAGGCCATTGTGGAAAGCTCGGGTTTTCGGGGATGGCTCCAGGGCCGGGAGTTGCCCACTCAGGAAGCAGAGCTGGATCAACTGGTGCATAGCTACCTCGAGCAAACCTTGTCTCACCTGGCCTATTAGGATCCCCAGAGTCCCAGCCAGAGGGGCAAGGTCAGCAAGGCGGCCAAGTACCCCACGGCCAAGGCAGTTACGGTAATTTCCCGATCCAAGTCGTATTCTTCCGTGAGCACCAGGGTGGCGATGGCGGGGGGCATACCGCTCTGCAGGACCAGCACCAGCTTGGCCAGAGGCGGGTAGGGGGTGAAGGCAAGGCCGATTCCCACCAAGAGCGGCACAATCACAATTTTGATCAAGAGGGCCACTCCGGCGGCAAGAAAGGATCCCCAGCGCTTCACCTGGGCCAATCGCATCCCCAGGATCATCAAGCTGAGCGGGATCATGCTCCAGGCAAAAGCCGCCAACCCTTGAGAGAGCCAACCCGGCAGGGGTTCGCGGGTCAGCAGTAGGCCCATAGCAAAAGACCAAAGAGCAGGGGTGCGCAGAATGTGGAGGCCCACCTGCCAAGGTTGGGCATGGGAACTGCCGTGGCGGCTGGCCACCCACACGCCAAACCCGTAGGCCATGAAGAGAGTGCCCAGCAGATCGTAGAACAGGGCCCAGCCAAAGTAAGCCCTTCCGGCCACAGCCAAGCAGATGGGGTAGCCCAAATACCCAGTGTTCCCCAGAGTGGCGGTCAGGTGAAAGCTGCCCTGCTGTGCGCTGCTCCAACAGTTGGGGACATCCCCCACACCACGGTGCTGCCACCACAGCCAGGCGCTGGTCAAGGCAAACCCCAGCCCCACCGACAGCCAGCAGATCAGAGGGGCGACCCAGATTTGGCCCGACAGATCCACTCCCTGCATAAACCCAACAATGCTGAGGGGCACTCCCACCCAGAACATGAACCGCCCCAAAGCATGAGGATCCAGCCAACGCTTCCAGTCGCCGGGCAGCCCCTTCTGGAGAAAAAAACCCAGCAGCGTCCAGCCCAGCAAGGGAGGATAAACCTGAAAAAGGGTGTTGAGCACGCTCAAAGGGAAGAGGGAAGGGATCCCTAGGCAGGGATCCGCCGAGGTTCTTCACGCAGGGCGAAGATGCGTTGAATCACCTCTTCAACAACGCGGTCTGGGGTAGAGGCACCGGAGGTAATGCCGATTTGCACCGGCCCATCGGGTAGCCACCCTTCGGTAACCGTCGGGTCTTGGTGAAGAGGCTTGTGACGGATGCGGTTGTTGGGTTGGATGCAGTCGGGGCCATCGATGTGGAAGGAAGGCAAGCCCTTGGCCAGGGCAATTTCCTGCAGGTGGGTGGTATTCGAGGAATTAAACCCCCCGATCACCACCACCACATCCAAAGGTTGCTCCAGCAGCTCGAACATGGCGTCCTGCCGCTCTTGGGTGGCATTGCAGATGGTGTTGAAGCTCATGAAGTGATTGTCCAACTCCTGGGGGCCATATTTGCGCAGCATGGTGGTCTCAAAGAGCTTAGCAATGGCGCGGGTCTCCCCCTCTAGCATGGTGGTTTGGTTGGCGATGCCGATCCGCTCCAGATCGCGATCCGGATCAAAACCGGGGGAAGTGGCCTTGCCAAAGCGCCGCCGAAATTCTGCCGCATCTCCGCCTTGCAAAATGTAGCGAGCGACCCATTCTGCTTCTTCCAGGTTCAGCACCACCAGATATTTTTCGGCAAAGGAGCTGGTGGCTACGGTTTCCTCGTGGTTGTACTTGCCGTGGATCACAGAGGTGAATTGGGCCGCGCGGTGCTTGTCCACTTGGTTCCACACGCGGGAAACCCAGGGGCAGGTGGTATCGACAATCTCATTGCCCTGCGACCGGAAAAACGCCATTTCCGATGCACTTGCCCCAAAAGCAGGCCAAATCACCACATCTTGGGGCCGGATCTGAGAGAAGTCCTTCTTGCCGTCTGGGCCTTTCTCCACAAAGCGGATCCCCATCTCCTTCAGGTGCTGGTTTACCAGAGGGTTGTGGATGATCTCGTTGGTGATCCACAGTTGCCGATCCGGAAAGCGTCGCCGCGCTTCATAAGCATATTCCACCGCCCGTTCCACACCCCAGCAAAAGCCAAAGGCTTTGGCCAGGTGAATGGTGATGTCACCCCGCTGATAGCGGTAAGCCTGGGCGCGGATTTGCTCCACAAGGGGGCTTTTGTAGGTGGTTTGCAGCTCCAGTTGAGCCTGATCCTTGTGTTCTTCAAACCCCTTGGCGAAGTAGGTACTGGATCCGCGCAGGGCTTTGCGCAGGGCCCGTGGGTCTTGGGGAGAGGGATCCGGGGAAGTAGGTTGGAAATAAGCCATGGTTACGGTTGGAGATACGCACTGCTCAAGCAGACGGCGAAGGGATCCTTTCTCAGCTTACGCCCAGTCCCAGTCGGCGAGCTATTTCGGCACGCTTTCCTCAGGGCCACCGACAAAATCGTCCAGCAAGTCAACGGCGGGAGCGAAGCCGTTGAGCCAAAGCCAGAAAGCAGGGGGATCCCTTTGGCAATTGTGCGTTATTGGGGCGGTTGATCCTGCATTTCCAGTTGGCGCACCCGTTCCTGTAATTGGCGGGCGGTGGCAGAAAAGCTGCGCCCAGGCCAGAGGAGAGAGCCCAGCCCCACCGTCAACAGGCCCAGGCCGACGGCCACGGCGATGAGAAATCCCAAAGGCAGCTCCACCGAGCGCCACATTAAGAAATGTACGGTTAGGGTGGTGGGGTTTTGCCCGGCCAGGACTGCCACTCCCAAAGCCAGCAGCAGTGTCAAGACCAAGTTGAACAGCAGCAACATCAGGGATCCCGTCGCAACAGTTCCATTCTGCCTTGTCTGCTGGGGGGGTGGCTCAAGCCCGCACACTCCCGTCGGGTAGGGTGGCTCCGCTGAGGTCAGCGCCGGTCAGCACTGCTCCGCCGATTTTTGCCCCGCTCAGATCGGCTCCCTGCAGTTGTGCACGGGTTAGCTTGGCTTCCCAAAGGTAGGCACCGTGCAAGTTGGCTTCCCGCAAGTCGGCAAAGCTGAGATCCGCGCCGATCAAGTTGGCTTCCCAAAGATTGGCCCCGCGGAGGTTGGCCCCCATCAAGTTGGCCGAGCTGAGATCGGCGCCGCGCAAATCGGCTTCCTGCAGGTTAATGCCACTCAGCTTGCCAAAGGAGAGGTTGGCCCCTCTCAGATTCACCCCTTGCAAGTTGGAGCGCACCAAGTCCACCCCCACCAGGTTGGATTCTTGAAAGTTGCGCTCGCCAGAGGCATATTCTGTCAGCAGCTCGTCAGCAGTTGTCACTCGGGGCATGGCCGGATACTGCCATCCGTGCGTTAAGCTTAACAATTTCTGGCTGCTCAACGGGGTACTGATGACCGCTCCGAAAGACCTACGAAACGCTAACAAACACTTCCAGAGTGTTCAGTGCCTGTCGCGTCTCTGCTTTCTTCCTGCTTCCACGACTCGTGACTGGTAGTAAGCTTCAGGCTTACCACCCCGCCAGAGGAATCTCCACGGGCGTCTCTTTCCCCAGAGCTTGGGGTAGTTGAGCGCTTTAAGTAGCACTCAAAATACCACCGCACCAGGTTCAGCGCTGCATTGCGGTCGCGGTCTATCCCCAGACCACAACACGGGCAGCGAAATACCCGCTCGCTGAGTGGCATCTTCTGTTTGTGGCCACACCGTGAACACAGTTGGCTGGACGGATAAAACTTATCCGCCACCACCACCTGACAGCCGTAGAGCCGGGCCTTGTACTCTAGCTGTCGCCGTTCGCGATAGCGGGACGGA
>NZ_JANSHL010000013.1:0-51298 GCF_047461575.1 Synechococcus sp. W60.1 | reverse complement strand
CCGCCGCTGCCTTCCCCAAGTGGGACGCCGGGCCTTCCCCCTTGGTGGCCCCGCGCCCAATCGCCGCAGTGGGAAGATTCTCCTTACGCTTCGGTCTTGTCCGGCTTTTTGCAAGGATTGGCGGCCCAAGGGGGAGCGCTCTCTCAACAGGGGATCCTGCTCTGGACGCCGGAAGGGGAGCTGTTGGCGGAGCATGGGCTGGATCGACCTTTGCCGGTGGGAGCCTTGGATCAGTTGGCCATCAGCTTGATGGCCCTGGAGACTTGGGGTTACGAGCATCGCTTTGAGACCCGCTTCTACACCACAGGCCATCGGTTGGGCCATCGCTTGACGGGAGATTTGATCCTGGTGGGTGGCGGGGATCCCTATTTCACGGAAGCGAATGTGGCAGAGCTGGCCCGCCATTTGCATAGCCTCAACATTCGCCAGATCGACGGGGATGTGAAGGTGTTGCCCCCCTTCCGTTTGCTGGGCCAACCCGATCCTTTGGGCGGCGCTCAGCGTTTGGCAGAACTCCTCAGCAATACTCAACAACCCCATCCGGTTGTCATTCGCGGCTCGGTGTCAGTCCTAACAGCCCTCCCCGCGGACGCCCACTGCCTGGCCAGCTACACCTCGCTACGGCTGGGATCCCTGTTGCAGATCCTCAATGGCAGCAACGACCGAGCCATGGCAGAAGCCCTGTTGGCGGAACTGGGGGGCGAAACAGCCCTGCTGGAGTACCTGCGGCAGCGGTTGGTGGCTCAGCCTATTTCCCGCCTGGATTCCCAAATGGCCCCCGCCGAGCAAGACATTCGCCTGGGGCAAAGAGGGCGAGCGCTGTACCTTTCCCCCCGCGCCCTAGCTCATCTCTGGGAACACCTGGTAGATTTCACAGATGGGGATCCGACTCGGATCTTGCCCAGAGCGGGCACTGGCCACAGCACCCTGCGGGCGCGCACCTTGCCCCCAGGCACGGCTGCTCAGGTGGGATCCGCTGCGGATCGGCTGATGACGATGGGGCAGCTGCCGAATGGCATCCACTTTGTCCTGCTCAACCAAGGTCCTGACCTGGGCATTTTGCGCCAGCAACAGGATCAGTTTCTGCAGGATGTGGTGGCCATCTCTGAGCCTCTCCGCCGCTAATGCTGACCTCAATTCGAACCTAATTTGAGATACAGCTCTCCCCCCACTTTCCCCATAGGAGGCGGAAGCTCAAGACCCCAGAGCCCCACAGGTTAGGAACAGGGTCAATTCATTTAAGAATGAGACGGCCCTGCAGCTAAGAAGGCATGGAGGTAGACCTCAGGAGGAAGCTTAGACCTGAGAGAGAGTCATAGGGTATGTCCAGGAAGGGAGCAGTTGCACGGATGAACAAGGTTAGTCGTGCAACAGTTTATCGCTGGCTGAACCGAGAAGACCTGAGGCCGACAAAAGTCAAGACCCACAAGCGCAAGATAGACTCGGCTGCCCTGCAGCAAGACGGAGACCAGTACCCAGAAGCTCGACTGAAGGATAGAGCCCGGTCTGGCGTCCAACCCGTCCTGCCAGCGGGACGGAGTCCTCGCGCTATTGACTGTGCTCTTGAGAATGAGAAGGTGAAAGTAGCACAAAAAAGAGTTATGGTCATTTCAATTAAACCAGGAGACTGCGCCCACACCTAAAACTTTGAATGCACGGGGCCATAGGGCTTTTCTCAATGGCCCAGGCAATGGCTCAGGCGTCTCACCCTAACCTGAAATGACTACCCGAAATGACCATAAGTACCTGTTTTTCTCCGACAATTGACTTTTGCTGCTGATGCAAACTCTTTGGCAGACCATCGCCCAGCACCTTGCGGAAGCAACAGGGGATCCCATCCAGCCCCTACAGTATCGTTCTGTGGGCGGAGGCAGCATCAACGCCACCTATCGGTTTTCCTGCGCTTCCCAAAGCCCTCTTGCAGAAGGGGTAAAAGACTACTTCGTCAAATTGGCCCGTGGGGGAGAAAGGGCGCTGGAGATGTTTGCAGCGGAAGCTGCGGGCTTGCAAACCCTAGCGGCTGCCCAGGCCATTCGCGTGCCCCAGCCCATCATCTGGGGATCCGTAGGAGAGCAGGCCTACTTGGTGCTGGAATACCTGGAGCTAACCTCGCCCCGTCCGCACACTGCGGGTTTGTTGGGATCCCAGTTGGCCCAGTTGCACCGCACCCTATCCCCCAACGGCAGCTACGGTTGGGAGCGGGACAACACCATCGGCTCTACGCCTCAGATCAACAGTTGGCGGCAGAATTGGCCGGATTTTTATCGGGAACAGCGGCTGCTCTACCAGGTGAAATTGGCTTGCCAACAGGGGTATCGCGGCACGTGGGTGGCCCAAGCCGAACGGGTAATGGCGGAGCTGGAAGCCTTTTTTCAGGACTACAGGCCAGAACCCGCTCTGTTGCATGGAGATCTGTGGGGCGGCAACTACGGGGCCTTGGCCGATGGATCCCCGGTGATTTTCGATCCGGCCACCTACTACGGGGATCGGGAGACAGATCTGGCGATGACAGAACTGTTTGGCGGCTTTCCAGCCGAGTTCTATCGGGCTTATCAGCAGGCCTACCCCTTGGACGAGGGGTATCCCCACCGCAAGCCCCTCTACCAGCTCTACCACTGGCTCAACCATCTCAACCTGTTTGGAGAGGGCTACCTAGGCTCGGTGCAGCGGGCTTTGCAGCAGTGTTTGCAATTTCTTGGATAAATCGTATGGTTGTTCAGGTTAAGATGAGACGCCTGGGCTACTGATCGCGCCAGCGGGACGGAGTCCTTGAAAAACCTTCTAACCCCCTGCATTATTGCTCCGCAACGCTATTGCTATGCCTACGGCACCCTGACGGGAACCGCAACGCTGACGCGAAGACGCGACCAACGGTTTAGGTGTGGGCACAGTGTTCTGAGTTTGAGTGGAAATGACGATATGTCCATTCCCAAGCCGTTCGCGCCAGTGGGACAGAGTCCTTGGGGGGTAGCTCCCTCTGGGAGAGAAGCTGGGGGTGAGGGGGATCTGTCTCGAAGTAAACTGATCTGAAACGGCTAGGGGGTCTTCTCCGGCGAGGATTCCCCTGCCATGACCACAGCCCCCATGTCCCCCAACAGGCGCGACTGGTTGCGCAATACTCCCAGCAAATTGAGCCGGCTGGCCCGTCGCACAGGATCCGGATCCATCACCAGAACGGCTTCAAAAAACTGGGCTACCTGAGGGGCTGCCGCTTGCAGAGCTTCCACCAAGGGAACAAAATCTCCCCGTAAGGCCGGCTCCACCCCCAGACGATAGATTTTCTGGCAAGCCTCGTACAACTCCCTTTCTGCCGCCTCCTGCAACTGGTCGGGATCCACGGCGGCTGCCGGATCCACCACGGCGTAGTCCAAGTCCCCTTGGGCTGCCAGGCGGGCGCAGCGATTGAGGGTGGGATAGAGATCCGCCAATTCCCCGGTGGCCCGCAGGTGTTGCAGGTACTCCGCCCGCAGCAAAGTCAAGGGCAGGTTGCCCAGGGCCCGCATGGTGAGCTCGGCCTTCTGGGGATCCTCCGCTCTGACCGACTCGGGATCCCCCACCACAGCCCTGACCAAGTCGTAATCAATCCGTTTTTCCTCCTGCAAAAGGGTCTGTATCCGTTGGGCCAAAAACTCCTGCAAGGCTCGCAAGGTGTGGACATCGCCAAAGGCATAGTCCTGCACCACACTCTGCAACAGGGAGTTAAAGTCAAAAGTCCAGCCGGCATCCCAGGCAACCAGCACCAGGCTGTTGGCGGCCCGCCGCAGGGCAAAGCGATCCGAGGAACCGCTGGGGATCCGCCCCAAGCGAAACATGCCCACCAAGGTATCCAGGCGATCCGCCCAGCCCACCACCCGCCCCGTCAGTGCTGTGGGCAAAGCGTCCCCCGCCCCCAAAGGCCAGTAGTGCTGCTCGATCCCCTCGGCCACCGCCTCCGGCTCACCGTCGTGGCGGGCATACTCGGCTCCCATGATCCCCTGCAGCTCGGGGAATTCGTACACCATTTGGGTAACCAGATCCGCCTTGCACAGGTAAGCCGTGCGATCCACCAGCGCCTGCTCCTGGGGATCCAAGTTCAGGGCAGCGGCAATGAGGCGGCTGATGTGGCGGATGCGCTCCACCTTGTCCCGCATGGATCCCAGCCCTTCGGCAAAAGTAACCGCCTGCAGGCGTTCCACTCGCTGCGCCAAGGGGATCCGCCGATCCTCTTCGTAGAAGAAGCGGGCATCCGCCAGGCGCGCCCGCACCACACGGCTGTTGCCTGCCCCGATCCGCTCCGATTGCCGGGGGTCGCCATTGGAAATGGTGATGAAATAGGGCAGCAATTTCTGGGGATCCCGGCCATCCCGTACCGGGAAGTAGCGCTGGTGAGTGATCATCACCGTCTCGATCACCGCAGGGGGCAAGCGCAAAAACTCTGGCTCAAAGCGCCCCAAAACCGCCGTCGGCCACTCCACCAAGTGCACCACCTCCCGCAGCAAAGGAGCAGGGATCTGGGCTTCCCCATTCACTTGCCTGGCCAGCTTGGTCACCTCAGCCTGAATGTATGCCTCTCGCGCTGTTGGATCGGGGCTGACCCCCGCCTCTTGCATTTGCTGAACGTAGCTCTCGGCCCGCTCCAGGACAACCTGCTGGGATCCCAAAACGCGGTGCCCCCGGCTCACCCGCCCCGCCACCCAGCCCGGCATGGAATTGTCCTCGTGGGTCGGCAGCAGCAAAGGCAGCACCTGATCATCCCAAAGGGAGACCAGCCAGCGGATGGGGCGCGGAAACTTCAGATCCCCGCAGGCCCAGCGCATCAGCCGTTCCCCACTCAAGTTGGTAATCCAGGCGGGTGCCAGTTCCTGGAGCACAGCTGCTGTTGGCCGGCCTCGCACCCGCTGCACCGCAAACACAAAGGATCCCTTGCCCACTTGCCGGATTTCCAGGCTGCCGGGATCCACCCCTTGTTTTTGGGCAAATTTTTCCCCGGCAGGGGTGAGCTGGCCATCTTGGTAGGCGACCTGAACCGGCGGCCCCTTCACCTCCAAAGTGCGATCCGGCTGCTGGGTGGGCAACCCCTGCAACAGAACCGCCAGGCGGCGCGGCGTACCGAAAAGCTGCATCTGCTCCGCTTGCAAATGGGCCTCCGCCAAAGAGGCCGGGATCCCGGTTCGCCACTGCTCCAGAGCCGAATCCACAAAACTGGCTGGGAGCTCTTCACAGCCGACTTCTAGCAAATAGGCAACCATACTCCTGTGCTCCGCAGGGCACTATCCCCACTTCCTCAATCAACATAGTCTATGGCTCTGGGCCTCCCTTCTGGCTCACGACTGCTCCGAACCTGGGGTATCCCAGTTTACCAGGGGAGCCGGGGCGTCGTTGAGACAAGAGCTCCAGTCCGCCAGACAACACCCCAATGTCATCCCTGTCAAGTGGGCTCTGCGGCCTCCAGAAACCCATCTCCATGGCTCAAGTGAGGAGCTGCATCCCGCGGCAAATGCGCCACGATGATGGGAAGGCTGGGTCGGTTGCGGGCGATGGTCTCCGGCTCTCGGCCCAGGCGCGACCGGTTGCCGGTTTCACTGGGAATCAACACCAACACATCTCCCGGCTGCAGCGCTTTAAAGACTTCCGCCACCACCCCCCCCTGCACCCGCTGAACCGGCAAGTGGGCATAGCTTTCTGCCGGCAAGGCTGGGGAGCGTTCCCGCCCAGGTCGGGTTTGCACCAGCAGGATCTGCAAACCCGCTTTCAATTCGCCGGCCAGCGTCTGCGCCAGCCCAAGGGTCTGCTGCAGGGATCTGGGAGAGACCTCCAGCTCCGGTGCAACCAAGAGGATGCGGCGTGCTGTCTCGATGGGTACCGGAAACCGCGTGATCAACACTGGGATCCCCACCTGCCGCACCACCGCGTCAATGATGCTGCCGAAAAAGTTCTCCGCATAGGTGGAGTAGCCCTTCCAGCCCAGGATCACCAAGGTTGCCTGCCGTTCCGCCGCCGAGCGAATGATCCCTTTTTCCACCGAGTCATCCACCCGCCGAATCGGCTCCACTCGGGTCACGGCGCTGTGGGCCAGAGCTTCTGCGAAAGTCAGCAACTGCTCCTGCCGGGCCAGGGCTGCCGGCGAGATCCCGGCGCGGTCAGACAAAACATGCAGCGGCAGCAGCGTTCCCCCATCTTTTTTGGCCAAAATCAAAGCCAACTGTAACAGGTTCCTCTCAGTATCCGGGTTGGCCACCGGCACCAAGACGCGAGCTCCCCAATCCGGCTTGGGCAATTCGGTGGACTCTGCGGCCACCTCGGTGGGCTGCATTTGCTCTCCCCAGCGGGCCACAATCCAAGGCGAGGCAACACAGGTCACGAGGATCATGGCAATGGTGCCGTTCACCGTCAGCTCATCCACCAACTTCACCTGAAAGGCCACCGTGATGGCCGCCAGGGTAGCCGCCGCCTGAGCCATCGACAGGCCGAACATAACCATAGCGCTGGCAAAGCGCCAGCCAAACAGTTGGGCCGGGATCCAAGCGGCCAGAAACTTGCTCACCACCTCCGCTGCGATCATCACCCCTCCCACCAGCAGCGTGCGCGGCTCCCCCAAGAGAATACCGGGATTGATCAGCATCCCCACCGAGATCAAGAAGAAAGGCACAAACAGGGTGTTGCCGATAAACTGAATCCGGTTCATCAGGGGGCTGAGAGGCGGGATGATAGGGGTGATGGCCGTCCCGGCCAGAAAGGCTCCCACCACCGGCTCAATGCCAATTAACCCTGCTCCATAGGCCACCACAAACAAGGTGGCAATCACAAACGTAAACTCTGCTCCCTCATCGTGGCCAAAGCGTTGAAAGAACCAACTGCCCAGCTTAGGCACCCCCCAGAGGGTGGCAAAGGTGTAGAGGGCAATCGAAGGGATCAACGTCAGCCAAAATTGCAGCGTCAGCTCCCCTTGGTGGGCGCGCACCACCACCGCCAACACCAATAACGCCAGGACATTGGTGATGAGGGTGGCCCCCAAGGTAGCCGTTACCGTCTGCAGACGCATCAGGCCCAACTTGGAGACGATCGGCAGGCCGATCAGGGTATGGGAGGCAAAACAAGAGGCCACCAGCACCGCCGCCAGAAAGCCATACCCAATGGCCAACATGGCTGCTGTGCCGATGAGCATGGGCAACAGAAAGGTGAGCGCCCCGAAGAGGGTGGCCTTCCCGGCATTGAGCTTCAAATCTTCCAGGCTGGTCTCCAGCCCCGCCATGAACATGAGAAACAACAGCCCCACCGTGCCCAGCAGGATGATGGTCTCATCCCGCTGCAAGATGCCCAAGCCGTAGGGCCCCACCACCAGCCCGGCCAAGATTAACCCGATGATCCCCGGCAGGCGCAGCCGCTCAAACAGCAAGGGAGCCACCAGCATGATGGTCAGGATGATCAAAAACACCAGCACCGGATTCTCAACAGGGCCGATCAGGGCTAGAGGGATCCCCGAAATTTGCAGCCAGTTAGCCAGCATAAATCACCCGACAGACAGCTAATGAACAGACCCGGCAAAGCGCCCGCATGAGTCTATCAGATTCCCCCGGCTCTAAAGTAGATCTCCGTAGTCCACAGTCTTTGTCCAGCCTTCAATCGCTGGCAGGGCGTTTAACAAGTACTTAAAAGCACATCAAATACATTGGGAATGAAGACTGCTGGGCAGGGATGGCCGGAGAAAGGCAAGAGAAACTCCCGAGAAACACGCATTAAAATCAGAGGGTACATGCTCCTAGGCTGCCTATGCACCAGCTTGCTCCTGGAAAAGTAATCGGCCAGCGCTATCAACTGGTTCACAGCATTGCAGCGGGCGGCATGGGGCAGGTGTTCAAGGCAGTCGATACGCGCCTGTTCAACCGTCCGGTAGCGGTAAAGCTGTTGCACCAAAACTTAGCAGGCGATGACAACACCCGACGCCAGTTGCACAAACGTTTTCAGCAGGAAATTCGCATCAGCACGTTGTTGGGGGAGCACCCTGCCATTGTTAAGGTGCTGGATTACGGTCTAGAGAACGACCAACCTTACCTGGTGATGGAATACCTAACGGGGCGCAGTTTGGGGGAGCTAATGCTCAAGCAGCCGGTGCTGCCGCCTCAACAGGTGGTGAGGATGGCCCGCCAAGTATGCGCCGGTCTCTATTACGCCCACAACCTGGAGACTGAGCAGGATGGCCATCTCATCAAGGGGGTGATCCATCGCGACATCAAACCCAGCAACCTCTTCGTCCTGAAAGATGAAACCCTGGGGGAAACCGTCAAAATCTTGGATTTCGGCATTGCCAAGCTCCTCAGCGACGTTTCCCTTGCCCTCGGCACCCAGACCACCGGCTTTTTGGGTACGGTGCGCTATGCCTCTCCCGAACAGGTGCGCGGGGAAGCCCTGGATGCCCGCTCGGATATCTACTCGTTTGGCGTGGTGCTCTACCGCATGTTGACCGGGCAACACCCCCTCCAGCCGAAGAGCGATTCTTTCCCCGGCTGGTACGAGGCCCACAATTACCAGCAGCCCCAACCCTTCAATCGCGCAAATTTGCCCTATGAAATTCCGCTGCAGCTGGAACAGGTGGTGCTCTCCTGTCTGGCCAAAGATCCCGACCGGCGGCCCCAAGATATGAAGGTTCTCAGCGCCCAATTGGAGGGATCCCTGCACTCCCAGAGCGCTGCCAGCTCTTCCCTCGCGCCCCCCCCAACCGCACCCATCTTCTCCGAGCGCACCCTGGCGGCGGTGGATGCAGGGCAGTCGGGCACACACCTGCTCAGTACCCAGGCAGAGCCCGAGGCCAAGCCGTTTCCCCTCTGGGCTGGGATAGCCCTTTTTGTGGCCATTGCAGGGAGCACCTTCTGGGGCCTGCGTCTGCTGTTGGATCCGGGCCCAGGCAGCGAAAGACCGCCTGCTGCCCCCGAACGCCCCCTTCCAGTCGGCGGTGCAGAGCACCCTGAGCGAGATCCCTCAGCCACTCCTGAACCTCTGCTGGACTGGCTGCTACGGGATCCGGAGGGCAAACCGGTGTTTGAGGATGATCCCGCCCCAGATCTGGGAATCGGTGAGTCCGCAAGCGAGCCCACACCCAGGCCAGCGGCAACTCCAGAGGCAGTGTCCTCTACCCCTCAGCCCCCTGCTCCAACTCGGCAGGTGTCCCCTCCCACTCCAGTGCCTGCTGCGCCGCCGCCCCGACCGGTTGCCGTGCCCACGCCCGCTGCTCCACCTTCTCCAGCCCCTGTCCCGGCCAAGCCTCTCCCCCCTCCGCCCATCAATCAACCTTTGTTTCCCCAAGTGAACCGGGTTGCTCCAACTCCTGCTCCCCCTGCAGCACCCCCAACCCAACCCCCTACCCCCGGCTTTCTGGAGCGGTTGCGCGAGGAGCGAGAACGCTTGGGGAAAGACTAGGCGCAAAAAAGGGATCCCCAAGGATCCCTTCGCAAACAGAGACATAGGGCTAGTCTTCGATGGGATCCCCCGTCAAGGGATCCCAGAACAGGTAGAGTCAGGCGGCAGCCAGCCGGGCATTGGCGGCATCCCAGTTCACCAGGTGCTCCAGGTAGGCGCTGATGAAGTCAGGCCGCCGGTTTTGGTAATCCAGGTAGTAGGCGTGCTCCCACACATCCAAAGTGAGCAGGGGCGTTTGGCCGTAAACCAGGGGGTTTTCGGCATTGGGGGTTTTGGTGACCTTCAGGGTGCCGTTGTCCAGCACCAGCCAGGCCCAACCGCTGCCAAATTGGGTGGCGGCTGCCGTCTTGAAGGCTTCTGCAAACTTGTCATAGCCGCCAAAGTCGGCGTTGATCTTGTCGGCAATAGGCCCGGTAGGCGCACCTCCCCCGCCTGGCTTCATGGATTCCCAGAAAAAGGTGTGATTCCAAACTTGGGCAGCATTGTTGAAGATACCCGCTTTGTTGGGATCCCCAAAGGTGGCCTTGATGATTTCTTCCAGAGACTTGTTGGCCAGATCGGTGCCCTCGATGAGCTTGTTCAGGTTGGCTACGTAGGCCGCGTGGTGCTTGCCGTGGTGGAAGGAAAACGTTTCTGCCGACATGTAGGGCTTCAGCGCGTCGGCAGGATAGGGCAGAGCCGGGAGTTCAAAAGCCATAATCGTCTGTCCTCTGTGTCTTGTGCAAGGAATGCAAGAACCTCTGTGTCTTGTGCAAGGAATGCAAGAAAGAACGCGGTGAAGGGTCAGGAGAACCAGAAAAAGGCGTTACCTTTCTTTGCAGTCTTAGTGTAACTCAGAATCACTACGCTTTGGGATCCCTTGGACATTTCGATTCCCGCTGGGACAGGGCTCGACCCCAGAGAGGTGGAACCGCGGCTGTCTCAGCGCAATTGCCGATAACCACTTGTTGGCCAGCGGTCGGAAAAGCGAGATGTCCCAGCTACAGAGGGCTAACGGGATCCCTCCCGCAGCAGCTCAATCAGCAGGGGAGCGACATCCCTGAGCAGGGGGATCAAAACCGCCGTGATGGCGGCAATGGTAACCACATTGCGGGTGAAGTTGAGGGTATCGCGGCTGAGCTGGAAAAACCGCTCGTCCCACCGTTTGACCTCGGCCTCGAGGCGCTCCTCGGCTCTGGCAATGCGCTCCTCGGCTCTGGCAATGCGCTCCTCGGCTCTGGCAATGCGCTCCTCGGTGCCGGCAATGGTTTGCAGCACCTCTTGGTTCTGTCGGGTCAGTTGGGCGATGGCCTGGGCATTGGCCTCCACCGTGCGCTCGATACGCGCCAGCCGCTCCTCGCTGTAGCTCATGGTCGGGGAGGGGGAAATTGATGCGGGCTGGGGAAGTCCTGAGGTGGGATCCCTTGCAGAGCCTCGGTCATAAAGCGCTTCCAGGTGGGGGCAACAAAAGCCCCGCCGGCGGTGCCGGGCAGCATGGGGGAGTTGTTGTCGTTGCCGATCCAAATGGCGGTAGACAGTTGCGGCACATAGCCGATGAACCAAGCGTCGCGGAAATCAGAGGTGGTGCCGGTTTTGCCGGCTACAGGTCGCCCATCGTCCAGACGAGCCGCCCTCCCGGTGCCTTGGGTCACCACCCCTTTGAGGATTTGGTTGAGCACCGCCACCGCCCAGGGATCCAAAACCCGCTGCGGCTGAGGCCTGGCCTCGAAGAGGATTTGGCCGTTGCGATCCACCACCTGGGCCAAGAGGGTCGGCTCCACCCGATATCCGCCATTGGCAAAGACCGCATAGCTGGCCGCCATCTCCAGGGGGCTGACGCTGGCCGAGCCCAGAGCTGTAGCCAAGTTGGGGAACATCTCGGCAGTAATACCCGTGGCCTGAGCCGCTGCAATGACGTTGCGGATCCCGACATCATCGGCCAACTTGACCGTGGGCACGTTGCGGGAGAGCTCCAAAGCCCGGGCAAAGGTGAGGGGGCCATAAAAGGTGTTGTCGTAGTTTTTCGGGCTGTAGGGCGGCGAGCCGGGATAGGTGACGGGGGTGTCGTAGAGGATGCTGTAGGGTGTGTAGCGGCCGCTAGCCAGGGCCGCATAGTACACGTAAGGCTTGAAGGTGGATCCCGTTTGGCGAAACGCCTGGGTGGCGCGGTTAAATTGGCCTCGCTGAGCGTTGATCCCGCCCACAATGGCTTTCACATAGCCGGTACGGGGATCCACCGCCGCCAAAGCCATTTGATCGGCACGACGAGCTGCCCCAATGCGGGGGCCATCTTCATTGACAATGCGCTGGGCAAGGCGCTGCAGACGCAGATCGATGGTGGACTGAACCCGCAGACCTCCTTGCATTAGAGCTTGTTCCCCATAGCGGCGCCGCAGCTCCGCCTCAATGGCGTCGGTAACTGCTGGGGCGTTACTTTGAAAGGAGGTAATGCGGCCTAAGGTCAGCTTTTGCTCCCGCGCCGCCTGGGCTTGCTCGGGGGTAATCCACTTCAGCTCCACCAGACGATCCAGCACCAGGTGTTGCCGCCGTTTGGCTCCCTCCAGGTTGCGAAAGGGGCTGAGGGTTTCCGGGGCCGGCAGGATCCCAGCCAACATCGCCGCTTCAGCCAAGTTCAGTTCAGCCGCATCCTTGTTGAAGTAGCTGCGGGCCGCCGCCTGGATGCCGTAGAGGTTGTGCCCCCAGTACACCTGGTTGAGGTACATCTCCAGGATCTCGTCTTTGCTGAAGACTTGCTCTAGACGCACCGCCAACACGATCTCGGCGACTTTACGGCTGAGGGTGCGCTCCGGCCTCAAAAACAGGTTCTTGACCAACTGCATTGTCAGGGTGGATCCCCCTCCCGCCGAGCCTATACCCCCCTCTACACTGCCCAGGATCGCCCGGCCCAAGCTGACCGGATTAATGCCTGGATGGGTGTAAAAGTGGCTGTCTTCAATGGCCAGCAAGGCCTTTTTCATCTCCGGCGAGACCTGTTCAAGGGAGATCACTTCCCGGTTGGCCTCCCCGTGTAGGCTGGCAATGGGCTCGCCCCGAATATCGACGATGTGGGTGGTGGCAATGGGCACGTAATCCCGCAATTGATGCACGTCCGGCAAGTTGCGAAAGCTGATGGCCAGCCCCACCAATCCGGCAGCCGTTGCCGTGGATCCCAAGAGCAGGGATCCCAGCAACAGATTGCCCACCACACCGGCAACCTGGGCAATCCGGGAGGGGCGGGTGGGTGGGGTATAGTCGGCATGCTCGTCAAACCCCGATCCGGAAAAAGGGGAATTGGAGAAACGCTCTACCCCTGGCTTTCTCGCCCAGCGGGCCAATGGTCTGCGACCGTAGGTCACGTCAAAAACCCTGTCACGTCCGTGTTGCGAAGCAACAACAAGCCAGACCCATTATAGGGCGGCGTCTATCGGCCCGGCAGGATGGCCAACCTCACCCATCGACAACTCCAACCGGGCTAGGTGGAGCGAGTTGAGAGCCGACCATCTTTTGCGTGGGCTTAATTTGCGTGGGCTTAAAATGGCTCATGGGTTCAGCCGGAGGATCAGGCTTTGAGTATATCGTCAGCCTCAGTTTCGCCAGCGTACCGGGATCCGTTGATAGCCCAAATTGTTGAGCGGGGGGTGGCCGAGATCTTTCCGGGAGGGCCTGCTGCCCTGGCGGAGTGCCTGGCCACAACAAATCGTCCCTTGCGGGTGAAGCTGGGCATCGATCCCACCCGACCGGATCTACACCTGGGCCATTCAGTGGTGTTGCGCAAGCTGCGGCAGTTTCAGGATGCGGGCCATGTGGCTATTTTGCTCATCGGGGACTTCACGGCCCTGGTCGGGGATCCCACCGGCCAATCGCAGGCCCGTCCCCGCCTCACCCCGGCAGAAGTGGAGGAAAACGCCCGCACCTATCTGGAGCAAGCCGGCAAGATTTTGGATTTTGAGACCCCCGGTCGGCTGGAGGTGCGCCGCAACAGCGAGTGGCTGGCCCGCCTGACTCTCAGTGAGCTGATCGAACTCCAGGCCCAGATGACGGTGGGGCAGATGTTGGCCAAAGAAGACTTTGCCCAGCGCTACCGAGCTGGAACGCCAATTTATCTGCACGAATTTCTCTACCCCCTCTTGCAGGGTTACGACTCGGTGGCCCTCGCAGCCGATGTGGAACTGGGGGGAACCGACCAGCGCTTTAACCTGCTCACCGGGCGAGATCTGCAAATCTGGAAGGGCCAAACGCCGCAGTTCTGCGTGACGGTGCCGCTTTTGGAGGGGTTGGACGGGTACCAGAAAATGTCCAAGTCCAAAAACAACTACGTGGGGCTGACTGAGGATCCCCTCACCATGTACTCCAAGCTGGAGAAGGTGCCGGATCACCTGGTGGAGCGCTACTTTGAGTTGCTCACCTCAGTGCCCCTTGCCGAGCTGCCGCAGGATCCCCGCCAGCGGCAGATCCTCCTAGCCAAGACCCTAGTGGCCCAGTTTCACTCCCCTGCAGCGGCAGAAGAGGCCCAGCGCACCGCCCAAGCCCTGGTGCTAGACGGTATTCTTGCCGAAACGGGATCCATCCCCACCTTTGCCATCGATGGGTTGTCTTACCCTGTTAAACTCAGCTACATCCTGCGTGAGTGTGGCCTGTGCAAGAGTGCCGCCGAGGCCCGTCGGCAGATTCAAGGGGGCGCCGTGCGGCTGGATGGGCAAAAGGTGGAGGATCCCGACCTGGAGTTTGCCCATGCCTCGGAGCTGGCCGGGCGGATTTTGCAGGTGGGCAAAAAGGCCTTTCGTCGGCTAGTGAAAGGCGCAGATTAGTCTTCCCCTCTCCCTGTGGGAAAGGGGTGAGGGGATCCATCAACGGGCAGGCTTGAAGCCGAGTCCGGTTTTTTTCTGCTTGGTCTTGGCTGGGGGATCGGACAGAGGAGAAGCTGACGAAGTTGGCGGGAAAACGGGCTCCGGTTTGGGCCGGATCGAGCCCGCCTCGGCTACTGCCTCAGAGAGCTTTTGCCGCACCAGCTCCTGAGTCTCCAAAATGTTGGGATCCGCCGCCCATTCCGGGGCCTCTCGAACGGGATCATCCTCGGAGGTGAACTCCAGGTCGTAGGTCTCGGCCCGGTAATCGAGGCTGAAGCATTCCCAAGCCCGCAGACTGTAAAAATAGGGGAACAAACGCACAATGCGCTCGATATCCAGGTGCTCGGCAAAGCGACGAAAAGCCTCTTCTTCAGAAACCGGGAAAGGGGCGTAGTGTTCTGAAACAAACCACCGCAAGAACTTCCGCGCCTCTGGGATGATCTGCTGGGCGGGCAGGGATCCCAGCACCGCTGCGTTGAAGCAGTTGACCAACAGGTGCTCCAGCATCACCGCGTTGTACTCGGCAAAGCAAGTTTGCTCGCGGCTTTCCACCGGCTGCCAGGGCATGTTGCCGTTGGCGGCAATGAGCAGGTGAACCAGGTCATGGGAGGGGTTGGTTTGGATGTAGCCGTGCCCCTCCAACTTGGCGCCATCGCAGCTAAAGAGCTGGTGTTGGGGGCTCCAATAGAACTTGAGTTGCTTTGCCGCCATGTTCAGTTCTCCTCCTCACCCAGGGGATCCTTTTAGAGCTTACACCTGTACTGATGAGCTGCTATGAACTATAGGCCACGGAGGAGAGCGCCGGCTTATTTGACAATTGGTCAGCGAGAACGCTTGCCACAAGTGGCAAAACAAAGGGGTCTTTATCTCGAAGCAATTCTCGGAGCAGACAGGCTTTAGCCGCCCTACTAGGCTCAAAGCTGAGACCCGCTGTGCTCGCATTGTGAAAAAAGATTGAAAAAAGATGAACTCGAGATCCTCTAACTGCAGTAAAAATCTTTACGCCTACACCAAGCGCTACAGTAGCTTTCGGAATTACTGGGTGGTATTGTAACTCCGTACTTTCATGCCACCCCACTATGCTTGTACTGGCAGCTGCAATGACTGTAAAAATACAGCCCGGTCAAGTAAAAAGCTAAAAAGCTGGTTGGCTGCTTCTCCTGGTGCTCGTGGGAAGCTGCCTTGTCGGCTGTGGCTCTTCCGGCGGTACAGGCATTGAGCCGTCGGCTGTGGGATCCCAAGCTCGCCTGACATTCAATGGGGCTCTGACCCGCTCCTTTTCTGGCACACAAGGGGAAATGGAGTTCAACATCGCCCTCCTGCAAGGCGGGGATCCGCCCCAACCAATAACCCAGCTCTCTGCCAGTCAGGTCAGCCTGCAGGTAAACCGGGTAACCGACTTGCTAGGGATCCCGCAGCCGGTAACCTTGACCCTGACACCCACCCGGATCGAAAATCCCCCGCTGGATCTGCCTCAGCGGCCTTTGCTCATGGCTGTGCTGATGGATGGCTCAGGCAGCTTGCTGGTTTTGGATCCCCAATCTCGGCGCTTCCTGGCTGTTTTTCGGCTCTTGGATCAATTTCGCCCTGCACTCCTGGATCTGGGCGCTATTCTGCGCTTTGACAACCGGGGGGCAGGTTTTGGCCTTACAGCTTTGGGGCAGCCCCTGCGCACAGCTCAGCTATTGCAGGACTTCACCGGCGACAAAGAGCTGCTGAGACGAGGCGTTTTGCGCGCTGTTCCGGGGGGGAACACTGCCCTCTACGATGCCACGGTGGAAGCGGGGCGTTTCTTAAGCGACTTTCGGCCCACCGAGCGTTTCAACCGCCGCTTGGTGGTATTCACCGATGGGATTGACAACGAAAGCACCCGCTCCATCAACCAAGCTACTCAGGAGCTGACAACTTTGGCCAGAGAGCGAGGACAAAAACTCACCGTGTATGTGGTTGGGTTGGGGGTCGATTTGAATCTTCTGGAGTTACAGCGTCTGGCTGCAGCTACTGAGGGGACTTTTGTGCTGGCACGGTTTTCTGAAGGGCTGGAAGCTCCCTTTGCCAACTTATTCCCTGCTGCCATTGGGGAGCACCGCCTGCAAATGAGGGTGCAAAGCAATGTTCCGCTATCTGCTGGTTCTTATCTTCTCAGTGGCGAGCTGAGAGTTGAGAGAGAAGGCAGCCGTTTTGTGGCGCCATTCAGCGACGCTGTTCTCACGGTGGGATCCCGCTAGAGTCATTCCGCAGGCTGACAACATCCCTAATCGAGAGCGAGGCGATAAGCAAATGTTTCGACGACTCGGTATACCCAGAAGATTTTGGCAACCGGCTGCGCTTGTCCTGGCGGCAGTGCTTACAGGTTCCCTAACGGTTTTCCTGAAAGGTTGCGGTGGTGGTACCTCCAGCAGCCCCTCGACCGTGGGGTCGCCGCCAAGGGATCCCGGCTCTGGCTCTGGCTCTACCTCTGCCATTTTGGGATTGGTGGTTGATCCCTTTGCTCAGCTTTGTCCTTCAGGCTCAACAGCCGCCCTTTGTTCGGGAGGGCCGCTCTTTTCAAGAGGCAATAAGGTTGAGTTGTTCAACCTAAGCTCAAGAGGGGACATTTTGTTGCCTGCCTTGTTAACCACTGCCTTGGAGGGCAACTTGCGGTTCACCATCCCCTTTTCCGGATCGATTACTCAGCCGCCGGGGAAATTGGTATCGGTTCAGTCCAATCTCCTGGGCCAAGGGCGTCAGTCCGGCCAGCCTACACCCCTGCGGGGATTTGTTTTCAGTGCTGCTGTGGATGTTTCCCCTTGGAGCGAAGCCCTTTATCGCATCTTGCTGCGGGAACGGGATAGAGTGTCTTTCTTCAACTTAGCGCCTCCAGAAATTAGGGATCTGGAAAACATTTTGTTTGTCAGCGTACCTCTTTCCAGAACAGCGCGAAACTTGGAGGAGATCATCACTGACATCATTCGACAAGCGGATCAACTTAGTTTTAATCAGCTCCGCTTTGTGGAGGATCTTATTCGCGTTTGCTATGCCCCAGAAGGTAATCAATCGGATCAGCCCTGCCGCCTCCGCATTCCGGTGCCCCTACCTCCTGCACCGACGGACTTTCCGACACCTCGACCCACTCCTGCCTCTACCCCGACACTAACACCGACGCCAACGCCAACACCAACGCCAACACCAACGCCAACACCGACGCCAATAAAATAACTAGGTAGGAGAGCCGTGTAGCCATGCCCTTGGAGAAGTTGGTCCCGCTATTGCGGTCGCAAAAGCGTCGTGTAGCGATGACGGCTTTCCCCCAGGTGGAGTGAGCCAGTCGTGGAGATATCTATCGAGGTTTGACAGCGCTTGCCGCCTGTGACGGTGGGATGTCAGGCTGAGACAGGAGTGGTTTTGCAGTCGGTAGGAACCATGACGCAGCGTGCCCAAGGATTTTGGCAATGGGGATCCCTTTGCCGGATTGGCCTCTACGTAGCTGCTCTGCTCTGCGGGGTGGCGCTCTGGGGGATCCCGGCCTTGGCTCTGCCCCAGGGGGATGCCATTACCGATCCACGTACCCTCTTGCGGCGGGCGCTACCCATCTCAGAAACGAAGCTGCTGGAGGTTGATGAAGCCATCTCCAAAATCGACGCCGACCTGAAGTACAACCGCTGGTCGGCAGTGCGGGGAGATGTGCGCCAGGTAGAGCACCTCTTGGATCGCTATGGAGATTCCCTGCTGGCCGGCTTGCCCCCGGATCGGGTGACCCCAGCCTCTGAACAGATGGCTGCGCTGCGGGAGCAGTTGCGGGTGATCGGCCAAGCCAGCGAGCGCAAATCCAAGGGTAAAGAAGAGGCCCGCGCTGCCTACGACCGTCTAGTGGACGAGTTGGGATCCCTGGAAAACAACTGGGTGGGGGCTTTCCCCTACACAGTGCCTGCTGAGTATGCCGACAGGCCCCAGCTCTTGGGGCGGGCAGAGGTGGAGCTAAACACCACCGCTGGGCGCATGGTGATCACCTTAGATGGCTACAGCGCCCCTATCACTGCCGGCAACTTTGCCGACCTGGTGCAGCGGGGCTTCTACGATGGCCTGACCTTTGACCGGGTGGAGACCTTCTTCCTGGCGCAGGCCGGGGATCCCCCTGGCCCTGCCGATGGCTATGTGGATCCGGCCACGGGCAAGGTTCGCACCATCCCCATGGAGATTCGCGCCAAAGGCGAGGTGATGCCCCGCTACGGCCAGACTTTTGATCAGATGGGCCTGTGGGATGTGGAACCGGCTCTGCCCTTTTCCGCCGAAGGGACGGTGGCCATGGCCCGCTATCCCGACGATCCCAACAGCGCCTCTTCTCAGTTCTTCATCTTTATGGCTGAGCCGGATCTCACCCCGGCGGGGTTAAACCTCATGGATGGCCGCTATGCCGTGTTCGGGTACGTTACAGAGGGAACGGAGGTGCTGCGCCACATCAAAGTGGGGGATCGGATTTTGAGTGCCAGATTGATTTCCGGCCAAGACAACCTCAAACCCGGAGCCTAGAGGGGATCCCTTCCTTTCTGCCTAACTGTGTCGATAAGCCGCCGTACCGTCGCCGCCCCTGCAGAGGGCTGGAAGCGAAAGGGAAATTTGCCCCTGGCCAACAGGCGCAGACCCAAAGGCACCAAGCTGAGCAGCCCTTTGGGATCCCGGCCCACCACCTGCAGGGCAAAGCGGCGCTCATCTATCCAACCACCAGAGCGCACCAGTTGCACCAGAGTCTTGCGGTGGCGGATGGCTATGGGCAAGGACTCCGTCCGAATAGCGCGAACAGCGTGCGATGGGGAACGGTCGGTGGGCAGAGCAGCGGTCTTGTCTACAGGGCGGGAGAGGATCCCCTGTTTGAGTTCGGTGATTTGATCCAGAGGTGCCACGCCCATCGGGCAGACGCTGTTGCAGTTCCAGCAGCGGGTACAGCCCCAGACACCAGCCAAGCTATCCAGAGCCTGCAGGCGTTGTTCCCGTTGGCTGTCGCGGCTGTCTTGGACGAGGCGGTTGGCTCTGGCCAGAGCATGGGGGCCGACAAACTCTGGGTTCACCTCTTTGGCATTGCAATCGGAATAGCAGGCTCCGCAGAGAATACAGCCACCGGCAGCGTTGAGATGCTCCCGTTCGGCAGGCAGCTGTAAAAACTCTCGCTCCGGGATGCGTCGCCCCGCCGTGCTGACAAAGGGATCCACCCGGCTGAGATCGTTCCAGAAGGGCTGCATATCCACCACCAGATCCCGCAGAACGGGCAGGTTTCCCAGAGGGCCGATGCGAATAGGCTGCGGCTGGGGGCTGCGGGGATCCAGCTCTTCGCCCACATGTCGGCCACAAGCCAAGGCTGCCCTACCGTTGATGCGCATGGCGCAACTGCCACAGATGGTGTTGCGGCAGTTTTTGCGGAAGGCCAAGCTGCCATCCTGCTCCCACTTGATCTGGTTGAGGCAATCGAGAATGGTGGCGCCAGGGGATGTCTCCAGCCAGAAGGATTGCCAGCGGGGCGGCTCCGGCGGCAACTGTCGGAAAATCTGCAGTTCTACTCGCAAAGTGTTCTGCACCGCTGACGCGAAGGGTGGGGATCCGGGCGATGGCAAGGGATCCCATCCTAGCTCTCTCCCTATTGCTCCGCAACGCTAACGGGACAGCAGAAGTGGCTACAACGCGCGGCTGAGGGCGCTCCCCGGCCCCTGAAACAACAGCCAAGAAATAAGGAAGTTGGTGACAAACACGCCCAGCAGCGCCGTAACCACTGCATCGGTGGTGGAGCGACCCACCCCCTTGGCTCCCCCGCTGGTGGAAAGGCCCCAGTTGGAGCCAACAATGGCGATCAAAGACCCGAACACCATCGCCTTCAAACAACAGACGAGCAAATCCCAAGAGGTCAGAAGGGTTTGCGCCGAGTTGAGAAACACCGTGGCAGGAATATTGTAAACCGAAGCGCAGATGACCATCCCCCCCACCAGCCCCGTCAGCAGGGAGAGGATGGTGAGCACCGGCAGCATCAGCCCCGCAGCCAGCACCCGCGGGATCACCAGATAATCCACCGGATCGGTGCGTAACAACAGCAGAGCGTCGATCTGCTCCGTGACCTTCATGGTGCCCAGCTCGGCGGCAAAGGCGGATCCCACCCGTCCGGCCAAGATCACCGCCGTCACCACCGGTGTCAGCTCGCGGGCAAGGGCAATCGCCAAAACTCCCCCAATTAGGGAGGAAGCGCCAAAGTTGATGAACTCCCGCGCCAACTGGATGGTGAAAACACCGCTGATCACCACCGCCGTAATCAGAACAATCAGCAGCGACTCCAGCCCTACCGCCGAAAGCTGATCCAGGGTGTTGCGGCGATGGATACGGCCCCGCATCAGATGCAAAATCACCTGGCCGGCCAGGAGAAAACTGCTGCCCACCCGCTGCAACCAGCTCATGGTTTCCGTCTCAAGAAGCCGTTATCGCTAGGCGACGCTTTGGCGACCCCGTTAGGGGGGCGGAGTCCTTCGGGGTTGCCGGCTCCGCTGGCAGCTGAAAGCTGGGCACAAACGAGGCCCGTGTCAGGGGTTGATCCAGGATCAGCCCCTCGCCCCCCAGCACTTCTAGGGCACGGCCTTCCACCGAGATCCAAACCCGGGCGCCGGGGTTTTGGCTGGTGGCCGTGTAGAGCACCTGCGCAATCCGGCTCATCATCGCCGTGGATCCCCCCCCTTGCGTGAATTCGGGGGAGAAGTTGAGGAAAATATCGTCGCCCTCCACCCGCACATCCAACACCCGCGTCTGGGGGGGAATGGCCGTGGTGAGGTGGGGATCCCGGGGGCCGGCAATCAGCTCCTCCAAGGCCAGGCGGATGGCTTCTTGAGTGTCAAAGGCGCGAACCCTGCGCTCCTGCTGCACGTAGTCAATAGAGTTGTCAGCACTGGTCAGCCAATACAGGGAAAGGGTTTGCCGGGGCCCGATGCTGTACCACCAAGCTCCCCCCATCACCCCTAACCCCAGCAAGAAGCCAAGGATCCCCAATTGCAGGGCCCGGCCCCGACGCGGGCGGGAACGCCGTCCTCCCAACCTGACGGAGCTGAGCTGTGCAATACGGCCTCCGTAGTGGCTCATCGCTGGCAACCCCCTGTCTTACCTAGCTCTAGGGTAGCGAAGAAAAGCCCACTCTGCCGGGGATCCCCCATAGGCTGGACAGGCAAAAGTGCGGCAGCAACTGGGATCCCTTTATTTGTATGATGATAATGATTTACACCCGGCATTGCTGAGTCGATAACTGAGCACACAAGGAGCTGAGCCTCAATCATGGTTACTGCCACCGCTACTGCCACCAATGTTGGCTACATCACTCAGGTCATCGGGCCTGTGATCGACGCCGAATTTCCCAGCGGCAAGCTGCCCGAAATCTACAATGCCCTCAAGGTGGAGGGCACAACCGAAAGCGGCCTGAAGGTTAACGTCACCTTTGAGGTGCAGCAGCTTTTGGGGGATAACCGCGTGCGTGCGGTGGCCATGTCCTCGACCGACGGCCTGGTGCGGGGCATGCCGGTGGTGGATACGGGCGCTCCGATTACTGTGCCGGTCGGGCAGCCCACCCTGGGGCGCATTTTCAATGTGCTGGGAGAGCCGGTTGACCAAGGAGAGCCCGTTCAAGCCCAAGAATTTGCCCCCATCCACCGCAGTGCGCCTCCACTTGTCGATTTGACGATTAAGCCAGAGCCCTTTGAAACCGGCATCAAGGTGATTGACCTGCTGGCCCCCTTCAAAAAGGGGGGCAAGGTGGGCCTGTTTGGCGGTGCCGGCGTCGGCAAGACAGTGCTCATCCAGGAGCTGATCCACAACATCGCTGAGGAGCACTCTGGCCTATCGGTGTTTGCGGGCGTGGGAGAGCGCACCCGCGAGGGCAATGACCTCTACAACGAGATGAAAGAATCCGGCGTGCTGGACAAAGTGGCGCTGGTCTATGGCCAGATGAACGAGCCACCGGGTGCCCGCATGCGGGTTGGCCTGACTGCCCTGACCATGGCAGAGTACTTCCGCGACGTTAACAAGCAGGACGTGCTGCTGTTCATCGACAATATCTTCCGCTTTGTGCAGGCCGGGTCGGAAGTGTCGGCGCTGTTGGGCCGCATGCCCTCGGCGGTGGGTTACCAGCCCACCTTGGCTACCGAAATGGGCAACCTGCAAGAGCGCATCACCTCTACCAAGCAGGGATCCATCACCTCGGTGCAGGCGGTGTATGTGCCTGCTGACGACTTGACGGATCCGGCCCCAGCAACCACCTTTGCCCACCTTGACTCGACGGTGGTATTGTCCCGCAGCTTGGCAGCCAAGGGTATCTATCCGGCGGTGGATCCCCTGGATTCCTCTTCCACCATCCTGCAGGCGGACATTGTGGGTGAAGAGCACTACAACACCGCCCGGGCAGTGAAGCAAACGCTGCAGCGCTACAAAGAGCTGCAAGATATCATCGCCATCCTGGGGCTGGACGAGCTGTCGGAAGAGGACAAGCTGGTGGTGGCCCGCGCCCGCCGCATCGAGCGTTTCCTGTCCCAGCCGTTCTTCGTGGCGGAGGTATTCACTGGCTCCCCCGGCAAGTATGTGAAATTGGCAGACACCATCAAGGGCTTCCAGCGCATTTTGTCGGGGGAATTGGACAATCTGCCGGAGCAAGCCTTCTACTTGGTGGGCACCATCGAAGAGGCCATCGAGAAAGCGGAGAAGCTCAAGTCCAAGTGAGCCCCAAGCGCTCCTGCCCCTCTCCTCTTGGGAGAGGGGAGCTGTGAATCCCAGCAAGCTGTTGGGAAGGGCCCCGTTGGGTCGCTTGCTTGGGGTTTGCTGCTGTTCGGGACAGCTACAGCTTGCGGGACTGTAGGATGGGCCTCTTCTGGGCCTCTTCCTAGGGATTCTCGGCAACAGGCCCAAAGCGATAGCCCTTGCCGTAGACGGTGTGGATCAATTCTGCTGCTCCGGGCAACCTGAGGCGGCGCCGCAGCAGGCGCACCTGAGCTGCCAAGACATTGCTGCTGGGGGGATCCTCTCCGGCCCACACCTGCTCGTAGATCTGGTCGTGGGTGAGCAACTGGCCGGGATGGGTCATGAAGTACTCCAGCAGGCGAAACTCTTTTTGGGAGAGGTGGATCATCCGCCCCTGCCGGTAGGCCACCTGGTTCTCCCGATCCAGCTCCAAATCCCCTATCTGTAGGCGAGGGATCCCTTCTCCAGTACCTGTGGTTCGCCGCAAGAGGGCCCGCACCCGCGCCAGCAGTTCCCGCAGCTCGAACGGCTTCACCAAGTAATCATCTGCCCCGGCATCCAGCCCTTCCACCCGGTCGTCTAGGGTATCTTTGGCCGTCAGAAACAGGATAGGGGTGGTGCAATCCACCTGCCGTACCCGCTGGCAGAGGGAAAGCCCAGAGAGCTCCGGCAACATCCAATCCAAGACCAGCAGATCGTAGGGCAGAGCGGGGGACTTTTGCAGCAGCTCCCAGGCCCGCCCTCCTGTGTAGGCGACGTCCACCGTGTAGCCCTCTCGCCTCAATTGCTGGGCCAGAGAATCGGCCAACTCCACTTCATCGTCCACCAATAAAATCCGTGCCATAGGACTCCGTCCCGCTAACGCGAACGCCTCAGGACTCAGTCTCGCCGTCGTCTTGGAAACTGACGCACGCAGGAAAGGACTCCTTTCGGCCAGAGCGTTGCGCAGCAATCACAGAACTGGAGAGCGGCTCAAGCTGCAAGGATAGATTGTAAAGGCGGCGCCGCGTCCAGATGGGGGATCCCTGCAGACGCTGGGCCAACCGGCGGCTGGCTGCAGACCGGGACAGGCCTTCGGCCAGCAATCGGGCCATTTCTTGACGAATTTCCGCTTCCGATTCACTGTCTCCCCGCCCATTCAAGGACTCCGTCCCGCCTCTGGCAGGGTTAGGGCTGGGAACGGCACCCACATATCCCTCAAGCAAGAGGGTAAACTCCCCCCGCGGCGGCTGGGCGGCGCAGTGCTCCAGAGCTGCTGCCAGGGATCCCCGCCAGAAGGACTCATACAGCTTGGTCAGCTCCCGCGCCAGCACGATCTGCCGCTCTGGGCCGCAGTGATCCAGCAGATCCTGCAGAGTTTGGCGCAGGCGATGGGGGGCTTCATAGAGAACGACGGTGCGCTCTTCTTGGGCCAACTGTTGCAGGCGGGCCTGTCGCTGACTGGGTTTAAGCGGCAAAAATCCCTCGAACACGAATCGTCCTGTAGGCAGGCCCGAAGCGGTCAAGGCGGCAACAGCAGCTACCGGCCCCGGCACAGGGATCACCGGGATCCCGGCCTGAATGCAGGCGCGCACCAACTCTTCTCCCGGATCGGAGATGGCAGGAGTGCCGGCATCGCTGATCAGGGCCACCGACTGGCCCGCCGACAGATACTTCAGGAGTTGCGGGATCCGTTGGGCAGCGTTGTGCTCGTGATAGCTGATGAGGCGGGCGGAGATTTGAAAATGTTTAAGAAGCTGGCCGGAGTGGCGAGTATCTTCTGCCGCCACCCAGTCCACTTCCCGCAAAACCCGCAGCGCCCGCAGGGTGATGTCTTCGCGGTTGCCGATGGGGGTAGCCACCAAATAAAGGCTGGCGGTGGGGTGTTCCATCCCGAGCTCCAAGGCTGAGCTGCCGATAACCAGACAATAGCCAATTAGAGCAATTAGAGATCGCCTCGGATCCCCAGATTAACTTCTCTTGGCCGGTGCCCCGATACCCAAGCATCTGCCTTTCGCGGTAGCGGGACGGAGTCCTTTCGCGGTAGCGGGACGGAGTCCTTTCGCGGTAGCGGGACGGAGTCCTTTCGCGGTAGCGGGACGGAGTCCTTTCGCGGTAGCGGGACGGAGTCCTTTCGCGGTAGCGGGACGGAGTCCTTTCGCGGTAGCGGGACGGAGTCCTATGGCAGGATCGAGAAGTGCTGCGGAGAGGGATCCCGGTGCGCTTGACAACGCGGGCCACCTATAGCATCAAAGCTTTGTTGGATCTGGCGATGCTCGGCTCCGGGCAAATGGCTTCGGTGCGGGCCATTGCTCAGCGACAGGGGATCCCAGCTCCCTACCTGGAAAAGTTGCTGATTGAGTTGCGCCAGGCCGGCTTGGTTTGTTCCCAACGGGGGGCCCAGGGAGGCTACCGGTTGGCACGGGCGCCGCGGCGGATCCCGATCAGCGCCATTTTGGCGGCGGTGGGAGAATCCCTGCATCCTCTTGTGGAGAGTTCTGACGCCACAGCCGTGTATTCGGCGGAGCGGCTGGACTGGGTGACGGAAGCCCTGTGGCAGCGGATCGCTCGACGGGTGCAGCAGGTGTTGGAGGAAACCACTCTGGAAGATCTGTATTTTGATGCCCGGAGCTGGCAAGCGGCTCAGGATCAGGAGAGTGGATTTGTGGTTTGATCGCGTTAGCGGGACGGAGTCCTTTCGCGTTAGTGGGACGGAGCCCTTTCCCGGCGGCTGGCTGTTTTTTCCGGCCCAACCGACTGCCGGGCTGGTGCTGGCGGCAGCTTTGGTATTGGATTACCTGCTGGCGGATCCCTGGGGTTGGCCTCATCCAGTGCGGGTGATGGGGGCTGTTATTGCCTGGGGGCAAGGCTATATCCTCAAGCACTGCTCAACTCCGCGAGCACAACAGTGGGGCGGGGCAGTTCTCACCCTAACTTTGGTGGGGGGATCCTACGGCGTGGGCTGGGGACTGGTCGCCATCGGCAATGCCATCCACCCCTGGGCAGGGATCCTCGTGCAGGTGATCCTGATGGCCAGCTGTCTGGGAGGGCGCAGCCTGCGCTTTGCCGCCTTGGAGGTGTTGGATCCCTTGGAAAAAGAGGATCTGCCGGAGGCCCGTCAACGTCTCAGCCGCTACGTGGGGCGGGATACAGAGCACCTGACGGCATCGGAGATTTTGCGGGCGCTGATTGAGACGGTGGCCGAAAATACTCCCGACGGAGCAACTGCCCCTCTGTTCTACGCCTTCTTGGGAGGGGCGCCCTTGGCCCTAGCCTACAAGGCCAGCAGCACGCTGGATTCGATGGTGGGCTACCGCCACCCCCCTTTCACCCATTTGGGCACAGTGCCGGCCCGCTGTGAGGATGGGCTGACTTGGCTGCCCTGCCGCCTGACGGTGCTCACGCTGGCGCTGCTCAGCCGGGATCCTTGGGGGTTCTGGCAGCGGTGTCGTCAGGATGCGCAGGCGGATCCCAGCCCCAATTCCGGGTGGAGCGAGGCGGCTTTTGCCTGGCGGCTGCAGATCCAACTGGGGGGAACCAATTTCTATCGCGGGATCCCGAAGGTGAAACCCAAATTGGGGATCCCAGCTCGCCCCTTGACCCCGCAAGTGGTGCGGGAAAGCTTGGGACTGCTGCGACAGGTTGTATGGATTTGGGGGAGTTTGATGGTGGGAGCAACTCTCCTGTTGACCGTTCTGCAACTCATGGTCGTTTATTTCACCCCCTAGGATGAACTAAACAACCGGTTGCTTCCTGCTTCTACGACCCTTACCTAGCTGAGCTTTTGACTCAACCCCGGCAGAGGAATCTCCACAGGCGCAACTTCCCCCAGAACTTGAGGTAGAGTTAGCAAAGCTAACTAGATCGGCGGCAACAAAAACCGTAGCTGCTGTCAACCTGCCGTGAACCTAGAACCGCTGAAATAAACGATGATAAAAACAGCAGCTGCTACAGATATCAAGCACAGGGCGGTGGGGCATCCCGTCCTTTTCGCGTCAGCGGGACGGAGTCCTTGAAGCTCGCACTCTCTCGCTTTAGCGGCGCGGAGCGCTTTGCGTCAGCATGAGTGCGGGAGTTATGTCACTTGTGCAACCGTTTATCGCTGGCTGAGCCGAGCAGACCTCACGACAACAAAAGTCAAGACCCGCAAGCGAAAGACAGACTTGGCTGCCCTGCAGCAAGACGTAGACCAGTGCCCAGAAGCTCGACTAAAGGATGGAGCCCAGCGCCAGAGCAATACCCATTAACTGCAGCATTGACAATATCCGACAATATCCAAACAACAAAAAGGCCCCCTTTCGAGGGCTTTTTTGAGGATACTGTTGCGCCGTTTTACCGTGGTTTTCGACCTGGAAAATCCAGTATAGGATACCGGGGATGATTGTCGATAGTTTCCAAATCAAGTTTGGCCTACTGCTCTCACATCCACTTCCCATCCTAATTGTCGAAGGGTATAGATCGCAAAAACATAACGGCAGTCACCAACGCCGCAGAATCCTCTCCCAATCATACCCCATTTTTGGGGTGTGCCCGTCAAGTGCTCACCAAGGGCTAGGATAAAAGACAGCTTGACGGGTTGCTGGCCATGCTTGGTTCCTGGTTAGACAACATCTACGGCGCTTGGTTTCTGCCGGAGCGCACCTTTCGGGCGTTGCGGGAACAGCCTGTTCTCTGGCAAGCCTTTGGGGTGGTGGGGCTGCTCAACGTCCTGGATGCGATTCGCCGCTCTGGGGTAAGCCTGCCGAGCATGGTGCTGGCGGTGCTGATGGGATCCCTGGGCTGGGTGGGTTTGGCGGCTTTGTTGCAATTGCTGGCCTTTTGTTTGGGTCGGGCTGTCCCTTCCTTTTCAGCGCTGCTGTGCTTGACGGGGTTTGCCGGTTTGCCGTGGCTGCTGCTGGGGCCTGCTCAATCGTTGGGTGGGGTGGTGGGATCCCTGCTGGGCCTTGCAGCGCTGCTGTGGTTTGTGGTTTGGCAGGTGCGGGCAGTAGCTGTAGCGCTGGATTTGGAGTGGTGGCGGCTGCTGGGCCTGATCCCATTGGCTTTCCTGGGGGGGATCTTGGCCCTGAGCTGGCTGACCAGCAGCGTCGTTGCTTTGGCTTCCTTGGGCTAAAGCTTATAGTTGTTTCAGGTTAAGGTGAAACGCCTAGGCTACTGATCGCGCCAGCGGGACGGAGTCCTTGAAAAGCCTTCCGGTTCTGCGTATTGTTGCTCCGCAACGCTATTGCTATGCCTACGGCACCCTGACGGGAACCGCAACGCTATTGCTCCGCAACGCTGACACGACGACGCGAAGACGCGACTAACGTTCTAGGTGTGGGTGCAGTGTCCTGGTTGGAATTGAAATGATTGTAATTCTCGTTGAATCCCGGCGTGTGGCCAGGGATGCTTCCCTGGAATTAGCGGGGCACTCGCTGCAGATGCGGCTTTTCCTCCGGCAGAATAGCGCCTTCTACGGGGCAAACCTGTAAACAGATGCCACAGTCGATGCAGGTGGAAAACTCAATCCAAAAGTAGTCGGTGCCTTTGGCATTTTTGGTATCGCCGGGGTGGATGCAGGCAACAGGGCAAGCCTCTACACAGTCGGCCACACCTTCACAGATATCGGTGACAATTGTATGCGGCATGGATCCCTCCCAATGATTGCTCTAAGTCAAATTCTAAGTGCAGTTGCCACAAGGTCAGCCTTGACGTCGCCTGCGCTTCCTATGCTTTTGACTTTTTGATTAGAATGCGCGATATTTGCCCGAAGCTGCCTGAAAAAGATGGGGCTTATATCCCAGTCCTGGGGTTCATTTTAGGCCAAAATTGCTCCCCAACGAAGAATTTTCCGGATTGTCGCTTTTTCTGACTTTGTCTGGGGCCTCTCAGCACAGCGCCAACATGTGGGAGGTCAGAGACAGTCGGCAAACCGGCTCCCGCCGCCTCGAGAGTTCTTTCTTGCCAAAAATGCCAAGGGACATACTCTGCTGTGACCTGGGTTTTAACCGAAAGATAGGATGATTTGGCATAAAACAGGGGCTAAATCTCTCTGGGATCCCGCTCTTGAGACTGCCACCAACGGCTGAGGGGCCAGTACAAAGCAGGTGCCCAGAGGCTACTTAAAATAGCAGACGTGAGGGCATTGCGTTGATGGTTCCACCAGATGCTCTCCAGAGAACGGGGGCCATCGCCACCAATGTTGCCGAAAAACCGAAGGGAGTTCTCCAATCCATCCAGCAAGGTTTGCGTTCCTGCTGGATCCAGGTCATCGGATCCCTGCGAGGCCACGAGCCACATCCATTGCAGTGCCATCAAGGTTTCGGCGATCACCACCATACCAAAAACGATCAAGGCCACCGAGATAAAGTCTTCTTGCATGTAGCGTTGTTTTTGCAACTTGGCGGTGAGGATCCCAACTACAGCCAGCCCCAGCGCATGGGTAGGACAAGGGCTGGTCAGCGCATCTTGCAGAAAACCCAGGGTGACCCCGGCAACAGCCCCCTGCCAAGCTTTGCGCCGCACACTCCAGCACACCACCCAGATCAAGGGCCAATCTGGGGTTAAGCCTGCTAGCTCCAAGCCCGGCCCTCGCCACCAAGGGGCCACTGCTGCCAGCAATCCCGACAGGACAGTCACCAGCCAGTTAAGGTGAGACTTAAGCTTAGGAATCAGAGGGTTGAGCATAGCGGTAGATCAAGAGCTTAGGAATCAGAGGGTTGAGCATAGCGGTAGATCAAGGCCCATTCCAAGAGACCCAGCGGCGCCGACAGTTCGACAGTGGCTTGAGGGGCAGGGCTGGCATCCAAGTTGACCGCTCGAACCGTTCCCACCACAACCCCGGCTGGGTAAAAGCTGCTCAGGCCCGAGGTCACCACCACATCCCCCACCTCTACTTTGGGGGCCTTGTCGAAAAAATCCAAAATGGCACTCTGGGTGCCCGTACCCCTCAGGATGCCCATGTGTCGGCTGCGACTCAGCATTACCCCGACACGGCTGGTGGGATCGCTGATCAGGAGCACTCGGCTGGTGTTGGGCGTGACCGACTCGACTCGCCCGATCAACCCGCCCGGCGCCATGACTACATCTCCCACCCTGACTCCATGCCGGCTGCCGCGGCTGAGGGTGAGCTGTTGCCACCAGTGATCGGCACTGCGACCCACCACGGCTGCTGGGATCCCCGCTTGGGGCATTTGCTCGGTAAATTGCAGCAGTCGCTTCAGCTCGCGGTTTTGGTACTGCAACTCGGCTACCAGGGCTTGCAGCTCACGGTTAGCGGCCTGGCTGAGCACCGCAGCGGGATCCACAGGCGGACGGGCTGGAGCAGTGATCCAACTGTACAATTCCACCAATAGGGATCCCTGGGTTTGGCGCAAGCCCAGCGCTGCCCCCATCGCCAAAGCAGACAGGAGTAACCCCAAGCCGTAGCGCCTCCACCATTGGCGTAGCCGATTCAAGCAATACCTCTCCGACCCACTCGACTCACACCTCAAATCAGGAAATCAGGGAGAGGGAGAAGCGCCTCTAGCCCTTGAAGCTGCCGCTCAACACTCGACCCAAGGTTTTGAAATCCTCCAAAACTCGCCCTGTACCGAGCACCACACAACTGAGGGGATCCGGGGCAATGTGAACCAAGATCCCGGTTTCATGGCTGATCAGGGCATCTAGACCCTTGAGCAAGGCTCCTCCCCCGGCCAGCATGATGCCTCGGTCGATAATGTCGGCAGCCAATTCCGGTGGAGTGCGCTCCAGGGTGCGCTTAATGGCTTCCACAATCACCGAGAGGGGCTCGGCCATGCTCTCGCGAATTTCGGTGCTCTTCACCGTGACGGTACGGGGTAAACCCGAGAGCAGGTGTAACCCGCGCACCTCCATGGTCAGTTCCTCTTGAATCGGGTAGGCGGAGCCAATCCGAATCTTGATCTCTTCAGCGGTGCGCTCCCCGATGGTGAGGTTGTGAACCTTTTTCATGTACTGGGCGATGGCCTCGCTCAGCTCATCTCCCGCTACCCGCACGGACTCGCTCAGCACGATCCCCTGCAAACTGAGGACGGCTACCTCAGTGGTGCCGCCGCCAATGTCGATGATCATGTTCCCGGTGGGCTCTTGCACCGGCAGCCCGGCCCCAATGGCTGCTGCCACCGGCTCATCCACCAAATACACCTCCCGCGACCCGGCCTGGAGAGCGGCTTCCATCACAGCCCGTCGCTCCACCCCGGTCACACCGCTGGGGATCCCAATCACAATGCGGGGAGCAATCAGGTACCGGCCCTCGTGTACGCGGTGGATGAAGTGTTTTAGCATCATCTCCGCCGTGTCGAAATCGGCAATCACCCCATCTCGCAGAGGACGCACCGCTACAATGTTGCCGGGGGTACGGCCCAACATTTTTTTGGCATCTTCCCCCACAGCCAGGGGTTGCTTGGTGTTTTGGTCGATGGCGACCACAGAGGGCTCTTGCAGGACAATGCCTCGCCCGGCCACGTAGACCAGCGTGTTGGCAGTGCCCAAATCAATGCCCATATCACGGGAAAATCGGCTGAATAACCCCACGGTAAGTCGCTCCAGTCTTGATTTGGGAAGAAGCAGCAAGCTTTGGTACCTACTATAGTCTAGTTCTGCAAGAGAATCTCCCCCGAAGAGTGGGAATCTGCTCCAGAGAAACCGGCTATGGCTGTATCCCAGCCAGCTGTGGAAGATCGAATTCGCCGCTAAGGTGCAATCCTGTTGTGATTCGGGATCCCTCGTGCCTAAGGTTGCCATTGCTCCAGCCGGCTATCCGGCCATCGCCCCCTATTCTCCCGGCGTGAAGGTGGGCAAAATACCCTCTACATCTCGGGCACATTGGCCCTGGATCCGGAGGGCAAGACGGTGGATCCGACATCGCCACCCAGACTCGCGTGGTGTTGGAGCTGAGTGACATCCTCCCGACGCTCACCCTGCGGGTACAGCGCGGGGCTTCTCGGCAGTTTAGCTAAGATAGACCAACCCGGTCTTTTGGCGGTTGCGATGCAGCTCTCTGGTGCCTTGGTTAGCGTGGCTACCCTGGACTTGCCTCGTCTACAACGCTTCTATCGGGATCTCTTGGGGATCCCTCCCCAAGTCCAGCTCCCGACAGAGGGGGATCCGGTGTACGTGGAGTTTCGTCTGCCGGGGTTGCGGCTGGGCCTTTATCGCAGCCGTCATCTCGATTGTGGTGCCCAAACCGAAGCGGTGAGCCTCTGCCTACAGGTGCAGGATTTACAGGGATCCCTGACAACACTGGAGGGGTTGGCGGAAGCTTATCAGATCTCCATTTCCCCTCTGCGACAAGCCTTTCACGGACAGGAGGTGGATTTTCGGGATCCCGATGGCAACCGGATTGTACTGCACCAGCCTTCTGCTGCTTTTGGGGAAGCGACAGCCTGGGATCCCCAGGGTTAGATCCGCCAAAGGTAGATGGTGTAGGTGTTGATGACATCCGATACGGTGGTGGTGGCGGTGGGGGGCCAATCCCCCATGTCGAAGGAGTGGGTGACCAGACGAGCGCCGGGCCGAAGCTGGGAGCGCAACTTGTCTCGGATCAGCAGGTGGGAGCTGGGCAGCAAATAACAACTCACCACCGTCGCCGGGGTTAAGTCCAGAGTGAGCAGATCCTGCTGGAGAAAGGTGACTCGATCCTGAACTTGGGCTTCTTGGGCCCGCTGTTGGGCTTCCAGGATGCGCTCCGGGTCGATATCCACCCCCACGCCCCGCGTGCCAAAGCGCTGTGCCGCCCGGATGAGAATGCGGCCATCCCCACAGCCCAAGTCGTACAGAGTATCCTCGCTCCCCACCTGGGCCAAATCCAGCATGGCATCCACAACCAAGGGCAAGGTGCGCACATAGGGGGCTAAGCGGATTCCCTCTGGACTTTGCCGGTTGGACTGGCGTTGGAAGAAGGGATCCCTGACCACCGAGTTCTGACCGAGCTTAGGCTTGAAACCGCGGGGTGCCAAGGGTCGATCCCGAGAAGAGCGGTTTTTTCTATTCATCAAATACTCTCGTCCATGTTTCCATCAGTCTATCAATCTGTTGCGGTACAGAGCCCTCGCTGTTCTACAGGGTGGAAAGCCACCGCCAGTTGCGTCGGTTCCAGCGTCTCGAAAAATATTCTGATTCAACAACTTAAAAAATATCTTGATTCAACAACTTGGCCAGACGTTCCAGCCCCTTTTTGACTTGGCGGGAAACGGTAACGGCGCTGATCCCCAGCCGCTCTGCCGTTTCTTTTTGGGTGAGGTCGTAGAAGAAGACAAATTCCAAAATCTTGCGGGTGCGTTCCTCCAGCTTGGCCAAGGCATGCTGTAGGCGAATGCGGTCTTCTTCGGCCAGTTGAAAACTGCGGTAGCGCTGATCCGGAACGACCTCCCCCAAAGCGACGCTGTCTTCCTCGGTTTGAATCGGGGCATCCAGGCTGAGCAAAAGGCTGTTTTGTTGAGCCAGTTCCAGCTCTCGCCATTCCTGCTCCGTCAGTTGTAGGGCTTCTCTCACCTCGGCCTCAGAGGGAGAACGGCCCAACTCTTGCCGCAGACGGGCAATCACCTTCTTGGCTTGTCGTTGCAGAGTTGTCCAGCGGCGTGGGATCCGCATGGTGGGGCTCTTGTCTCGCAGGTAATGTTGAATTTCTCCGCGAATGTAGGGCATGGCAAAGGAGCTGAAAGCCAGCCCACGGGTAATATCAAACCGTTCGATGGCCTGAATCAAACCCAAGCAGCCAACTTGGACCAGGTCATCGTACCCCTCATTGCACTGGTTGCGCCAGTGATGGGCTTCTTTGCGCACCAAGCCCATGTTTATTTCCACCAGTCGATTGCGCAGGGCCGGATCCCGATTCTGGTGGTACAGCCGCAACAGTTCGGCGGTTCGGGCTTTAACATCCTCATGAGATGCCATAGATCCACATGCGGCTGGGAATCCGGTCTTGGCCAAAGGCAATGGAGTGGAGGCCGCCGGTCGCCTCGGTGAGACGGAGTTCTTGGGAGAGATCAGGCGAGGGGCCGTTATCATAGAGAACCACTTTACCGATTTGCCGAAAATAACTGTAGAACCAGCACTTAAGGAACTGGAAAACCATTCAAAGGCTGAGGATCCCACGCATAATCAACACCTATCCAGTCCAAATAGACGCTTTTGCCCAGCCGAACCGACCTGGCATGCGCAAGCTATAGGGCTACAGAGATGGTGTCAGAAGCACGACTGGACACTGTTGAGATCCGCCAAAAGCTAGAACGTTCTTAGTTTGACCAGGTTTCTGGGCCCAAGCAACAGCATCTCCACGGAAAATCGGCGGGTTTCCTCGGCAAAAGAGCGCAATTTCCCTGTCAGGCCCGATTGAATTGCCCGATTTCTGTTGCTGGCGTGCTCTCATGGACTGGTTCATGATTTGGGATTGGCCGTGAGATCGCCTGCGCATTCTGATCCCCCCTCTCCCAGAGAGAGAAGGGCTGGGATGTTTTTGGGGTCTCAATGCAGCACTTGACCCACTGCGGTCGTCTGAGCGCTCTACCCACAGCTTGTGGGGAAGTCGCGCCTGTGGAGATTTCTCTGACAGGTTGGTAGCCAAGACTACCGTTAGTGATGACTTGTGACGCAGGTCGCTTTGACGTTGAGCAAAGGTTAGCGTTGCCTAGCCCTGTGTAAGCCTTTCAGAGCGGTTCTTGAGGGGTTCCGTGCCGGCGAGAGCTACCAAAAACGACGCAAAACTCGGCTCCTCGCGAATGGGGTGGAAATAGGGTTCAGAGGAGAGCAAGGGGCGGTAGCGTTCCGGCTCCAGGCGTAGGGCTTGCTCCAAAGCTTGTAGGGCCTGAGGCACTTGGCCTTCCCAGGCGTAGCAGCAGGCTTTGGCGTAGTGAGCCTCGGCATTGCTGGGATCCATCTGCAGGGCCCGATCAAAACTCTGGATGGCCAGCTCGTAGAGGTTCAAGTCCATCAGCACCAGGCCGCGCTGCACCCAGATCTGAGGGCGTTTGGGATCCTGCGCCAGGGCACGGTCATAGCTGTTGAGGGCCTCCATCGGGTTGCCGAGGCGGTGGTGGGCAAGGGCATGGCCGGCCCAGAGAGAGGCCGATTCGGAGCCCAGTTGCAGGGCTCGTTCGTAGCTGGCCAGAGCATCGACGTAGCGCTCTAGGTGAAACAGAGCCAGGCCCCGACTCTGCCAAACTTGGGCATTGACGGGGTTGATGGCGAGGGCTTTCTCGTAGCTGATTAGGGATCCCTGCCACCGTCCCAGAGAGGCTAAGGTTAGCCCGTGCAGGTACCACGTTTCCGGGCTGTCGGGGCTGAGGGCAAGGGCCCGTTCGTAGGCACGTAGGGCTTCTTCGTAGCGGCCCAATTGCCGCAGCGTGTTGGCCTGGTTAAAGCGGGCCTCAAAAAAATCCGGTTTCAGCCGCAGAGCCCGCTCATAGCTGGCCAGAGCTTCTTGATGGCGACCGAGATCGTCCAGCAGAGAACCACGGTTGTTCCAGGCTTCGGGGAAGTCCGGCTTCAGCTCCAGGGCGCGGTCGTAGCTGGCCAGGGCAGCTTGGGCTTGCCCCAGGTGGTCGAGGGTGGTGGCGCGGTTGTACCAGGCAATGGGATCCTGCGGCTGATCTCCCACCGCCTGCTCGAAGGGCTGTAGTTGAGCCGCCTGTTCCGCCGAAAGGGCAGATGGGTCAACCGCCGGGGCCGGCGAAACGGCTGTAGATTCTGGAGAGGCAGCACGCTTCTGCCGCCGCAGCCACCAGGCCCAACCCCCGGCCAAAAGCAACAGGCTCGCCCCCAGCACCAGCACGCCCACGTCGGTCGGGGCAATCACAAACGGCATGACCCACTTCCTCTTTTCTGCGCGCCTCTACATCATCACCAAAAACGGCAGGGGATCGCTGGGCCCTGCCGGCGAGATCAGCTCAATGCGCTTTTCGCCAGGGTAGGTGCTGGGATCGATCTCAAAGGTAACCGTCAGCGCCTCGGCGTTGGCCTGCACCGGTTCCTTAGAGCGTCCCAAGGGATCCCCAAAGCTGACTCGGATCCCTTTACCCGCCGGGCTGACTCGGATTTCCGTCACCTGATCCAGATGGGATCCCTCTAGGGTACAGACGATTACATCCCCGACAAAGGCCTCCAGAGGCCAGCCCCGCCGCACCACCGGTTTGGACATGGTTGTCGCTCCCACAGGCTTCTGCATCTCAGTTTAATTTTTCATTTTCCCCTCCCTGCTCCAGCCCAAAACGGCTTTGGTGGCAGAGAGGCTCTCCCCCCTTGGGCCGGATCTCCTGCCACCCCTGTAGAGAAGAGGGAGTTGGGGAAAGGGCAACGGCAGGCGCTCGCAGCAACACCTGGCGGTCTGGGCCCACGCTCACCAAGCGGGGCATCTCTCCAAGGCTATCGGCCACCGCAAACAGCACCCGCTCTCGCGCCTGGGGATCCCAGCCCAGCAGCTGCGCATACCCCAGCGCCGGCGGCGGATCCCAGATTTGCACCGGTGGGATCCCTGTCGAGCCGGTGGGCAAAGGCCAGACCACCGCCCGATCCCAGCTCAAATCGGTCTGGAACCAGCCTTCGTACTCCCGCGCCAGCAAAGTGTTCCCCTGCCAGGCTAGAGGCAGGATCATGGCAAAATCCAATGCCTCAACGGGGTCGTACACCGACCCTGAGGCTTGATAGATAACCTGCAAGGCCCGAGTACGGGTGTTCTCGGCAAACAACACACTGGTCAACCGACCAGCCTGAGGCGTGGCCACCAAATCTAGCCGTGTGTACACCTGCCACTGGGGATCCGGCGCCGGCAAGGGATCGCTGCGCAACAGGCCAACCAATGTGCATTGCCGCTGCCGGGCTTGCTCCTGCAAGTCGTACACCCATTCCCAAGGGATGGGCAAAGTAGGGGGAGAGGAGACTCCAGGGGCAGCCGGCGCCATGTCCCTCGCCCAGGCAGCGCTCCCCTCCGCCCAGCCGATCCAAACAGCCACAAGGGCTCTCCCCAGTTGCCACAGCCAGTTTTGCCTGAGCCGGCCCCCCATCTGCCTCACCTTCCGTCGTGACATACTCCCGCACTCATGCTGATGCAAAGCGCTCCGCGCCGCTAACGCGAAAAGGACGTTTCCTGCGCTTGAGGACTACGTCCCGCTGACGCGAAAAGAACGGGATGCCCCACCGCCCTGTACTTGATGTTGATGGCCGCATGGTGGTCGCGTCCTAGTTCTAGCCCACAATGGGAACAAGAATGCCACCTGTCTTGAACCGCCTTCGGTACTCTTTGACCGCACCGAGAGCAGTTTTGACTGCTGCCGTTGGGATTCACTGCAATCGCCCTCAGCCCAGCTCTTTCAGCCTTGACTGCCAGAATTCGCAGAAATTGTCCCCAACCAGCATCATAGGCAGATTTTGCTAGCTTCGTCCTCGCAATACCTTTGATATTCAGGGCTTCGTACCCAATATGTTTGCCCTTGCTTACCAGCCAGTTCGCTGTTTTGTCATGAAAATCTTTGCGCTGAGATAGTGGTTAGTGGATAGTCACTATTCACTATCCACTGGTCACTATCCACTAGGTCGTGTTGATCTTATGTTAGGATAGAGAGAGTAATTTATAGAGGAAAGAGGATGAAGTTGGTTTTTTTAGATGAAAACAAATGGCAGAAGATATTAGCTTTTTTACAGACAGAAGAGAGAGTTAACATTGGGAAAGAAGCAAACTGCAAACAGTTTATTGAAGCAGTTCTTTGGATAGCCCGTTCCGGTGCTCCTTGGCGCTACCTCCCAGAAGGATATGGCAAATGGTACACCATCTATCAAAGATTTCACCGGTGGAGTCGTGTTGGAGTGTGGGAACGGATGTTCAAGTATTTTATTGACGACCCTGATTTAGAGCATCTCATTATTGATTAAACCATGGTTCGAGCGCACTCCTGTGCTGCCGGAAAAAAGGGGAGCAAGCTTTGGGGAGAAGCCGAGGCGGATACAGCACCAAGATTCATGTGAGTGTAGATGGGTTGGGAAATCCGCTGGAATTGAGAATAACTGGCGGAGAAAAGAGCGATATTACTCAAGGGGAAGAATTGATAGAGGGCTGGCAGAGAAAGGATACCAAAGTAATTGGGGATAAAGGATATGATGCGGATAAGTTGATTAAGAAGATAGGGGAAGCTCAAGCGGTTATTCCGCCTAAAAGGAATAGAAAGACGCAGCGGCATTATGACAAGCATCTGTATCAAGAGAGGCATTTAATCGAATGCTTTTTTCATAAGTTAAAGCAGTACCGGCATCTATTTTCTCGTTTTGACAAATTGGCCAGGAACTTCTTGAGTTTTCTCTATCTCGTCAGTGCTCTCTTTTGGCTCAAATGAAAGATCAACACAACCTAGTCACTAGCCATAGGCGGTTTGACCCCTTCTTCTCGCGAGACAAGGCTCGCTGCAACCTCTTGAGCCTGAGCTCTGCCTTGCGATAGTACTGGGGAACTGGAACAGACTCCCCCGCATCGGTCACCAAAAAGGAGTCCAGTCCCACGTCGATCCCTGTAGTGTTTTCCAGCGTTGCAGACTCAGGAGTAAACTCAGGGACGGACGAATCTTGCAGGCTCAAGGTCACATACCACCCGTCTGCCTTGCGGCTGATGGTAGCGGTCTTAATCACAAAGCCCTCAGGCAAAGGACGGTGCTGAATTATCCGAACAGCACCGATTTTGGGCAGATGGATAAACTGCCCGCAAATGCAGTCCTGTTGCATCGGGGGGAAACTGAAGGAGCGATACCGCCCAACTCCCTTGAATCTGGGTTTCCCTGCCCGCTTGCCGTTACAGTCGCCCTTCAGCCAGCGGTCGAATGCTTTGTGCACTCGCTCTATGCAGTTCTGGAGGACTTGCGAATGGACTGCTCTGTACTCCGGAAACAGGGCTTTCGTGCTCACCAAGTCCCGTTTCTGGGAGTAGAAATCGGGCTTGTCTTTCAGCTCAGGCAAGTGACAGATTAAGGGACAAGCATTGATGTCACAGCGATTGTGTTCCCACCACGCAAAGCGCTCTGCCAAGCGGTAGTTGTACTGCTTGCGTAACAAGTCTAGCCATTGGTCCATCAGAGCAACTTGGCTAGAAGTAGGGCGTAAGCGATATTGATAGGCAGTTCTCATGATGAGTTTATAAAAGTTCTCATGATGAGCGTATAAAATCCTGCTACGCCGGTCATAGCACCAGTAAGGACAAAGCATCGTGTCCTTGCCTCTCATCCCGACCCTCACCCTGGATAGTGGTGAGTGGATAGTGACTAGCCACTAGTCACTAACGGAGGGCGGGGCTTCCCGGCGGTCTAGCTAAAACCAAACCGAAAATGGAAGAAGTTTACTTACCAGAGGAGACCCTTTGCGCTTGGCTGTGGGAAGACCTGGGGCACGGCGACCTCACCACAGAGCTGACCCTACCCCCAGGACTGGAGGGTGAGGCGGTAATCCTGGCCAAGGAGACAGGGATCCTGGCCGGCCTGGAGATTGCCAAGCGGGTTTTTCGGCTGGCGGATCCCCAGGTGGAGTTCATCCCTGGAGTGGAGGAAGGGGCCAGGGTGGCTGTCCGTCAAGAGGTGGCCCACCTCAAGGGATCCCTGAAGGGCATTCTGGCGGGGGAGAGGCTGGCGCTCAATCTTCTCCAAAGGCTGTCCGGCATTGCCACCCTCACCCGCACCTATGTAGAGGCTCTCCGGGGAACCTCAACCCAGCTTCTGGACACCCGCAAGACCACTCCCGGCCTGCGCGCCCTGGAGAAGTATGCTGTACGGGTAGGGGGCGGCAAAAACCACCGCTTTGGGCTGTTCGACGGCATTTTGATCAAGGAAAACCACATCATTGCCACGCAACGCTGTTGCGACCGCGGCGCGGGAGGCGTTTTGGCAGCCGTCAAGCGGGCCAAGGAAGGTGCTCCCCACCACCTCAAGGTGGAGGTGGAGGTGCGGGATCTCCAGGAACTGGAAGAGGCTTTGGCAGCAGGAGCCGATCTCATCCTTCTGGACAACTTCACCCTGGAAGAAACCCAGGCCGCCGTCCAACGGGTGGGAGGGAGAGTTCCCCTGGAGGCCAGCGGCAACATGACCCCAGAACGGGCCAGGCAAGTGGCCGAGGCAGGCGTGAATTACGTCAGCGTCGGGGCGCTCACCCACTCGGCCAAGGCTTTGGATCTCTCTTTGCTGGTGGTGTGACCCTGAGCCAAGTCCTCGCTGGACACTGCTTTATTGCTACGCAACGCTGTTGCGACTGATGCTACTTTGAGAAGACAACCTAAGCCCAGCTCCAGCTCAACTGGGCGCCGCGAAAGGCTTCGCCGGGCATCTGGGTTGGGGGTTGCTTCTCTTGCCGGCTCAGATACCCCCCAAAGCAGAGTCGACCAACTCCAGGAGATGGGCTTTCCGTTATTGCTGCGCGCTGCTCCTGCAAACGCATTAGCGGGACAAAGTCCTCAGATCATGTCCAGCCTCCAGAGGAACAAAACCGTTATTGCTACGCAACGCTGTCGCGACAAGAAGTCGAAAATGAAGGGAGAAACCCCATTGCTACACAACACTGCCACAATCGTCCAGGAGATTGCCCGGCTCAAACAGGAAAGGCAGGCAGTTATCCTCGCGCATTCGTATCAGCTCCCCGAAGTTCAAGAGGTGGCGGACTTTGTGGGAGACTCCTTAGGACTGGCTCGGGAGGCTCAAAAGACGAGCGCCCAGGTGATTGTCTTTGCGGGCGTGCATTTTATGGCGGAGACGGCTGCCATCCTTAACCCGGAAAAGACGGTGCTGCTGCCGGATCTGGAGGCGGGCTGTTCCTTGGCCGATAGCATTCGCCCGCAAGATGTGCTGCGGTGGAAGGCAGCCTGCCCTGAGGGCCTGGTGGTGGCCTACGTCAACACCGCTGCCGAGATCAAGGCTCTGGCAGATGTCTGCGTAACCAGCGCCAACGCAGTTCAAGTGGTGGCCAGCCTGCCCCCGGATCGCCCCATCTTCTTCGTGCCGGATATGTTTCTGGGAGCCCACGTTGCTCAAGTAACCGGAAGGGAGCTGGATCTCTTTCCAGGAGAGTGCCACGTGCATGTTGGCATCCGGGAAGAGCACCTCAAGGCGATGGTGGAAGAGCACCCTGGAGCAGAGTTCCTCATTCACCCGGAGTGCAGTTGCGGCTCTAGCTGTCTCTTCCTCAAACCGGATGCCAAGCTGCTCTCCACCGAGGGCATGGTGCGCTACGCCAAAGCTTCAGAAAGCCGCGAGTTTGTGGTGGCCACCGAGGTGGGCATTCTTCACCGGCTCAAGAAAGAAGCTCCAGACAAAACGTTCATCCCTGTCAAGGCAGAAGCCGTCTGCGAGTACATGAAGAAGATTACCTTGGAAAAGATTTACCGCTCCCTGCAGGAGATGCGCTACGTGATCCAGGTGCCCCAGGAGGTGGCTGAGAAGGCTCGCCGTTCCATCCTGGCCATGCTGGCAGTGCCCGCCGGAGCCTAGAGGTGGAGGGGAAGAACGGGGCGCCGCCCTTGTTAGAAACAGACCTGTTGATCCTGGGAGCAGGGGTGGCGGGGGTGTACGCAGCCCTGTGGGCCGAAGCCCAGGGGGCGACAACTCTGGTGGTAAGCAAGGATCCCCTTCCCTCTGGCTCTACCCCTTGGGCGCAGGGTGGGGTGGCTTTTCCTGTGGATGAGGCGGACGTAGAAGCCCATATCCAAGACACCTTGCAAGCGGGCCGCGGCCTGGTGGAAGAAAAGGTGGCTCGCTCCATTGTGGAGGAAGCACCCTTGCACCTGGAGAGACTTTTGCGCTGGGGCCTTCCTTTCCATCCCCAACCTGTCCGGGAAGGGGGCCACTCCCAAGCGCGGGTACGCCATCTGGGGGGGGATCGGAGCGGACTGTGGCTTCTGAGAGGTTTGCTGGCTCGCCTCAACAGGCTGCCTTTGCAGGGCTACACAGCCCTAAGCCTTTTGCTGGCGGGGGACAGGGTAGGGGGGGCCTTGCTGCTTGGCCCTGAAGGGCCGGTGGAGGTGAGGGCCGGGGCAGTTCTCCTGGCTACGGGAGGATTTGGCAGCCTTTTCCCCGTCTCGACAGCTCCCCCGGGGGCCACCGGCGACGGAATGGTGCTGGCCTGGCGGGCAGGGGCCACTCTCAGGGATCTGGAGTTTGTGCAATTTCACCCCACGGCCTTGCCCAATGGAGCGCTGGTGAGCGAGGCAGTAAGAGGAGAAGGGGCTGTTCTCCTCAACGCCTTGGGGGAGCGTTTTATGCCTCGCTATGCGGAGCTGGGAGAGCTGGCGCCGCGGGATGTGGTAGCTCGGGCCGTTTTCTGGGAGCGGCAGCAGACAGGGGGAACCTACCTGGATCTGCGGGTCGTCGAACATCTGGAGGAGCGCTTTCCCACCGTTGTTGCCTCTGCCCGCGCCTTGGGGCTGGATCCCACGAAGGATCTGCTCCCAGTTGTTCCCGCGGCTCACTACGTGATGGGTGGGATCCGAACGGACACTTTCGGCTTCACCGGCCTGCCGGGCCTTTATGCTGCTGGGGAGGTGGCTTCCACGGGTCTGCACGGAGCCAATCGCTTGGCTTCCAACAGCCTTTTGGAAGGGCTGGTCATGGGCAAGCGGGCCGCCTTGGCTGCCTTGCAAGATTTGGGAGAGGTGAGCTTTCCCCGACAGCTGCAGAGGCTACCCGTTCTGGCGACGTCTCCCGACATCCTGCCGGCTCTCAGGCATCGAGTTGGGGAAGCTTTGGGCGTTGTGCGGGAGGGAACACGGCTGCGGGCTTTTCTGACCTTTGTCAAGGCACTTCCCCTGCAGGAAAAGCCTTGGGCCACCCGGGAAGAGGCCGAGGCAGGCAGTCTGCTTTTGCTGACCCGTCTGGTAGCTCAGGGGGCGCTGCTGCGGGAGGAAAGCCGCGGGGCCCATTTCCGCGAGGATTTTCCTCAGGAAGGGGAGCCTTTCCATACGGAGGTGCGCGGTTCAACTTTTTTCCGGAGACCTCTTGATGCTACGCATTGCTAACGGCAACAGGCATTCCACTCATGGTGAAAGACGCCCGGCCTGTCGATGCGCTCAAAGGTGTGGGCCCCGAAGAAGTCCCGCTGGGCTTGGGTGAGGTTCTGGGGCAGGTTGGCGGTACGGTAGCTGTCGTAGTAGGCCAAAGAAGCGCTGATGGCCGGGATCGGGATCCCCAGGGCAGCCGCCGTGGACACCACCCGCCGCCAGGATCCCTGCCGCTCCCGGATGGCCTGCTCGAATTCCTCATCCAACAGCAGGTTCACCAGCTCTGGATCCCGTTTGTAGGCCGACTGGATCTCGCCCAGGAAGCGGGCGCGGATGATACAGCCCCCCTTCCAAATCCGCGGAATCTCACTGAAGGTGTAGACGTAGCCGTGGGCAACGGTGGCTCTTTTGAGCAGGGCCATCCCCTGCGCATAGGAGCAGATTTTGGAGCAGTAGAGGGCGGCGCGCAGATCTTGGATAAAGCAGTCGGGATCCCCTGCAAAAGTTGCGTCGGGCCCCTTCAACTGGGCAGAGGCAGCCACCCGTTCCTCTTTCATCGACGAGAGGATGCGAGCTTGCACCGCCGCTTCAATGGTGGGCACTGGTACCCCCAGATCTAGAGCGTCCTTGACTGTCCACAAACCGGTGCCTTTTTGCCCAGCCTTATCCAGAATGAGATCCACCAACGGCTTGCCGGTTTCCGGATCCAGGGTTTGGAAAATCTTGGCGGTAATTTCAATTAGGAAAGATTCCAGCTCTGTTTCATTCCAAGCCTGAAAAATCTCCTGCATCTGCGAGGCCGACAGCTTCAAAGCCCTGCGCATTAGGTCGTAGACCTCGGCGATCAGCTGCATATCGCCGTATTCGATGCCGTTGTGTACCATCTTCACGTAGTGCCCGCCCCCTTTGGGCCCCAGGTAGGTGACACAGGGGCCGTCTGGCACTTGAGCGGCAATTTTGGCCAAGATTGGCTCCAGTTGTTGGTAGGCCTCTGGGCTGCAGCCGGGCATGAGGCTGGGGCCGTTCAGGGCTCCCTCTTCCCCGCCGCTCACTCCCATGCCGACAAAGTGGATCCCGGTGGGGGCGAGGGCTTCGGCACGGCGATCGGTGTCGGTGTAGAGGGAGTTGCCGCCGTCGATGATGATATCCCCCGGATCCAGCAGGGGTTTAAGCTCGTCAATCACCGCGTCTACCGGCGCACCCGCCTTGACCATGATCAAGAATTTGCGGGGCCGCTCCATCAGTTGCACCAATTCCGGCAGGCTGGCGGCGGGGGGGATCCGTTTGCCTTGGGCTCGCTCCCGCATGAACTGGTCGGTTTTGGAGCTGGTGCGGTTGTAGACGGCAACCGGGAAGCCATTGCGCTCGACGTTGAGGGCCAGGTTCTCCCCCATCACCGCTAGGCCAATCACCGCAAAGCTGGGCTTGCTCATGGTTGGGGCACTATCGACACCTCACCCAATCTAGAGGCCAATCTGACCGACGGGGCTCAGGGATCCTGTTTTCTTCACCTTTGCCGGCCCTGATTCAAGGGCAGCCCAAACTCTCACGGGTGGTTACGCCGGTTATCGGGTGGGATCCCTCAGCTCGCTCACACAACTGCCGCTTTGCCGCCCGATCCACATAGGCTTCGCTGAAATCGGCGCCGGCAATCTGCGCTCCTTGCCAAACCGCCCGTGCGGCAATGGCTCCCGTGAGCTTGGCCCCTCTGAGATCGGCTCCTGCCAAATTGGCCAGATCCAAAAGGCTATTGCTCAAATCGGCACCGGATAGGTTGGCCCCCGCCAGATTGGCCTTGGTGAATGCCGCCCCCGAAAGGTTGGCCCCGTGCAGATCGGCGCCCTGCAGGTTGGCGCTGACAAAGCTGCTGCCCCGCCAATCTTGGCCGGATAGATCTTGACCTTGCAGATCGGCGTTGTTGAAGTTGAGACGGGCTTGGCTGCCCGCTATGGAGCCCCAGAGGAGCCAAAGCAGCAGAGTGGCCGCCAGCAGCATGCCCAGCTTCCCGAAGTCGCGCCAGCAAGTCGAGGCGTTGGATTTTGGGGCCATCGAGGATCCCTAGATTCTCTACCCCCATTCTTGCCGATTTTCCCCTTGCCCACTGAGAACTGGGATCATTGCGTTGCAGCAGAGACAGCCGTTATCCGCCGTAGGTTACATTCCGCTCGGTGGTGCGAAATTGCAGGATCGTCAGCCCCACCACAATGAGAAACAGGACGATGGATTGCGCGGCAGCCCTACCCAAATTGCCTGAAGACACTCCGATTTTGTAGATCTCGTAGATCAACACCGAGGTGGATCCGGAAGGGCCCCCAGCAGTCAGCAAGTCAATGGTGCCAAAGATATCGAAAAACGCATAGGTCATGTTGGTAATCACCAAAAAGAAGGTGATGGGAGAAAGCAGCGGTAGGGTGATGGCAAAAAAGCGACGCACTGCACCGGCCCCGTCGATGGCAGCCGCTTCCAGCAAATCCTTGGGCAGGTTTTGCAGGCCGGCAAGGTAAAACAAAATGTTGTAGCCCATCTGCTTCCAAACGCTAGCAAAGATCACCACCCAGGGGGCCAAGTTGGGATCGCTGAGCCAGTTTAAAGGGGGGATCCCCACCAGGCCCAGCAAATGGTTGGCCACCCCTCCCAAGGGGTTGAACATGATAAAGAAGATGATCCCGGCCACCGCCGGAGAGATGGCGTAGGGCCAGATCAGCAACACCCGATAAATCGCCGCCCCCCGAATCGGCTGATAGGCCAGCGTGGCAATCAACAGGGATCCGCTCAACCCCAGCACCACGATGGCCGCCGAAATGGCAAAGGTAATCCCCAGGCTGCGCAGATAGGTGGAATCCGTCAGCAAAGCGGTAAAGTTATCCACACAGACGAAGCGGCTGCGCGGCGCCCCCACAAACGTGAGCAGGGTGGAAAGGCGGAAGGTATCCAGCCCTGGGTAGTAGAGAAACACCACCAAGATCGTGAAGGTGGGCAACAAGAGCAGCCACGCCAGCCACCACTGCTTAAAGATGCCCCTCTCCTGAACAGCTGGGCCGGGGATCCCCAGGCGGCGCTCCTGCTCCTTCTGCGTCCACGCCAACAGCGGCCAGAGGGGAATGGCCATGCCCGCCAGCACCAGCCCCACGCCAAAGGCCATGTCGATGGCCTTGCGCTCCGGCTCAAAAGTGCAAAAATCCAGGGGCGCCATAAAAATCAGGGATCCCAGCCCTCCTGCTAGGCCCCCCAGCACTGCCCCCACCGGCACAGGCCACTCGATGCGTCGAAAACGGAGCCCCATCCAGAGGGATCCCAGCAACCCCGCCAACAGGGGCAGCAGCACTTGGATGAATCCCAACATCGCCTCTCACCTCGGCTTTGCTCTTCACAAGAGCCTTATCAAAGCCCGGAAAGGGGCAGGCCGCCGCCCACCCCCATCCCTCAATAACACCCCTGGCCCATCGACACTGAGGCTACTGGTAAAGGGAGTTGTACTCGGCCAGAAGGCGGTTGGCCTCCTCGTTGGCCTTGGCCATGGCCTGGGCCGGATCCCCGCCTTTAAGCATCAGATCTTCCATGGTTTGGGTTACCACGTTGCGAATTTCGGGGAAAGCCCCCAGCAGCGCCCCCCGAGTGGCAGGGGTCACCTTGGAATTGTTGATTTGGTCGATGGCGGTGAAGAAGTTGGGGTTTTCCTTGAACCAGCCCTTCGACTCCAGCAAGGCTACCGAGCTTTTCCGAATGGGCAAGTAGCCGGTCACTTGGTGCCACTCGGCAGCATTTTCGGTGTTATTGAGCCACAGCATGAAGGTCAGCGCCCCCTCTTCCACCTCCTTGGGCAGATCCTTCACCAGCCAGAGGCTGGCTCCCCCGATCAAGTTCCCCGTCCAACCCTTGTCGGCGTTGTAGGGCATGCGGGTGGTGACCAGCTCGATGTTGTTTTGCTTGGCAGCGTTGGTGATGTTGGCGACATCGGCGCTGCTGGTGATGGCCATGGCGACGGTACCGGTCTGGATGGCCTGCTCGGTGGCTGCCCAATCCCGCTGCTTGCCGCTGTAGATGTAGTAGCCTTTGTCATACATCCCTTTCCACCAGGTGGCGATGGCAATTGACGGCTCCGAGTCCAAAAAGACCTGGGTGGCACGGGCGGCACGGCCATTGTCGTTGTTGGCCAAGAGGGCATTCTGCTGGGCCATCCACTGCTCGTAGAACCAGCCGTGATTGGGCCAGGTCACACAGCCCTGGGGAGCGTCGGGGAGGGCCATGATCTTTTGACAAGCAGCCTCCAGCTCTTGCCAGGTGGCCGGCGGCTTTTCGATCCCAGCCTCCTTCAAGATGGCCGTGTTGGAGTAGAGAATGGGGCTGGAGCTGTTCCAGGGCATGGAGGTAAATTTGCCATCCAGGGTGTAGTAGCTCACCACCGGCTCGATAAAATCGTCGAAATTCACTGGGATCCCGTTCACTTCGGTGCGATTGCCCAGAGCCTCGGCAATGGACTTGAAGTAACCAAAATCCCGTGCCCGTTGGGTGCCCACCTCAAACCATTGCACCACCGAAGGAGCAGCATTTTGTTGAATGGCCAGGTCGGTGGCTTGCTGAATTTCTTCGTAGTTGCCGTAGCCTTCGACCGTAACTTTGTATTGAGGAAATTGTTTGTTGAACTCTGCCGCTTTTTCGCGGGCCCAATCCAGGCGGTTGTCGGTAAAGGCAATCCAAACCTTGACTTCGGCAGGAGACTGAGCAAAGCTGTCGGCAGCCAGAAGAGCAGCAGCAGACGCAGCCACCAGGCCAGCCGCAACAGCCAGGAAAGTACGACGGGTATTCATAGAAAAATGCAGTCGCATTCGCTAAAGGCACCTCTGAGATTACAGCACCGACATTAAGAGCAGGTTATGTCTGGCGGGATCCCTCTAGGAAGTGAACCTTCAGGCCAAAGTCAGAGTCAGACAGGGTAAAGGCTGAGCCTGGGTTATGATCGACAACCTCTCTAGGGGTCTGGAAAAATGAGAATGAAGATGAAAACCGCAAGCTTTTGCCTGTTATTGGTTACTGCCCTCCTGATGGCGCTTGCTCCCTTTGCGCAGGCTCGCCCCCGTCAACGCACTGCCACAGCCACCACGCCAACGGCTGGATCCCTGACCCCGAGCGGTGAGCGCACCTTCACTCACTCCGGCACCTACACTCGCACCGGGCCAAGTGGCAGATCGGGTAGTGGCACCTATTCCGGCCAGGGATCCCGGCAATTCATTCCCGGTCAGGGGGTGGAAGGAGACTATTCCGGCCAAGTCACTACCCAACAAGGTCAGACCTGGAACCTGAACCATCAGCACACCACTACTCACACACATGAGGGTTGGCAACGGCAGGGCAGCACCACCCTGCAAAACGCCGAGGGCAAGACGGTGGGCAGCAGCTCGAGCCTTATCGAGGGCCAAGCGGGGCAAGGCTGGCAGCACAGCGGCCAATTCAACAATGCTCGCGGCCAAACCTACACCACCGAGTCGAGCAGCACACCGACCGGGCCAGGACACTGGCAGCGGGAAACTCGCGTCTTCAATGCCCAAGGGGATCTGCTTGGTGGCACCCAGTCCTCTGTGCAGTACCGATTTGTGCCAGGACAAGGCTAGGTGAAAACAGTAGAAGGCAAGACTCTAAAGGGTCAACCCATCCGCCGCACCACCACGATCGGCCCCAACCTGTGAAGAAGAATCTGAAGGGCACTTTAAGGGATCCCTTAGGATTTTGTGGGAGGAAGCGGGCGGACGGAATCGAACCGACAACAGCAGTTTGGAAGACTGCGGTTTTACCATTAAACTACGCCCGCACAGGCATTCACTGATGCCGGAAGCCTATGATAGCACCTCTCCCCAGTCAAGGTCTGGAGAGAAATCCATTTCCATCAGCGAGACGGGCTTCTTGGGTGGGCTGCGCTTACTTGCGGCGGAGATCTTTATGGCGTTTCCTTTGCCATTGGCGAAACTCTTTCTCGTAGCGTTCACCCTCCGTTTGGTAGGCGTTCCAGCCCTTGAGGGCAACGGTCAAGCCCCACCCCATGAGTATAAACAGCGACCAAGATAGCCCTCCACCGGAGAGCCAGTCTAAGCCCAGCAAAAAGCTGTTGACAATTCCATAGCGGCCCAGCAGTTGGTAAAACTGCCGACGGCGGTAGCGCTGGAATTCTCGGTGTTGGCTGTTCAGCTCTTGCCAGGCCTTCCATTCCTGCTCGGCCAAGTCCAGCTCTTGGGGGGAGATCCCCAGTTCGGCAGCCATCTCCTGCAGTTGGGAGCGGGTGAACTCGCCCAGGCGTGGCTGGCGGGCAATGGCCCGCTGGAGGATCTGCTGCACGTCCTCTTGGCTGTACCGGGATCCCGACATTTGGCTGACTTACATATAACTTCGTAAACTTTATATCTCTTAGTTTGGGCTAGCTGGATCTTGCGCCTTATGAAGCTCCCTCCGCCGCGGGATCCCAACCGTTAGACTAAACCTAGACTGCGAGCCTCCTTCTCTGGGGTTAAGTGTCCCTGTACTGCCTGTGATCTGTGCTTGCCAGTAGGGTTATGGCCTCCACCCGCTCTAGATCTTACCTTCGCCAGAGTCGTACCTCCCTATTGAGCGATCTGCTGCAGGCTTTGCCGCACCTGCGCCCACAACTGTATTTCAAATCCTCTTTGGTTGCCCTCAGCCACGCCATTGAGGATCAGGTGCTGCAAGGGCAGGGATCCCCGTGGGTATTCGCTAACTTTCAAAAGGAGCGCTACTACCGCCAGGATGCACGGCGCTACCAGCGCATCAGCGCAATGGCCCAAGACGTGTTTGTGTTGGCGACCCCAGAAAAGGATTTTGCTCAGACAGACCTGCCCTACCACACCATTCCCTTGGATCCAGAGGATCCCTTGGTGCAGGAGTGGCACTTGATCGTCATCGATGCCCACTATGCCACCTGCCTCGTGTGTCGAGAACGCTTGCAGATGCAGCGGGAGCGTCCTTGGCAAAGCAGCGATATGGATGCAGCTCGCCAATTTGATGGGATCTGGTCATTTGATCGTCAGATTACAGTCCAAGCGGCTTTGGCCCTGTTGCCCAAGATCCTCAGTTACCGACCGGATCTGGAACCTCGCCTTGAGCCCCTTCGCCAGTACCTCAAGGGATCCCCGCAAAACTCCGCCAGCCAACTGAATCCAGGCCCCTTTACCGAGCGGCTGATCACCTATCTCCAGGCAGGGCAATACAAGCTGCAGCGGGCCTACCGCACCATTCGGGCGCAAGAGCGCAAAGAGCATCTGATCAACCGCATCAGCAGTGCCATTCGCCAGTCTTTGGATCCCGGCGAGATTTTGGCAATTGCTGTGCAGGAGCTGGGGCAGGTGGCAGAGGTGGGGCGATGTTTGATCTACCGTTACGATGGCCAGGCCCCTGCTGTTCAGATTGAGCAGGAGTACCGCACCCTAACGATGGGCAGCCTTAAGGGATCCCTGTGGCCTCTTCCCAGCAACCCTTTTTTGCGGGAGGCAGTAGCCTCGGCACAAGCGGTGTGCTGCGAGGATACCCAAAAGGATCCCCGCCTGCAGCGAGTGCCGGAGCTGTGGCAGCCGGCCCAAATTCGGGCTTGGGTGGCCATGCCGATTCTCTATCAAGGGCGGTTGCTGGGCCTATTGGAGCTACACCACGAACACCCTCACCGCTGGCAGCCGGCCACTCTGGAGTTGGCAGAAGCCATTGCCAACCAAGTGGGGGTAGCCCTCTTGCAGGCAGAAGCCTATCAGCACCTAGAAGAGCTCAATCGCCAGTTGGCAGCTCTGGATCAGGCCAAATCAGAGCTGATTGCCGTGACCGGACACGAGCTGCGCACCCCGCTGTCCACCATTCAGGTGTGTTTGGAGTCTTTGGCCAGCGACCCCGACATGCCCCTGGAGATGCGCCAGGAAATGTTGAACACAGCCCTGCAAGATGCCGATCGGCTGCGGGAGTTGGTGCAGGACTTTCTCACCCTCTCCAAGCTGGAAAGTGGTCGCGTTCGCTGGCATATCGAGCCGTTGTCTGCTCAAGAATGTGTGGAGCTGGCCCTGAGCAATGTCAAAGCGCGACGGCGGCACGAAGACTTGCCCACCATCGAGCAGGTGCTGCCCAAACGGCTGCCAATGGTTAGGGCGGATGGGGAGTGGCTGGTGGAGGTGTTGCGTAAGCTGCTGGACAATGCCTGCAAATTTACCCCTTCCACCGGACGGATCTGGATTCGGGCAGAAGTGGAGCCACCAGCCGGTGGATCGACGGGGGCGATGGTGAAGTTCACTGTTGCCGACACCGGGCGCGGCATTGAGCCAGACCGGTTGCAAGCCATCTTCGAGCGGTTTTATCAAGCAGAGGGATCCCTGCGGCGCTCGGTGGGTGGGACGGGCTTGGGGCTAGCCATTTGCCGACTGATCATTGAGGCCATGGGGGGGCG
>NZ_JANSHL010000012.1:0-79172 GCF_047461575.1 Synechococcus sp. W60.1 | reverse complement strand
TTGGCTCAAGCCCTGGGGGCCGACCTGCTGGAGGTGCGCTATGCCTGTGCCCGTCTGGCGAAGCTGGGGTTGATCAGTCCCTGTGAGGGGCCAACGGTTCTGGCTCGGTCTTCTTCGGCCAGTCGCTTAGAGCTGTCCAAGTCAGTGGCTGAGGAGGTGAATCCCGAGCCGGTGAGGGAGAGGCTGGGGGCAAGGGTGCCCGGTTTTCAGGATGAGAGCGGCCCGGTCAAGCCTTCTCTGGTCAGTCGATTGGCTACCCTCCTCAAGAGCATTCGCGAAAAATAAAAGCATAGGGATATTTGCAGTCATGTTTTCGGTTTTCGGGTAGAAACATTAGAAATAGTGAATCAGCAGGGAGATGTAGGATGGCTAATCTGTCCTCTTTGCAGGCGATCCTCCAGAGCTATGTTGCCAATACGCCAGAAGTCCAGGGAGCAGCAGTGGTCACCCCTGACGGGTTACCTTTGGCTTCCACATTGCCTGCGGGTATGGATGAAGAGAGAACCTCTGCTATGTCGGCTGCCATGCTTTCTTTGGGCGAACGGATTGGGAGAGAGCTAGGGCGCGGAGCCATAGAGAGAGTTTTTGTACAGGGGGAAAAAGGATACGGGGTTTTAACCAGTTGTGGCCCCGATGCCGTCTTGCTGACAATTGCCAGCCATGAAGTCAAGCAAGGCTTGCTCTTTTTGGAAATTAAGCGAGTCGCGGCAAGCATTGCAGAGGCAATGAAGTAAGAAAATCAAATGTGGAGGCTAAGTTTTTGATTCTGTCCTGACGTTGAGGGAAGTATGGCCATTAAACCTTCTGAGCTGCTCCAAGTCCTGATCTCGCGCACGCAATTCACAGATGATGACAAGAAAGTTTTGCAGCAAAGTGCTGACTGGGGCGGCAGTATCGCGGCGGAAATGTCAGACGCCTTTTACGGCTATCTGGATCGCGATGCCGAAATGGCGGCAGTGATAGCCAAGCACAACCGGCAGCGGCTGGGCCAAACTTTTGCTGACTGGTTCAAGGAAATGTTCACGGGCATGGACAATTGGGGCCCCCAGTATGCGGATCGCCGCTGGAAAATCGGCATAGTTCATGTGCGCGTTGGGATCGGCCCCCAACATGTTGTACCTGCTATGGCCACAGTTGTGCAGGAGGTCAGTCGGCGGTTAGTGAAAGAAGGCAAGCCTGAGCAGTTGCGCACCAGCTTGAGCAAGGTTTGCATGATTGACCTCTCTTTTATTGAGCAAGCTTACCTTGAGGTGGCCTATAACGCTGTGCAACAGGAAACAGGCATGAGCGAGGCTTTATTCAAACGGTTAATTGCCAATGGTGCCAACAGTTTAATTTGAGTTGTTTGAGTTAGAGTGGGCTCTTGCTTACTCTACTTGCTTAATTTCTCTACCTTCTTGGGCTGAGGTGCTTGAGTTTCTGGGATCCCTCTGGAGCAGAGCTGGCGTTGGTATCTTTTTTAGATTATCTTAGAAGCAACCTGGAGATAGCTTTACCTCCCGTGCGGCACATCGGTGCACTCCCCCGAGTTTTATTCAGCTTTGTCGCTAGAGCTTAGTCTGAGGCCAGTTTATGGGAAATATCTTGCGAATTGTTGTAACAGGGCCGGTGGGAGCTGGAAAGTCTACCTTTATTCGCACGATTAGCGAGATCGAGGTGGTGGACACCGATTGCAAAGCAACCGACGAGGTGGCAGAGCTGAAGAAAACCACGACGGTAAGCATGGACTTCGGCCGCTTGAGAATTGGAGAGGAGGAAGAAGAGATGTGGCTGCATCTCTACGGCACTCCAGGCCAGTCTCGCTTTAACTTTATGTGGGATATTTTAATTAAGCGCGCCCACGGCTATGTTCTTCTGGTGCCTGCGCACTTGCCGGGCCAATTTCGCAACGCCCAAGCTATTCAATCTTTTATGAAAGCCAGGACAAGTGCCCCCTGCGTGATTGGGATCACCCACGTCGATCAACCCAATGCCTGGGATCCAGAAGACATTTTGTTAATTTTGGGGAATCAAGATGGCGCGATTCCCCACACCACTTTGAATGCTCAAGAGCCATCTTCTGTTGCCAACACGTTGCTTCTGTTGGTTGAGCAAATGATGCCCCAGGTGGTTGTTTGAACAGATTTTCAGGTATCCGCCGGTCTAGAACTTCAGCAACATTGGCCCTAGCCAAGACAGGCGTATCTTTTGTGGGACAGGGATCCCTCCCGTGAAGCCGAAAAACGGGAGATTGGATTCGGTGGAGATTTGCCGCATAATGAAATGTCCTGAGTGATCTTTCTTGCCAGCCATTGAACCAAGGGGATCCCTGCTGTGTTGCTTCTCGATTGCTCTCCCCTGACCCTTTCCCCAGAGGAAGCGCGGGAGAAACTGCTATATCTCCTGGCCCAACTGGCTTACCGAGAAGGCTCCTTTACCCTCACTTCTGGACAGAAGAGCCCCCACTACATCAACTGCAAGCCGGTCACCCTTCACCCCCAGGGGGCTTATTGGGTGGGATCCCTGCTACACCGGCTGTTGCCTCCCGAAACCGAAGCAGTGGCTGGGATGACGCTGGGGGCAGATCCCCTGGTGACGGCGGTGAGTTTGGCCTCCCTGAGGGCTGAGCCTGCCAACCTAGCCGCCCTAATCGTGCGCAAAGAGCCCAAGGGGCACGGCACGCAAGCCTGGATCGAGGGGCCGGAGTTGCCGGCAGGCAGTCGGGTGTGGATCCTGGAAGATGTGGTGACCACCGGCAGTTCTGCTTTGAAGGCGGTAGAGCGGGTGCGGGCAGCCGGCTATCGGGCGGAAGGGATCCTGGCTTTGGTGGATCGGCTGGAAGGGGCAGAAGACCGCTACCGAGAAGCAGGGATCCCGTTTCGCCGCCTGTTCACCCTTCCAGAAGTGCAGGCTTGCCATCGGGCCTTGACCTCAGGAAAATCAAAGGACTAGCCTGCCCCCTTGGTGAGCATCAAAGCTTTGGAGAGCGGACATGCTGCCCCCTGCCTACTCAGCTCTGCCCAGCCGAAAGCTGCCGAGCCTACCGGATCAGGCGCGAGTGGCCGTGTACGTGGTGATGAACATTGAGCACTTCACCTTTGGCAAGCTGGGCACAGCCATTCAACCCCATCTCACCAGCTCCCCTGAGATCGCCAACTATGGCTGGCGGGACTATGGCAATCGGGTGGGCATTTGGCGCTTGTTTGAACTGTTCGCGGAGCTGGGGATCCCGGTGACTGCCGCCTTGAATGCAGAAATGGTGCAGCTTTACCCCCCCATCATTGAAGGGATCCGCCAATACGGCTGGTCGGTGTTGGCCCACGGCTGGAACAACTCTACCGGCCACAGCGGCCTGGCCCGCGAAGCCGAACAAGAGCTGATCGAGCGCAGCTTGTCCCTTTTGGAGAAGGTGTCAGGATCCCGTCCCTGGGGCTGGCTGACACCGGGGTTTTCCGTTAGCGAGAATACTTTTGACCTGCTCAAGGCTGCCGGGATCCGCTACACCACCGACTGGGTAAACGACGACCAACCCTACTGGTTCCCAACTGCCGCCGGCCCTCTCTTGGGGATCCCCTACACTCTAGAGGCCAACGACATCAGCCTTTGTCTGAGCGCCCGCCTGCCGGCAGAAGCCTTTGCCCAAGCCCTCATCGACCAGTTTGATCAACTGTGGCAAGATGGGGAACGCTCCCCCCGCGTCATGGCCATCGGCCTACATCCTTTCATTGTCGGGCAGCCTCTGCGGATGGGATCCCTGAAAAAAGCCTTGCAGCACATCCAATCTCGCCCTCAGACTTGGCTCACCACCGGCGATGGTCTCTACAACTGGTACGCCCAAGCCTGCCCTGCGCCTGAGATGGCCTGACGGGATCCCCTGGCCAGAGGGAAAAGCGCGTCTTGGCCTTGGATCCTGCTCATTTTTTAACTTTGTTCTAATTTTGTCTTGTCTGGAGCTGTCCACCGTGGCTCTGGAAGTGACAGCATAGGCGGTGAAGCCACCTTCAGCAAAAGGGCTTGGCCATGCGCATGGGCAGACTCAGTGGGATCCTCCTGCACCCCACCTCGCTACCGGGGCCATTTGGTATCGGCGATCTGGGGCCATCGGCTTATCGCTTTGTGGACTTTCTGGTGGAGAGCGGCCAACGCCTCTGGCAGGTTCTTCCTCTTGGGCCGACCGGCTGGGGCAACTCCCCCTACATGAGCTTTTCCTCCATTGCCGGCAACCCGCTGCTCATCAGCCCGGAGCTGTTGGTAAAAGCCGGCTGGCTAGAGCCCGACAGTTGGCAGGATCTGCCCCAATGGCCAACGATCCAAGCCGGGGCTGCCGAGCGGGTGGACTACGAAACCGTGATCCCCTTCAAGCTGGGCCTGCTGCACCGCGCCTGGGCTACCTTCAAAGAAAAAGCTTCCGGCCCCGATTGGGAAGCTTTCCAAGCCTATTGCGCTGCCGAGGCCGACTGGCTGCCGGACTATGCCCTGTTCATGGCCCTCAAGGATGTGTACGGCGAGCAAGAGTGGAACCAATGGGATCCGGCCTTGGTGCGACGGGATCCGCCGGCCCTGCAAGAGGCTCGCGACCGCTATGCCGATGCCATTACCGAGCAGATGTTTTGGCAGTATCTGTTCGCCCAGCAGTGGGGATCCCTAAGGGAGTATGCTCATCGGCATCAAGTGCGGCTCATTGGGGATGTGCCCATCTACGTTGCCCCCAACAGTGCCGACGTGTGGGCCAACCGGGAGCTGTTTCACCTGGATGAACAGGGACGGCCTTTACAAGTAGCCGGTGTGCCGCCGGACTATTTCAGCCCTACCGGGCAGCGCTGGGGTAACCCCCTCTACAACTGGGAGGTGCTCAAGGCTCGCGGCTACGACTGGTGGATCCGGCGCATCCAGGCCATCCTCAAGCAGGTGGACTGTGTGCGCATCGACCACTTTCGCGGCTTCGAGAGCTACTGGGCCATTCCAGGCGATGCAGAAACGGCTGTGGAAGGGGAGTGGCAAAAAGGGCCGGGGGCAGATTTCTTTCAGACCCTGGCCGACAAGTTGGGGGAAATCCCGGTGATTGCCGAAGATCTGGGAGACATTACGCCGGAGGTGTTGCAACTGCGGGATCAATTTGGCTTGCCCGGCATGAAGGTGTTGCTCTTTGCCTTCGGCTCCGGGCCCGATAACCCCTATTTGCCCCATGCCTATGAGCGCAACTTTGTCGTTTACACCGGCACCCACGACAACAACACGGTGGTGGGTTGGTTTAATGACCCGGATCGCTCGGAGTGGGAAAAACAAAACCTGCTGCGCTATTTGGGCTGCCAGGGATCCGAGGGCATCCATTGGGATCTCATTCGCCTAGCCCTTGCTTCCGTAGCCGATCTGGCCATCATTCCCCTGCAAGATGTGATGGGCTTGGGGGCAGAGGCGCGCATGAACTTCCCCGGCACCACCGAGAACAACTGGGCCTGGCGCTACCGCGAGGACATGCTGCGGCAGAACATGATCCAGCGCCTGGCCGAGATGAGCGTCACCTACGGGCGCATCTCTCCTCAAGAGTTGGAACAACGGCGAGCAGCCCTAGCCCAAGAACGAGCGGCAGGATCTTCTCAAGCTGCCCCCGGCCTCGTCTAATGCTGGATCCCGCCCATCAGCAGCCCTAGCTGCTCTTCGGTGGCCTCTTCAGGCGTGAGTTCTCCCACCAGGTGGCCCTCATGGATCACCAAAATGCGATCCGACAAGCTGATCACCTCATTCAAATCCGCCGACACCAGCAGCACCCCCATGCCCTGATCCCGCGCCTGCAGGATGCGCCGATGAATGGCCTCGATGGCCCCCACATCCACCCCCCGCGTCGGTTGGGCAGCCACCAGCACCTTGGATCCACAGGAAAGCTCCCGCCCCACAACGATCTTCTGGGCATTGCCGCCAGAATAGCGGCGGGCCGTCAACACGGCCGTCGGCTGGCTTTTCTTTAGAAAGGGACATTCAGGCCCTTTCTTGAACTCCCCGGCATCTGGGATCCTCAAGTTCTGAAAACTCCACTGCCCTCCATTGCCGCAACCGGCTAGTTGAGCGCCTGCACCTGATCCAGGAAGTCTGCCACCGTCAGGGATCCCAGCTCCTGCCGATGGCGCTGGCGCACGCTCACCGTTCCTGCCGCTTGTTCCTGTTCCCCCACGATCAACATAAAAGGGATCCGGGCCTTCTCGGCATTGAGGATTTTCTTCGGCAAACGATCGCTGTCGGCATCGATGTGAACGCGGATCCCATGTTCCCGCAGTTGATCCCGCACTTGGGTGGCATAGCCCAGATACTGATCGGAAATGGGCAAAATACGCACCTGTTCCGGGGCCAGCCAGAAGGGAAAATCCCCAGCGTATTCTTCAATCAGGATCCCAATGAGTCGCTCCAGCGAGCCAAAGGGAGCACGGTGAATCATCACCGGACGCTGCCGGGATCCATCCTCAGCTACGTATTGCAGATCAAAGCGCTGTGGGTTTTGGTAGTCCACCTGAACCGTGCCCAGTTGCCACTCCCGATCCAGCGCGTCGCGGAAAATAAAATCCAGCTTCGGCCCATAGAAGGCTGCCTCTCCGATCCCTTCAAAGTGGGGCATCGACAACTTCTCCACAGCGCGACGGATGGCATTTTCGGCTTTGTCCCAATCTTCGGGGGATCCCAGATATTTGTCCGACTTGGGATCCCGGAAGCTGAGGCGGGCGCGAAAATCCTTGAGCTTGAGCTTATCGAAAACCACCAAAATGAGATCGACAACCTTGAGAAACTCCTCCTCCAATTGATCGGGGCGAACAAACAAATGGGCATCGTCCACCGTGAAGCCACGCACTCGCGTCAGACCTCCCAATTCCCCCGATTGCTCGTAGCGATAAACGGTGCCGAACTCGGCATATCGTAGGGGCAAATCGCGGTAGGATCTCAGCTCGGATTTGTAGATTTGGATGTGAAAAGGACAATTCATCGGCTTCATGACAAAGCCCTGTTCAGCCGCACGCGCCTGCTCATTCTCCGACATCATGGGAAACATATCTTCCCGATACTTTTGCCAGTGGCCGGAGATCTTGAACAAGTCCACACGGGCAATATGAGGGGTAACCACCGGCAGGTAGCCCCGCTTGAGCTGCTCCTGCTTGAGAAAATCCTCCAGCACCGAGCGCAGAATGGTGCCCTTGGGTGTCCAGAGAGGCAGCCCCGGCCCCACCTCATCCGAAAACAAAAATAGGCCCAGTTCTTTGCCCAGCTTGCGGTGATCCCGCCGTTTGGCTTCTTCCAGCCGCCGTTTGTATTCTTTCAGCTCCTCTGGGGTCTCCCAGGCGGTGCCGTAGATGCGTTGGAGCTGCGGCTTGGTTTCATCCCCCCGCCAATAAGCGCCGGCCACACTGAGCAAATCAAAGGCTCTGGGGTTGAGATCTCGGGTGTTTTCCACGTGGGGACCGGCACAGAGATCCCACCATTCATTCCCCAAGTGGTAAATGCTGATGACCTCCCCTTCGGGAATGCTGTCCAAGATCTCCAGCTTGTAGGGTTCTCCGAGGGCTTCGATTCTGCGCCTGGCTTCTTCCCGGCTCACCTCCTCGCGGATCACCGGCAAACCTTTTTTGATGATCGCCTGCATCTCTTTTTTGATGCGGTCGAGATCCTCAGGCGTAAAGGGTTCGGGATGGTCAAAATCGTAATAGAAGCCGTAGTCGGTGGTGGGGCCGATGGTCACCTGGGCCTTGGGAAACAGCTTTTGCACCGCCATAGCCAGGACATGGGAAGTGGTGTGGCGGATGCGCTCCAGTTGGGGAGACTCGTGAGTGCGCAGCAGTTTGAGGGTGCTGTTGGCCTTCTGAGGTGATTCGGCTGGCTGAGACATCGGAACCTACTTTGAAACAAACAAATCAAATACTGTGTCCCTATCTTAGGCTGGGGCGAGAGCGGCAGGGATCCCAAGCTGAGTCCATTCCCCTGTTTGCCGAGTCAATCGCAAACCTGACAACTGGGCCCGGAACAAGGGGGGAAAGTACACAGTATCCTAAAGGGGTTGACCCCCACACCCGAGCCATGATCTCTTCGCGCACCGACTTCACGGAATGCCCTGTCGCCTCTGCTCCCCCAGTTTCCGAAACCGGCCCGGCTTCTCGTCCTGAATCTTGGGCTGCCCCCGTTCTGGCCGCCATCGATGTGGGCAGCAACTCTCTCCACATGGTGGTGGTGCGCATCAATCCCCGTATCCCCAGCTTCACCATCATCTCCCGCGAAAAAGCCACCGTGCGGCTGGGGGAGTTTTGCAGCCAGACGGGCGACCTCACGCCTGCAGCCATGGAGCGGGCCCGAGTGGCCCTGGAACGATTTTGCCGCATTGCCGAGAGCTTTCAGGTGCATTCCATTGTTGCGGTGGCCACCAGTGCTGTGCGCGAGGCCCCCAATGGGCCGGAGTTTTTGAAGCGGATTGAACGGGAGCTGGGCCTGCGGGTGGAGTTGATCTCGGGGCAGGAAGAGGCCCGCCGCATTTATCTGGGAGTGCTCTCGGCGATGGAGTTCCACAACCGGATGCACGCGGTGGTGGATATCGGCGGTGGCTCCACAGAGCTGATCTTGGGCAATGGCCAAGAGCCGGAGTTTCTGCGCAGCATCAAGGTGGGAGCTGTGCGTCTAACCCAGGCTTTTTTGCACCACGATCCGCCCACTTCTGGCGAACTGCAAGCCCTGCGCCAGCACATCCGCGGCATGCTGGAATCCCCCATCGAGCAGATGAAGCGGATCCTTGCCTCTTCACAACAACAGGGATCCCTGCCTTTGGTGGGCACCTCTGGCACCGTCGAGTGCCTGGCCCAGTTGGATGCCCGCCGTCGGTTGGGCGCTCTCCCCCATCGCCTGCAGGGGTATGAGTTCAGCCTGGAAGCCCTGCGCGGCTACATCAAAGAGCTGCGCTCCCTCACGGTGGCCGAACGGCAAAAGCTGCCCGGCCTGGGGGAAAGGCGGGGGGAGATCATCCTAGCCGGGGCGGTCATCTTGGAAGAAGTGATGACCCTGCTGGGGGTGGAGCGGATCCTGTTTTGCGAACGGGCGCTGCGGGAAGGGCTGATCGTGGACTGGATGATCGGCCAAGGGCTGATTGAGGATCGGCTGCGCTACCACAGCTCGGTGCGGCGGCGCAGTGTGCTCAAGCTGGCGGAAAAATATCAGGTGGAGCTGCCCTATGCCGAACGGGTGGCCGAATTTGCCCTCAGCCTTTTCGATCAAACCCGCGGCATCCTGCATGGCTGGGGATCCCGGGAGCGGGCTCTTCTCTGGGCGGCGGCCATGCTGCACAACTGCGGCCACTTCATCAGCCATGCCGCCCACCACAAGCACTCCTACTACCTGATCCGCCATGGAGAACTCTTGGGCTTCAACGAAGAAGAGGTGGAGGTGATCGCCAACTTGGCCCGCTACCACCGCAAGTCGCCCCCCAAGAAGAAGCACGAGAACTTCCAGCGCCTCAGCGACGAGCGGGATCGCCAAGTGGTGCTGGAACTGAGCCCCCTGCTGCGCATAGCCTGTGCTTTGGATCGCCGCCGCCTGCAGGCCATTCAAGCCCTGCACTGCCGTTTTCAGCTCCTGGGAGAAGGCCCCCGCCGCATGGAGTTGATTTTGGATCCCAGGCATCCCAAGGACGACTGTGCCCTAGAGTTGTGGAGCTTAAACGAGAAGAAAAAAGTCTTCGAGCAACAGTTCAACCTGCAGGTAATCCCCAAGCTCTCTACCCAGATCCAGCGCAGCGCCGATCCCTTTGAGGCAGCAGTTTAGCCTTCTCGGGGATCCTAGCTAAGGGGCGATGGTAATGGGCGAGGGGCTGGTTTGGGTGGTCTTTTGGCCCCCTCTTTGCAAAATCACCTCGATGATGCCGTTGTTGACCGGCTGCATGTTGAAGGGCAACTGCTGCTGGGTTTCGTATAGGCCCGGCGCCACCTCCCGCATTTCGACTTCCGGCGTTACCCCAACAATCCGAAAAGCAGCCCGCCCCCCCGGATCCCCTCGCATGGTGACTTTGAGAATTTCTCCCATGCGCAGATTGGTGCTGTTGGTGGTGACACTGAAAATCTGGGGCAGTCCCGTGGCGACGGGTGCGGAAACCGGCTGAATGGTGGAGCGGGTTCCTCTGGAGCCATCGATGGAAAAAGGAAAAATCTCCCGATGTTCCTGGCTGAGGCCGTCCTTGGTGAGCACAATCCTCAAGGTGGGATTGTTGGCCTGGTGGGTGGGGGCTACCACGTAGGTGCCTTCGTAGTGGTTGGGTCGTACCTCCCGCATCGGCTGGTTCAGGGCCAGATCCCCCAGATCAAACTGGGCGATCCCTCCAGATTCCCCCCAAATGGCAATGGTGAGAATGTCCCCTTCCACCAAGTCGCGCTGGGGATCCAAGCGAATGGCCTCAATGCGCGGATAGCGATTGCTGGCTGCAGTCAGAGGGGCTGGCTGCGGCAGAGGAGCTGGGGGCGGAAATACTGATTCCACTGGCGGAGGAGCAACATTGCCCAAGGCCAGTTGAGGTAGCCGCCGTTGAACGCGGGTACTGACGCCATTGAGGGTCAACTGAATACTGATGTCGGGGCCAAAGACGGCATCCTGAGGACCAAGGCTATAAACTGCGCGGTAGTAGCCGGGCTGCACCTCCTGCATCGGCAGACCCTGAACCACGCCGCCGATATCAACCGTAGCCCTGCCGTTGGGAGTGGCCTGCGCTTCAATGGTCAGAGTTCCCCCCGCAGGAACACTTCCTCCTTCGGGAGTGATCCGCGTTCGGAAGATTTCGGGTTGGACGGTCTCGGCCACCGGAGCCGGGGAAGGACGCAACTGGGCCACAGGGGGTGGCAAGGGCGGAAGCTGACCGCGATATACCAGGGCCTGATGCAACAACACTGCCCCTTCTGCTCGCCTCAGCACGCGATTGGGCTGAAGACGAGCTGGATCCGGCACATTCACCAGCAGCCCCGCTTCGCCTGCCATGGCCACAAAAGCCCGCCCTACCTCCGGCACATCAGCCGCATCGGTGTACAGAGCCATCCAGCGCTCAATGTCGGCCTGGGTGGGAGCAGGCAATTGCAGAGCCCGCACCAAAATGGCCAGGGCTTCCAGGTGGGTGATATCCCCTTGCGGTCGAAACTCGTTGCCCTCGTATAGGCGCATGGCCCCCGCCTGTAGCACGGCTTGGGCAGTCCAATAGTCGGGGGTGTTGGGCTCCAGGTCGCGAATCTCCTGCACCTGGTTGGGATTGGGAATGTAGCCGAAAAACTCCGTCAGCCACTGGGCCAATTCCAGACGGGTCAGGGTGGCTGACAGGGGTTCTTGGGTGATCACCACATCTGTCTGACGTTCCAGAGCCGCCACGTAGGGGTCGGTCCAGGCCAGCGAGGCTTGCTGCTCCACCCCTTGGGCCCAAGCCGGCAAGCTGACACCCGACCAGCCCAGCGTCCAACACAAGCTCAGAGCTAGGGGCCACGAGCACCGCATAGCTGTCACTCCTGTTCCAACAACATCCCCTCAGGGCCAGCTTATCTCAAACTTCCGCCCCATCCTCAAGCCCTCGATGCCCCTTGGGATTGCGCCCTTTGGCAGTGAGATTCTGAAAACTCGGGTAAGAAGGTTCGCCGCAGGGATCCCTTAGGAGATTTTACCTATGCAAGACGGGATCCGGCTTGACAGCAAAGGGCCTAAGCAAGGGTCTCGTAACTTGTAGTTGTGCATCCAAATCCTTATCATTGTGTTATAGACTCAGAAAGTTCAGAAAGCACTTTTGCCCCTACCCTAGGGAGGAGTTTCATGGCTGGCAGCACCGGAGAGCGACCTTTTGTCGATATCATTACCAGTGTCCGCTACTGGGTTATTCACGCCCTGACCATTCCCGCTTTGTTTTTGGCAGGCTGGCTTTTTGTGAGCACTGGCCTGGCCTATGATATTTTTGGCACCCCGCGCCCCAATGAGTATTTCACGGCAGAGCGCCAGGAGTTGCCGATCGTCAGCGATCGCTTCAATGCTCTGGAGGAGCTGGAGAGGCTGACTCGCTAAGGGTGGCTGTGGGCAAGTGGACTATTCGTTGTTGCAATTTGTAAGTTGATTGAGCTTTTTGCGTAGGGTGATATCTATGGCCACTAAATCTGATGAACCCGTTTTTTACCCTGTTTTTACCGTCCGTTGGCTGGCGGTACATACCTTGGCGATCCCAACTGTTTTCTTCTTGGGAGCTATTGCTGCAATGCAGTTTATTCAACGGTGAACCCAATGGCTGATCAACCCGAAAGGAATCCCAACTCCCAACCTGTCGAGCTAAACCGCACTTCCCTTTACTTGGGTTTGCTGCTGGTGTTTGTGGTTGGGCTGTTGTTCTCCAGCTATTTTCTCAACTGAGGCCAGGATCCCACTCTGCTCTTGGAGTTGGGAAAGAGCGCAGGGGACAATGCTGGCTTTTGGCTAGCCCTTGCTCCCCTTTGCTAAGTTTACTGAGAATGTAATTGCTGCTAGTTCTGTCTTTTTTGGAGACCAGTTGCTATGACCAGTCAAGCAAGGATCCCTTTGTGGATAGTGGCCGTGGTTGCCGGTTTGGGTGTGATCACGGTAGTTGGGCTCTTTTTCTATGGCTCCTATGTGGGCCTAGGCTCTAGTCTGTAGGTTTGAGGTTTTCGGTCTGGTAGTAGCCCCCAATAGGTAGGGGTAAAGGGTCCCGTGGTTTTTACGACCTAGCCGAATTCAGTTAGGCTTTGTTGACCCATGGCCAGTGTATCTACCACTTTTTTCGGGGCTACCTACCACAGCGCAATATCGATCCCTTGCCCAGCAGGGATCCCACTTCATTGCAGACCTTAATACTCAACTTAATACTCAATACACAGTCCGAAAAAGCTGCCGCTATTCCTCACCACTGGTTACAACCAGGCGGTGAATCTGGACTTCTCTCTTCTCCCCCTGGAGAGGGTGAAGTTCGCGTTAGCAGGTCAGGGATCATGGGCAAGAGCGCGAATTGCTGAGGACAGGTTCTGCGAGGGAATGTCTCAAACTTATGTCTCAAACTTATTTAGAAGAGCTATCTCTGTGTTAAGCGAGCATGAACTTTTTTAACGATCCGGGTGGTGGTTGCCGAGAGGGTAACTTAGGCCCCGTAGAATGAATCGCAAAATTCCAGGCAGGACATTCGGACATGGATTACATTCGCACCTTTAACGACGATCCCTGCGAGGGGCATCTTTCGACGCCCATCAGCGATTCTCCTGTCACCCGTCTGTTTATCAACAATCTCCCCATCAACCGTCCTGGCTTATCGCCGCTGTTGCGGGGTCTAGAAATTGGGCTGGCCCATGGCTATTTCTTGGTAGGGCCAGAAATTGTGCTGGGGCCGCTGCGGGATTACCCTGAGGCAGCTAACTTAGGCGGGCTGGTTACGGCGATGGCGATTGTGCTGCTGGGAACCGCCTGCATGTCGGCCTATGGCAGCGTTACCTTCGGAAACAAGCCGGAAACACCGGGGGCCGCTCCTCTGGCTACAGCTCGGGGTTGGGGGGATCTGACAGCAGGATTTTTCTTGGGAGGTATGGGTGGCGTGTTCGCTGCCTATTTCCTGCTGGAGAACTTTGCCGGGATCGACGCCATCTTTCGAGGGTTGGTGAATTAGTTGTCAAGTTTGTCACATCACTTGAGAGGAGCAAAATCATGACCGGTTCTTACGCTGCTGCTTATCTTCCTTGGATTTTTATCCCCATTGTTGGTTGGCTGCTTCCTGCGGTAGGCATGGCAGTGCTTTTTTTGTACATTGAGCGGGACTAGTCTCGGAGTGCTTTGATACTCACTAGTGCTGATTAATTTCAATTATTTCAGGCTAGAGATCAACCCCAGATATTGAGGCAGGGATCCCAAAAAAGGGATCCCTCTCTTTTGGTCAGGATGATTTCCATCCGCGCTACCAGAGTCCCGAAAGGCGAAGGCTGTCCCCTCACCTCTTTTTTTTAGGAAGGGAGCATTTCCAAAGGACTTTAGATTGGAGCAGGATCCGGCGAGCTGATCCCAAGCCAACAAGGGGAAGGGCAGCTTCCGCAACACCCTTGCAACTTCAACGAGAAGGAGGAGTCGATGGCCAGCCTTAACTTTCCAACCCTGCGTATAGGCGATCCCATTCAAGAGGGCAGTTTCCAGGTTTTCCCTCTCTTTTCTCAGGGGGAGCAGGAAGTTGCCTATCGCCTTCCAGAACTGCAAACCCAGGAAGCAACCATCACCGAGGTGAGCGAGGCCGGAGCAGTACCTCACCTGGTTGTGGAAAACCACAGTGAGTTCCTATTGCTGCTGGGAGTACCGAGCAGAGTCCCAGCGGGGCGACCAAGGCTCAGCTCTGTTCTATGATGGGAAGGTGGTTTATCTTTCAGCAGTCTCTCGGCAGTAGTGCCAGGCTTCTCACCTAAGCTGGTTCCCCCTTTGGGGGATCCCTAGAAATTGGAAAAAGAAAGAAATTGGAAAGAAAAAACATCCTGAGTTAGCTCGGTCACCGCCTGTTTGGCTTCCTGGCGGCCTCGGCAATACCGCTCTAACCGCTCGCTAACGGAGATGGGATCCCCGACGGTCACGTGAACCCCCCGCCAGCCTAGGCGAGGGCGGGCTGGGTAGGATTCCCCTCGAAGGCGGGCCAGCACATCAAATAGGATGAGGGCGGTTTCCGCCAGCCGCTCAAAGGAGGGTTTGCTCAGCAGATACTCTTCCTCCACCGCCACGCAGCTTTCCACCAAGCGCATGTGCTGTAGGTAGAGCATTGCCTGGTGGGCCTTCCAGTCCAACAAACCCCGCTGCAGGGGAGACAGGGATCCAGGGCGCCGCAATTCCTCTCGGTAAATCTGGATCCAGGCGGCTTCTTCAATGCGGCGGCAACGGCTGTTCCAATCTCCCTGGGGAGATAGGCCGAAGTAGGTCTCCGCAGTTTCCAGAGCTTTGTGGAGCAGCCGCCCCAGGCGAGCGTTGAAGTGGCCAGGGGCTAGCCTCTGCTCTAGCGGTGGCTCTTTATCATCTCTTTCGGAGACAAAAGGAGGTAGGTCGTAGAAGGCTTCCAGTTGTCCCAGGAGATGCTGGGCTAGGCGGCAGATCCGCTGGGTGTAGCGAAGGTTGGGGCTCCTGGAGGATCTTGGCTCTGGCTTCGGAGGCGTCAACCCACTCAGGTGCTCAAGGCGCGCCAGCAGGCGCTCCAGCTTCGTCCAGGAGGGATCCGTGTAGTAGTACCGAATGCCAATGGGCAGCAAAATGACGGTCTCTGAGCGACCAGCTTTGGCCAGGTCCTCGGCGCACCAAAAGCACAGCTGAGCCATTCCCGGTTCCAGGGGATTGATCCGTTCGCTGTGGCCGTTGGTGGCTCCTTCTGGGGCGATTGCAAAGGGAAATTGCCCATCCAGGAGCAGTTGCCGGGCCGCCTTTAGCGCCACCCGATCCACCCTCCGACCGCGGCGTATAGGGATCCCGCCCAGGCGAGACAACAGCCACCCCAGCCATTCCCCTCCCCAGAGGGGCATGCCCCGGTCGTAGAGAAAATGGGCGTGAAGGGGTTCTCGAAGGCGGATCCCTTGTCGACGGGCGGCTTCGGGCACCAGGCGAGATAGAACGTACAGGCCCACCAGCGGGTCATCCACCTCCACATGTCGGAAAGCCAGGACTAGGCGAATTTGACCCTCCTGGAACTGGTGGTAGAGCCGCGCCAAGATCTCCGCCCCTGTGGCCTCGATTTTGGCAATGCCGGAAGGAAGCCAGCGCCGCACCCTCACCCGCAAGAGCAGGGGCAGGATCCCGTGGACGAGCCGTAGCACCCAGGCGCTATAGGCGGGCGGAATAAAGTCGAGGGGAGGACGGGCAAAATGGGGCGGTGGTGACAAGAGCAAGATTTGTTCCCAAGGTAGCTCAAGAGAAGAAGTGTAGTTAAACGCAAATCAGATTCATATCCCATCGCTCAGATTATTCATCAAGTCGCTACAGAGATCACTGGATATGCAGCCATTCTCAATCAATAATCAATATCAACAATATCAATGATTGAGATCCTTCCCCTGACCCCACGCCGTCGGCGCAACCGCTCTCTACTCTCCTCAAGCCCCCGACCCCTCTCTCACAAGGGGAGATGAGAGTTGGGAATCGTGGCCATGTCGTGCCCTTTACATTGCTTTCTTTGTCTTCCGTTGCAGTGAAGACGCTCTCTTCTCTCTACTTTCGTCTCTTAACTCAAGGTGGCTACAGGCTGGGCCTCTGCCAAGAGCGCCTGAGTTTGCAGGTCGGTGATGGTGACCAACAAGCGCCGCGAGCTATCAATGGCAAATTCGACGCGAAGGCGATCCTCTCCCACGCGGCCAGGGGGCTGCAAACGGGCCAGACAAACCGGTAAGGACTCCGTCTCGCTGAGGCGAATGGGCAGGGATCCAAGAGGAGCTAGGGATCGGAAATCGGTTTGCCGGGTGAGCTGCCGGCTGCTCATCCGCCCCAGCTCGTCGTAAACCACTTCCGACTGGACTACCTGGGCCACTTCTCCCACCTCTAGGCGAATCTCCGTTTGTCCGTCGTTGGCCACTTGCAGGATCAAGGGCTCAGCCCGTCGGCAGGGATAGGGGCTGCCCTGTTCGAAGAGGGGGTAGTAGATGTAGCTTTTCTGCAAGGGATCCCAGAGGCGGAGGGCATAGCTGTGGTGCAGGCGATCCTCCAGCTTCACCTGGCGGCCCACCTGCAGGGCGCCCAGGGCCACAGCATCGAAGGGGCGTTCGCAGCGCACTTTCTTTTTGCCGAAGTAGGAGCGCAGCAGCTCTTGAACTGCTGGCAGTTGGGAGCTGCCTCCTACCAAGAGCACCTGCTCAATTTGGTTCTTGCCCAATCCCCTCGCCTGGGCGGTGAGGAGAACGTCGTCTAGGCACTGGCGGATTTGATCCAAAAGCTGACGAGCTTCCAGGATCTCTTCCAGCTCCTGCCGGCTTAACTTCAACTCATGGGCAGTGAGGGCTTCGTCGTCAAACCAACTGCCCACCGCTTCCATCTGAGTGGAAAGGGCGATCTTGAGCTGTTCCGCCTGCTCCAGGAGGTTGAGCCAGCCCAGAGCTCCAATTTGCTGTCGGCTTAGCCCCAGTTGCTGCAGTAGGTAGTCGGCAATCCAAATGTCGATGTCCACCCCGCCCACATAGGCATCGGCCTTGGCGATCACCTCCGCTTTGAGGACAGGGCTACCCGCTTGGGGAGCGAGGGTGCGCACCAAGCTGAGATCCAAGGTACCGCCGCCGAAATCCACCACCAGCACTAGGGATCCCGGCTGGCCAACCGCATAGCCCAGGGCTGCTGCCGTGGCTTCATCGACAATTTGAACGGGATCCCAGCCACAGGCACTGGCCACTCCCCGCAGCCAATTGAGGTAGCGCTCAAAAGAGCCGACAGGGGCGGTGAACACCAGCTGTTGCGGCTGCAGGTGTTCTTTCGGGACAGCTTCCATCACCGTCTGCAAAAAAGCTTGGGCCACCCTCTCGGCGTCGTAGCGCTCTCCATCTAGAACTCGCGGCGGAGGGACAAACTCCGCCACCAAGTCCCGCTTAAACCCCTGAAACAGCCGCTGTGGATCCACTGCCCCCCACCGACCGGCGCGCACGGTTTCCCCCACCAGGCGCTGGCCTTTTCCCTTCACGTAGACCAAGCTGGGAATAGCCGAGTGGTCTGGGCGAGAGAGGCCGGGAAGAGTGAGGAGACGGGGCACTGCTTGGGCGGGATCCCAAACTGCCACCACCGTGTTGCTGGTGCCAAAATCAATGGCTAGGGTCGCTTTGGGGGCAGGTGCCATCAGCTCAATCCTCCAGGCAGGGAACGGCTGACTTTGGCTGGGCAGAGGATGTGGTCACCGCGGCGGTAGCCGACAAAGCGAATGTAAACGGGATCCCCCTTTTGAATATCCAGCTGATCCGGTTGATGCAGTTGCGGATCAAAGGGGACGGACTCCAGGGGGTTGCCGATGGGCTCATACCCCCAGCGCTGCAGCAGAGCGTCTAAGGAGCGAAACAGAGCTGTCACGTTTTGGGCCGGCCAATCGGGCTTGCGCTGGGCAATCTGGCGGACAGTGGGGTAGCTGGTCAGCAGCGGCTGCAGCAGAGAGAAGAGGACTTCTGAGGAATCGGTGGCTCCCATTTTGTCATTCCCGTTGAGGCGCAGTAGGGATCCCAAATCCCACTGCAGAGCGGCAGCCAACTTTTGCAGTTGCTCCAGGCGCAGGGATCCCCACTTCCCCTGGCGCACCTGATCAAGGGCGCGGCGGCTGATCCCGGCCTGGGCCTGTAAAGCCCGCCAAGAAGACAGGCCAACAACCCGCATGCGTTCCTGCAGCCAACTATCCAACGGTCTCTCGGCCATTGGGTTTTGCCAGGGATCCCTACGATCATGCCCCAACTTGGGTCTAGCTCAGGGATCGGCAAGGCGCAGGGAACGGGCTATAGCTTCCACATCTCGGTCATAGCGCTCGCGCCGGCTGGCCGGGTACACGAACTCAAAGCCAGCTTGCAGCGAAGGGCGGACAACTGTTTTGAGATAGAAAATCCGCTGGCCAAAGGGCTCCGCACCGCTGACACGAACGGGCTCGTAGCCGGAGACCACAAAGAAATCCCGGCCAACAGCTTGGTAAGTAACCCGGCGTTGGTTTTCCCGGCTGCGCTGCAGCTCTTCCTGCAGGGCGCTGGCGGGCGTTGCTTGAAAAATGTTGTACCCACCCCAAACGCGCAGCTCAGCCCCGTCTTGACCGAGAAACACTTGGCCATCGCCGTTGTCCGATTCCCCTTGCGGGATAAAGTCTGCCGGGTAGTCGATGCGGTAGCCGAAACGGGCATTGAGATAGGGCCGGAAACCGGCTTGGGCAACGGGAAGGGCGGGGGCGGGAGCAATGACGGGGATCCCCGCTCCTAGGATCAGTCCGGCAAGCAGACAAGCTAGGCGAGCAGCAGACTTCATGGTTTTGATTGCTCTAATCTGTAGCTATCCTAAGCTCTCTCACCTCCAGCCCCTCTCCTAGGGGGACAGAATTTGGTTTGTCCAAGCTCTTTCCCAAAAGACAAAGGGAATAGGAATCCAAGTTTCACTGCCGTTGAGAATGGGTCGGTTGCGCCGCTTGTATCTGGGTGCCACTTGAAATAGTAGGTATAGCATCTTTTTCGAGAGTTTGAAATAAAATACCGATTTTTGGGCCACTATTTTGTTTTGTCGACCAAGTTTAAGTTTGCCGATCAACATCAGGGTTTTGGCCGGAGCGCAGCCGTTCGATTTCTTCTCTTGCCCGCTGGATAGCGCTGCAATTGTCTACCGCTGCCCAGGTAGAGGCCAGAAACAGCCCAGGGAGAGAAACCTCTCCTTCTTCGTCGCTAAACAACACGCCAAGGAAGAAACACCAGCCCAGAAAAACCATCAAAGCTTTCCACCGCCGCGTGTAGAGGTAGGCTCCGAAGGCAAGCAGAATAGACAGAAGGATCACCATCCCCTCGGACTTTTGAGAAAGGGCATAGGTGCGCCGCACCTCTTCATCTCTGCGCTTTTGATCTTCTTGCTGGAGCAACTCTTGCAGATGCTTGTCCATAAGGCCGCCTCAAAATCGGACGGCCTTATCTTAAAAATCCTGGGAAGACCCTTGTTCAAAACAACTTTTCGGGATCCCACGGCAGAAGAAGAGAGGCGAGACTGGTCATCGCCCCTTCCTTCTGTAGAATGGGAAAGCCTCTCTCTAGTTGCAGGCTACAAGGCCCGGACGGACTCTGCCATGACCTCAGCTTCTTTTGCTTTTTCCCCTCGTGTTTTGGATCCCCTTGACCCGCAGGTGCGTCCGGATCCCCAGGGGCGGTTTGGGCCGTTTGGGGGCAGGTTTGTGCCGGAAACCTTGATGAGCGCCCTGACAGAGCTGGAGGAAGCCTTTGAGCAGCATTGGCGGGATCCCGATTTTCGCGCTGAGTTTCACAGCCTGTTGCGGGATTTTGTTGGGCGGCCCAGCCCCCTCTACTTTGCCCAGCGGCTCACAGAACACTACGGTGGCCCGCAGATCTACCTCAAACGGGAAGATCTCAACCACACCGGCGCCCACAAGATCAACAACGCCCTTGGCCAAGTGCTGCTGGCGGTGCGCATGGGCAAGCGGCGGATCATTGCCGAGACTGGCGCCGGCCAACATGGGGTGGCCACGGCAACCGTGTGCGCCCGCTTTGGCCTAGAATGCGTCATCTACATGGGGGCGCTGGATATGGAGCGGCAGGCCCCTAACGTGCAGCGAATGCGCCTGCTGGGTGCTGAGGTGCGGGGGGTGGAGGCGGGCACGCGCACCCTCAAAGACGCCCTCTCCGAGGCCATCCGCGACTGGGTAACCAACGTGGAGACCACCCACTACGTCATCGGCACGGTGGCGGGGCCCCACCCTTACCCGAAGCTGGTGCGGGCCTTTCACGATGTCATTGGCCAGGAGACGCGGCAGCAGTGCCAGGAAAAATGGGGAGGGCTGCCGGATGTGTTGCTGGCCTGTGTGGGGGGTGGATCCAACGCGCTGGGGCTGTTCAACGAGTTTGTCCGGGATCCCCAGGTGCGGCTGATCGGCATTGAAGCTGCCGGAGAAGGGCTGCACACGCCCCGCCACGCTGCCACCCTCAACCGCGGTCGGATTGGAGTCCTGCATGGAGCCATGAGCTACCTACTGCAGGATGAAGAAGGGCAGGTGCAGGAGGCCCACTCCATCAGCGCTGGCTTGGATTATCCTGGCGTGGGGCCAGAGCACAGCTACCTAAAAGAAATCGGGCGGGCCGAGTACTACGCGGTTACTGACGACGAAGCGGTGGAAGCGCTGCTGCTGCTGTCGCGCCTGGAGGGGATCATCCCCGCCCTGGAGACGGCCCACGCTCTGGCCTATCTGAAAACCCTGGCCCCGCAGCTCGGCCCTCAGCAGCGGGTGGTGGTCAACTGTTCTGGGCGCGGCGACAAGGATCTAAACACCGTTTTCAAGTATTTGCAGCAGAGAGGGCGTAGCTTTTAGAGTACGGTTGTTGTGACCACCAACGGGATTCTCTTGGGTGTTCACCTGCCGAGTTCACTTCACGGTTCGATTGCTGGGTCTTCTCGGCCTGCTCCTGGCTGCGGGGCTGGGCTTGTGGACGGGATCCGTGGGTGGTCCGCACCGCTGGCACAACCGCACGGGCGAGACGGAGTTCAATAAGGACTCCGTCCCGCTAACGCGATCAGCAGGGATCCCCTCCCCCACCCGGCGACCACCTCTCCCTGACACCCTGCCGGCGCTGGCGCGTCAGGCCATTGCCCACTACTTCGCCACCGGCCAGGTGCTGCCACCTCCAGAGGAGATCCCGCCCCACTGGCGGCGCTCTGCGGGGGTTTTTGTAACGGTGAGTACAGAGGGTCGGCCCCGTGGCTGCTGGGGCAGCTTGGATCCCAGCGGCGAGGACCTGGTCAGGGCCACCATCCGGGCGGCGGTGGGGGCAGTCACCCGCGATTGGCGCTACGTACCTCTGCAACCCGGGGAGCTGGAGTCGGCCTCCATTCAGGTAGCCATTGTGCGGCGGGTGGTGCCCATTGCGTCGGCGGGACGGAGTCCTTTTGCCGCTGTGGAGCAGGTGGATCCCACCCGCATGGGCCTATTTGTCCGCTCTGGAACCCGGGGAGCGGTGTTGCTGCCGGGAGAGGCTTTGACGACAGAATGGCAGCTTGCTACCGCTAAGAGGTTGGCCGGGATCCCTGTCGACCAGCCGGTGGAGCTGTTTCGCGTGGAGGCAGAGCTGCTGCATGAGTTTTGAGGAGGGGGCAGATCTCAGCGCTTCGCACCGCTGTCGTGAATGGCTGGCAGCCGTGCTGGGCAACACTCACGTGCGCTGGGGCTGGTTTGCGGGGGAGACCCTGGTGAAGGTGGAGCAGTTTCCTGCCCACCAGCCCTTGTCCTGGCCGGAGCAGACAGAGCTGTGGCTGGCTCCTGTGGGCTCTGCTCCCCTGCCGCCGGAATCCCCTTGGGTGCATCGATTGGAGCTATCGCAGGTGCCGCTGCGGGATCCCTACCCAGGGCTGGGGCTGGATCGGGCCTTGGCCTTGTGGGCTGCTGGGATCCACTACGGCTGGCCCTGTTTGGTCATCGACGCGGGTACTGCCCTGACCCTCACAGGAGCTGACTCTGAAGGATCCCTGGTGGGAGGGGCCATCTTGCCCGGCCTGGGGTTGCAGGCGCAGGCGTTGGCTGATCACACAGCCCTGCTGCCCAAAGTGCAGTGGGATCCGCAGGATCCCTTGCCCCCTCGCTGGGCCAACGACACCGTGGCTGCCATCCGCAGCGGCATCCTCCACACCCTCTTGGCTGGCTTGCGCGAGTTCATTGCCGACTGGCGTCGCCGCTTTCCCCAAGGCCCCCTGCTGCTGACCGGCGGGGATGGGAAGTGGCTCCACCCTCACTTGGGCCCGCTTGACCCAGAGCTGCGCTGGGATCCCCACCTGGTGTTGCGGGGAATTGCCGGCTGCCGCCAGCTGCACCGCACTGCCCGCCACTCCCCTAGTGCAGAATAGAAAACAGTCTCTCCCAGCCGCCTGCGAGTAACGGCTTCTTGCTTGGGGATCCCATGGCCAACGGCAACTCCTTCGGTGTCCTGTTTTGCGTGACCACCTATGGCGAGTCCCACGGGGGGGCGGTGGGGGTGGTGGTGGATGGCTGCCCGCCGCGGCTGCCCTTGAGCGAGGCCGACATTCAGGCAGAGCTGGATCGGCGGCGTCCTGGCCAGAGCCCCATCACGACGCCCCGCCAGGAAGCGGATCGCTGCCAGATCCTCTCCGGGGTTTTTCAGGGCTTTACGCTGGGCACCCCCATCCACATCCTGGTGCGCAACCAGGATGCCCGCCCCCAGGACTACCAGGAGATGGCCACCACCTTCCGCCCTTCCCATGCCGATGCCACCTACCAGGCCAAGTACGGCATCCGCAACTGGCAGGGGGGCGGACGGGCCTCAGCGCGAGAAACCATTGGCCGGGTGGCTGCCGGGGCCATTGCCAAGAAGATCCTGCGCCTAGCGGCAGGGGTGGAGATCCTGGCCTACGTGCAGCGGGTAAAAGACGTGGAAGCCCAGGTGGATCCCAGCTCGGTAACTGCAGAGCAGGTGGAGGCCAATATCGTCCGCTGCCCCGATCCCCAAGCGGCGGCGGCCATGATCCAAAAAATTGAGGAGGCGGCGCGGGAAGGGGATTCGCTGGGGGGAGTGGTGGAGTGTGTAGCCCGCCGGGTGCCGCGCGGGCTGGGATCGCCGGTGTTTGACAAGCTGGAGGCCGACTTGGCCAAGGCGGTGATGTCCCTGCCAGCCAGCAAGGGGTTTGAGATTGGCTCGGGGTTTGCCGGCACCTACCTGACGGGCAAGCAGCACAACGACGAGTTTTACATGACCCCCGGCGGCTGGCGCACCCGCAGCAACCGCTCCGGCGGCATCCAGGGGGGCATCAGCAACGGCGAAGACATCGTCCTGCGGGTAGCCTTTAAGCCCACTGCCACCATTCGCCAGCCTCAAAACACCGTCACCCTCAATGGGCAAGAGACGGTTTTGGCGGCGCGGGGACGCCACGATCCCTGTGTCTTGCCGCGGGCAGTGCCGATGGTGGAGGCGATGGTGGCCCTGGTCCTCTGCGACCATCTGCTGCGCCACCACGCCCAGTGCGGATCCCTGGTCTTGCCGGAGGTGCCCCTTCCTGTCGCCGCTGCTCCCCAGGCCTAGGAGTCCCCGGCTATGGCCAAGGCCAAAACCGTCTGGGAGTGCAGCCAGTGCGGCGAGCGCTATGCCAAGTTTTTGGGCCGCTGCGACCATTGCGGCGCCTGGAACACCCTGACGGAAGTGGTCGTCGCCCCAGCGGCCAAGTCCCCACGGGCCCAAGCCCTCGCTCCTAGGTCCAACCGCGCCAATGGGATCCCCCAGTCGGCCCTCCCCCTCTCCCAGGTCTCCTCAGATCGCCACCCTCGCCTCTCCTCCGGCTATGGCGAGTTTGACCGGGTGTTGGGAGGTGGCATTGTGCCGGGATCCCTGGTGTTGATTGGCGGGGATCCGGGCATTGGCAAGAGCACCCTGCTGCTGCAGAGCGCTGCCCACCTGGCCAAGAGCGGGCCCATCTTATACGTGTCGGGGGAAGAATCAGCCCAGCAGATCAAGCTACGCGCCGAGCGGCTGGGGGTGGAAAGCGAGCAGCTCTACCTCTTGGCCGAGACCGACCTGGAGGCCATCGTGGCGGAGATCCAGGCTCTGCAACCGCAGGTGGCGGTGATCGACAGCATCCAAGCCATCTTCTGGGGGCAACTCACCTCGGCGCCGGGATCCGTTTCCCAGGTGCGGGAATGCACCGGCCTGTTGATGCGAGTGGCGAAAAAGTTGGGGGTGGCCCTGCTCATTGTGGGCCATGTCACCAAAGATGGATCCCTGGCCGGGCCGAAGGTACTGGAGCATCTGGTGGACACGGTCTTGTATTTCGAGGGAGATCGCTTCCAAAGCCACCGCCTGTTGCGCGCCGTCAAAAACCGCTTTGGGGCAGCCCAGGAAATGGGTGTTTTTGAGATGACCGCCTCTGGCTTGGTGGAGGTGGAGAACCCCTCGCAGCTTTTTTTGAGTAGCCGGGATCAGGCCATGCCCGGAACAGCCACCATCGTTGCCTGCGAGGGCACCCGCCCCTTGGTGGTGGAAGTGCAGGCCCTAGTCAGCCCCACCAGCTACAGCTCCCCCCGCCGCACCTCCACCGGCATTGAAATCAACCGCTTTTTGCAGATCTTGGCTGTGCTGGAAAAACGGGTGGGGATCCCGCTTTCCAAATACGATGCCTACATCGCCTCTGCCGGCGGTATTCAGGTAGCCGAGCCAGCTGCCGACTTGGGGGTAGCAGTGGCCGTGGCCGCCAGCTTCCGGGATCGCCAAGTGGATCCTTTTACAGTCCTGATTGGCGAGGTGGGACTGGGGGGGCAGGTGCGCCCGGTGGCCCAGTTGGAGCAGCGCTTGAAAGAAGCCAGCAAACTGGGGTTTCGCCACGCCATCATCCCCAACAGCCCTGTGTTGTCGGATCACGGCCTGCGCCTGAGTCGGGTGCAGCGGGTGTTGGAAGCCCTGCTGGTGGCTGTGCCCGGTTCCCAGAGCGCAGAGTGAACATCCCCTTGCCTTCCACCCGTCGCCGGCTGCTGGGCTCTGCTGCGCCTATCTCCAAAGGCCAAGCAAGGACTCCGTCCCGCTAACGCGATTGGACTCCGTCCCGCTAACGCGATTGGACTCCGTCCCGCTAACGCGATTGGACTCCGTCCCGCTAACGCGATTGGACTCCGTCCCGCTAACGCGATTGGACTCCGTCCCGCTAACGCGATCGGCATCCGCTGCTTCGGTGGCATGTCCATCATGTTCCCGAAAACTTTTGTTACCCTCGAAAAAGGCTACGCCTGCTGGGCAAACAGCTCAGCAGCCTTAGCTGAGCCCTAGTCCGTAGTTAGCAACACCAGCAAGGGATCCCGGTGAGCATGGTTTCTGCACTCTCCAGCCCAGTCCAGCCCTCGATGCCGGAGGCGGCATTTCCTCTGCCAGAGCCACCGGATATTAGTGACCTGGTCATCGAGGACGATGAGCCTGTGGACAGCATTCACTCGGAGAAGCTGCAGCGCCTGCTCACCGGTGCCCTCTACACCTCATTCCAGCCCAAGGCCAAAGACACCGGGGAACCGATCCCCTTTTTGGCCACGGCCAATGTCGGTCTGTTCTATGCCCTCAAACTGCCTCCCCTGGTGCCCGATGTGATGCTCAGCCTGGAGGTGGCTCCCCCCGCCAGCTTTGAGCGCAAGGAAGATCGCACCTACCTGGTCTGGGAGATGGGTAAGCCGCCGGATGTAGTCATCGAGATTGTCTCCAACCGCAAAGGGGAAGAGCTGGGCCGCAAACTCAAAGACTATGCCCGTGCCGGCGTGAGCTACTATGGGGTCTACGATCCCTTGCGGCAACTAAGGGAACTGCAGGGATCCCCTCTGGCCCTTTTTCAGCGGCGGGGAGGTGAATTTGTCCCCTTCGAGTCCACCTGGCTGGAGGATATCGGGTTGGGCTTGACCCTCTGGCAGGGATCCTTCGAGGGCGTGAACACGGAATGGCTACGCTGGTGTGATCGGGAAGGGGAGGTGTTGCCCACCGGGGAAGAGAAGGCTGCTTTGGAACATCAACGGGCCGAAAGAGAACGCCAACGGGCCGAGGCAGAGTATCAACGCGCCGAAAGAGAACGCCAGCGGGCTGAAGCCCTTCTGGAGCTGCTGCGTTCCCACGGGATCGCGCCGCCGGAAGCCTGAAAAGGGGATCCCGCCCCTGATGGGGCTTTCATTGTCCATTGCCTATCCACTGCCATGTCCACTCTCCCCAGCAGCAGCGAAGTTGCCCAACGGGCCGCCCGCCTGGAAAAAGCCCAACACCTGCGGGAACAAGGGATCCCGCCCTATGCCTATTCTTTTCCTGTTACCCATCTGGCTGCCGAGCTGCAGGAGCAATTTGCCGACCTAGAGCCCGGCGGCGAGCGGGAGGATGTGCAGGTGGCGGTGGCCGGGCGGATCCGGGCGCGGCGGGTCATGGGCAAGCTGGCCTTCTTTACCCTGCAGGATCGCTCTGGCACCATTCAGCTTTATCTAGACAAGAAACGGCTGACGGAGCATATGGGGGAGTTGGCCTTCAAGAACTTGGACAAGCTCATCGACGTGGGCGATTGGCTGGGGGCCAAGGGCTGCCTCAAGCGCACCGAAAAAGGGGAATTGTCGGTGCGGGTGGACGAGTACCAGGTGCTAACCAAGGCGCTGTTGCCGCTGCCGGACAAGTGGCACGGCCTGCGGGATGTGGAGAAACGCTACCGCCAGCGCTACGTCGATCTCATCGTCAACCCTGAGGTCAAGCAGACCTTGCTCGACCGCGCCCAGATCATCCGCTCCCTGCGGCAGACTCTGGAAGAGCGAGGTTTTGCGGAAATTGAGACGCCAGTGTTGCAGGTGATCCCCGGCGGGGCGGAGGCGCGGCCTTTTGTTACCCACCACAACGCCCTGGATCTGGATCTCTACTTGCGCATTGCCACCGAGCTGCACCTGAAGCGGCTGGTGGTGGGCGGGATCGAGCGAGTCTATGAAATTGGGCGGGTCTTTCGCAACGAAGGCATCTCCACCCGCCACAACCCGGAGTTCACCTCTCTAGAGGCCTATCAAGCCTTCGCCGACTACCACACCATGATGGAGCTGACGGAAACCCTGGTCTGCAACGCCGCCCTGGCAGTGCGGGGATCCCTGCAGCTCACCTACCAAGGGGAAGCCATCGACCTCACCCCTCCCTGGCGACGGGTGACGATGCAGGAGCTGGTGGAGGAGGCCACTGGCATTTTCATCGATGTGGAAAAGGGATGCCCTGAAGAGCTCTTGCCGGCCTTGGCCGCCCAAGGGATCCCCGATCTCTCCCCCCAGGACTCCCCTGGCAAGTTGCTGGTCAAAGCCTTTGAGCACTGCTGCGAGAGCCGCCTGCGCCAGCCCACCTTTGTTCTGGACTACCCCCTGGATGTGTGTCCCCTCACCAAGCCCCACCGCAGCAAACCGGGGTTGGCCGAGCGCTTCGAGCTGTTCATCGTTGGGCGGGAGACGGCCAACGCCTACTCAGAGCTCACCGATCCGGTGGATCAGCGGCAGCGGCTGGAGGCCCAGGCAGCCCTGAAGGCAGCCGGAGATGAGGAGGCCCACTTTCTGGATGAAGACTTCCTCACGGCCTTGGAATATGGCCTGCCCCCCACCGGCGGCCTGGGCGTGGGGATCGACCGCTTGGTGATGCTGCTGTGCGACGCTCCCAGCATTCGCGATGTCATTGCCTTTCCGCTGCTGCGGCCCGAGACGGGAGAAGTGGCGGAGGAGGCTTGAGCCGATCCCTCTAACTGTCCATTCAAATCCCATCGATTTCTAAGAGAGGTTGGAGGTGGCCGCGGCGACGGCGCGGAGCCTTTGGGAAGTGTCTCAACCTATTTTGAAATAACTAGCGATAACGTCTTCCAAAAGCCGACCTTCGTACCCTTGCATCTGGAGGGCAGCCTGGAAATCCTGGCAGGCTCTCTGCCAATCCCCAAGGGCAGTCCGGGCCAGGGCGCGGTTGAGGTGGGCCTTGAGGTGGCAGGGATCCCTATCGCTCGCGTCAGCAGTGCAGAGTGTTATGGCTTGGTCGTAGTCGCGGATGGCCGCCGAAAAATCCCCCTGTTGGGCGTAGGCCCAGCCGCGGTTGTTCAAAACCCAGACCCGCTCCTGGGGATCCAGCTCCAGTTGCAGCAGTCGGGTGTAGTCTTCTATCGCTTTGTCCGTCTGTCCCGCGCGCTCCCACAAGAGAGCTCGGCAGAGCAAAGCAGGGCGCTCCTGAGGGTTCAAGGCTAGGGCCCGCGTGTAGTCGGCAATGGCCAGCTCAGGGCGATTGGCCTGCCGGTGCAGATCCCCCCGTTGACGGTAGGCCAGGGCAGCATCGGCCACCCCCCAGTTCTGGTCGAGGCTCAGAGCTTGGTTGAGATCCGCCAATGCCGCCTCTTGATCCCCCAAAGCCAGATGCACCCTTGCCCGCAAAGCAAAAGCCTGAGAAGCCTGCGGTTGCTGCTGGATCAGCGCCGTGAAATCGGCCAACGCCCCAGCCAGATCCCCCCTCTCTTGGCGACACAAGCCCCGATACAACAGGGCTTCGGTGACCAGCACTTCTGGATCCCCTGGGCTGGCCAGCTCCAAGACCCGATCCCAATCGGCTATTGCCCCCTCCAGGTTGTGGCGCAGGCGGCGGATGTGGGCCCGCTTCAGGTGGGCCTCCAGATAGAGCTGCCGGGACTGTTCCCCGTCTTGGGCTTGTTCTTGGATGACTTGGTCGAAGTCGGATTCGGCCTGCTCCAAGGCTACGCCCGCTGCAGGAACGGTGCCGCGCACCGCCAACGCCAACAACAGAGAGCCGCGGGCCAAGCGGGCCATCCTGTGTTGGGGATCCCGCTGCAGCAGACGGTTTAGATCTTGCAAGGCCGCTTCGGTCTGACCCAACTGCTGCAGGGCCTGTGCGCGGTGCCACAGCGCTTCCCTGTGGTCAGGATCCTGCTGCAAAACCCGGCTGAGATCCTGAAGGGCGGCAGCCCAGTTGCCCACCTGTCCATGGGCCATGCCCCGTCCCAGCCAAGCCGTCCAGTCCTGAGGATCCTGCCGCAACACCTCGTCGTAGTCGGCAATGGCCTCTGGCCACCGGCCCAGCTGTCGGCACAACTCAGCTCGCTCTTGGCGCAGATCCCGCCGTTCCGGCTGCAAGCGCACCGCCTCGTTCAACTGCTCCAAGGCCGCCTGCAGATCCCCTGTCTGGATTTGGGCCCGCGCCAGATCTCGGCGGATATCCGCCTCGGCCACTGCCACCCCCAGCGCCAAAGCCTGGTGGTAATCCTGGATGGCCCCCAGCCCATCTCCCAGAGCAGCCCGCACTTGGCCGCGATGGAAATAAGCCAAGCCCGACTGAGGATCCCCTTGCAGAGCTTGGTCGAAATCGGCCAGCGCTCCCTGCCAATCCCCCAACCGTTGCCGTGCCATACCGCGGCGCAGATGGGCATTAACCAGCAGCTCCGGCCCGCGTGGGATCCCAGGCCTCGCCGCCCACTGCAACACCTGCGAGAAGTCCTCACAGGCTGCCGGCCAATCTTCCCGCTCAACATGGAGTTGGCCGCGGTTGAGGTAGAGCTGAGGGTTCTGCGGATCCCGCTCTAGGGCAGCTGTATAATCCCGCAGAGCCGCTAGGGGATCCCCCAACAGCCAATGGATTCGCCCGCGGCTGCTGTAGGCACTGGCATCTTGGGGATCCAAAGCAATGGCCTGGTTCAAGTCGGACAAAGCCGCTTCAATGTTGCCCAAGTCCAGGTGGGCAATGCCCCGGTTGAGGTAGGCTTTGGCCATTTGGGGATCCAGCTCCAGGGCGCGGTTGAAGTCTGCCAGAGCGCCGCCGGGATCCCCCAGCCCCTGGCGAGCCAAGCCCCGGCAGAGATAGGCCCGCGACAGGTTGGGATCCAGGCGGAGAGCCTGTTCACAATCCGCCAGCGCCGACTCCAGGGCGTTGCTGCTCAGGTAGGCCATGGCCCGCTGCAAGTAGAGATCCGCCTGGGCTGCCGCCTCTGCCTCAGGTAGCTCAGTGGCCTCAGCAGACCGTAGGGATAGGGCCTGAGAAAAATCTTCAACGGCCCCTTGGGGATCCCCCAACGCTTGCCGGGCCAGGCCCCGGTGGTAATAGGCTTTGCCGTGGCGAGGATCCAACTGCAGCGCTTGGGTGTAGTCCTCGACGGCCCCTTGCAAATCTGACAACTGGACCCGCGCCACTCCCCGGTTGAAGTAGGCTTCCCCGTCCTGAGGGTCCCGCTTGATCACCTCGGAAAAATCGGCTGCTGCCCCCTGCGCATCTCCCAGATGGCCGCGCACCACGCCGCGGTTGAAATAGGCCCGCACATCTTCCGGGTTGAGCTCAATGGCCCGCGAATAGTCTTCGATGGCCTGCTGCTGCTGATTGAGTTGCCGGTAAGCATTGCCACGGTTGTAGTAGGCCACCGCCCATTGTGGGTTGAGGCCGAGAGCCTGGGTGTAGTCGGCAACAGCTCCCTCGTAGTCCTCCAGCCGGTAGCGGGCAATGCCGCGGTTGAAATAGGCGCGGGCGTCCCCTGCCAGTTGAATGACTTGGGTGTAATCTGCGATGGCCCCTGCCAAGTCCCCACTTTTGTAGCGGGCGCTGCCCCGCTGGCTGTAGGCGCGGCTATTTTGGGGATCCAATTGAATGGCCAACGTACAGTCGGCAATCGCCCCCTGGAAATCCCCTTGGCGGGCTTTCTCCTGTGCGCGGGCCAACAGGCGCGTCACCAAAACCTGATCCACCGCAATATCCCGAAGCGTTGACTCCTGGGGAAAAGGCAACAGGGGCCGCAGCGCCTCCAACACCTCAGCAGCCGATTGGAAACGCTCTTGCCAGTGGGGGCAGATCAGGCGATCCAAAATCTCGGCCAGCTCCTCGCTGACCTGAACCAAATCCCGCCAGAGCAGTTGGCCGGTGCGGGGATCGTCCCGGATCTTATGGGGAGGACGACCGGTGAGGGCTTGGATGGCCAACACCCCCACAGAGTAAAGGTCGCTGCAGGGCTGGGGCTTGCCGTTGAGCTGTTCGGGCGCCATGTAGCCAACCGAGCCAATCACCGTCGCCAACTGAGTTTGGCCGGGGGCATGGCTGACCAACCGCCCCACTTCCTTGACTGCCCCAAAGTCGATCAACACCAACTTGCCATCGGCATCGCGGCGCATCAGGTTGGCCGGCTTGATATCCCGATGGACGATCTGGTGGGCGTGTACATGGCGCAGGATCTCCAAAATATCCCACAACAGTTGCAAAACCTCGGCCTCGCTCAGCGGCTTGCCCGGGATCAGCTCCTGGCTGAGATCATGCCCGGCAACAAACTCTTGCACCAAGTAAAAATCCTGATCCTGCTCGAAGTGGGCCAAAAGGCGGGGCACCTGGTCGAAGTGGTTGAGCCGGTTGAGAACCTTGGCTTCCCGTTCAAAGAGCTTGCGAGCCGTGGCCAGTGTATAAGGATCCGTGGAGAGGGGGCGAAGGCGCTTGACGACGCAGGGGCTATCGAAGGTGTCTTGATCCACCGCCTTGTAGGTTATGCCAAATCCCCCTTCCCCGAGGGGATGGAGAATGCGATAGCGTCCCCTGAGCACACTTCCCGCTCTGATCTTGTCTTCCATGGCCAAGTCAGTCCCTGAGCGGCGCAGCCTTTTGCCACTGCAAGCTGGCTCGATTCTGCCACAGGCGGACGCCCTTGGGCGGAGCAATCCACAGCTCCTATCCAGGGTCTTTTTCTGCTTTTTCTTTTCGCGATCTTCAATGTCTGTAACAATTCAGTCAGAGAGAAACCGCGATCTGACCTCGCCGCTCTTCAAAATCGCTGATCAGCAGTCTCACCTCGATCTGCCATTCCCCCGCCAGGGCTAGGGGCACATTTTCCACCACAAATTGGCCAGGCCCATCCGGCGCTACAGTGCGGCGTAGAGGGGGGATCCCCTGTTCTGGCAGGGAAAACCCAAGGGTCAATTCCTGGGCCGGGACTCCCTTCACCTCAGCCCGAATTTGATTTTCCCCAGGACGGCAGGGCAGAATCTTCAGGTGCAGGCTGCCTTCCGGCCAGTTCAAGCTCTCTTCACAACTGGTCTGCCAACCTGATTCCAGGGGGGATCCCATGCCCTGCCTCCCATGACTGGGGGGAGCCTGGGCCACCAGGAAGCTGGTCAAGCCCAGCACCAGCATCAGCCCCACCAACTCCAGGCGGACGATCCGGCGCAGCGACCGGCCCGCGGCCTGTCCACCTTGCTGTAATCCCGGCACCAGCCGAAACTTGTTGTGGGCGCCCAGCCCCACCATCATCAGCACCAGCAGCAGCTTGGCCCAGAGATACTGGCCGTAGGGATGATCCCAGTCCCAGCCGCGGTGGATCCCACCCATCCCCACCCCCGCCAGGATAAGCCCCGGTACCGCCCAGGTGGCCACGTCAGAAAACCGTTGGATGATGCCTACAGATGGGTAGGGAGCAGATTCCTTGCCCAGCAGGCGCTCCAGCCCCCACAACCCTCCCAACCAGAAAGCTGAACCGGCCAGATGCAGCCCCAGCAGCGCCATTGTCCCCATCGGATGCTCACTGGTGAGAGCATGGCCAATGGGCAAAAAGGAGCCGAGCACCAACACCGACCCCATACCGCTGGCCCAGACGGCACCTCCCTCACAGGCCCAGATCAGGATCCCTAGCCCCACCAGCCGCAGCCCTGTACCCCAACCGTAGGGAGAAAGCATCACACGCAGCAGCTCTCGCCCATTAAAGTAAGGGTAGAGCTGGGCCAAATGCAGACTGAAGGCCACCACGGTCAAGCTGAGGGTGATCCAAGCTGTCGCAAAAGCCCAAGATCCGGCCTCGGCGTTTAACCGCCCCCGCAACAGTCGCCACCAGCCCAGCACCCCCACCACAAAAAGGCTGCCCAAGTAGATCCCCCAGCGCCCCCCCACCCGCGGCCAGTACAAGGGATCCCTTCCTTGAAGCTGGGTCGCCCTCACCGTCTGAACTCGCTCCGGATCCGCTCCCACCAGGAAAACAAACGAACCGCTTACCGGATGAGAATCGGCAGAAATGGCCCGCCAGCTGACAATGTAAACCCCCTCTGGGATCTCCTGGGGCAGATCCCCCTGCGGCGCGTTGCCGGTGCTCACCACGTTTTCCAAAGCTAGCGCCCGTCCGCTGCTACCTAAAACCTGGAGTTGCGTGATCCGCACCGGCTCATTGAAGACCAGCCGCACCTGTGTCGGCGCTTCCTGCAGCACCGCCCCATCCTCTGGGAAGGTGGATAGCAAGCTGGCATGGGCAAAAACGGGCTGGATCCCGGCCACCCACAGCAAGGCGCAGAGGATCCCAGCCCAAATCCCAGCAAAACCCCCCCTAGGATAAGACATGATCCCAACCAGGCCGCCTAGCGGGTACCGTGACCCTGTCCACTGTCTCCACCCGTCAGCTTCAGCAGCGGAGCCGGCTCCGGCAAACTCTTGGGATCCTCGCCAGGCTGAGCCACCTGAATCCAGCGGTACATGCCCTGCTCGCACTCCTGGATTGCCGGGATAGCTACAGTCTCACCAGGGCGATCCGGCAGCTTCACACCAATGCTGAACTCGTCCATGAGCCCGTCTGGCAGCGAGCCGCCGCTCCAGATCACCTCAGAAACCGTTTCAGTGATCATCTTTCCGTGCATCTCGTAGGGAGTTGCCAGGGGCTTTTTCACGGTTTCAACTTTCCAGAGGGGGTGAACCACCGGCTTCACAGAGACAAATCCCTCCGGGATCTGCACGCGCAGACGAACGGTTGGAGATCCATCACATCCGTGGGACACTCGAAAGGTAAGCTTAACAAAGCTGCCCGCCGGGGCCTCTTTGGGATGGACGGTAACATGGGCCCAGGCAGAGGAAAGGGGTAAAAAACTCATTCCCAGGGCCAGCAGAGATTTCTTGGCCAGGGTCAAGTAACTTTGCAGACTGAACATTCGCAGATGCTCCTTACAAGCCTGTAGAGAAAGAGAAAAATGCAGTGTTTGTTGGTCAAAACCTAGGGGTGGTGATGGGATCCGTGGGATTCCGTTATGCTCATGCTGTGCTGTCCCCAACTGGCTAGGCCCATCGACACCAGGCCGGCGCTGGCCAAACCCATCGACACCAGCCCGAAGGAGAGCGCCCCCATAGCCACTAGGCCAATAGAGAGGATGCCGTGGGTCACCACGCCGATGGCCACTACCCCATGGGCAGAAATGCCCACCGCCACCAAGCCATGTGCTCCCACGCCAACCGACAAGATTTTGCGGCGGGATCCCTGTCCTTCACATCCCTGCTCGTGAGGCAGCCGCTCCGCCGGGCTTTCCTGCAGCAAGGCTGGATCTTGAGTCTTCTCTTTGGCCACTAGCCTCTACTCCAGTTGTGCTCAGCGCGATCCAAAACGTAGGCCGCCACCGCCTCGATCTCCTCCGGCTTGAGGATCTTGGCAAAAGCCGGCATGGCTCCTTTGCCGTTTCTCACCTGGGCCTGGATCAGCTCAGGGGTATCCACGTGGTACTCATGAAGAGCCGCCAGAGAAAGGTTTTTCGCTGCCACCAAAGTGTTTCGCCCGTTCAAGTGACAGCCCACGCATTTGGCCTGAAAGACCTTAGCTCCCAAGGCCAAATCCGGCTCGGCAGAAGCCGCTTGCGGGCTCAAAAAGAGGGCAGAGACTGCCAACAAAAGCCCTATAAAAAGGTTGATCATTCGCATTTTCATCTCAGAGATTGACCCAAAACTAGCCTTCGTGCTTTGCACCGCTAACGCGAACAAAGCTGGCTTATTGTCCCAAGCCCGTTGGGCCAGGTCAAAAGACGGCCTGTCGAGCTTCCCCCGGCTACCATAAGGTCAGGATCCCCCGAAGCCATGAGCGGTCTGCCCCCCGATTTCATTCAGTTGGTGCGCCAAAAGGCCGACCTCGTGGAAGTGGTGGCCGAAAAAGTGGTGCTGCGCAAGCAGGGAAAGAACTTCGTTGGGCTTTGCCCTTTCCACAACGACCACAAACCCAGTTTTCAGGTCAGCCCCAGCAAGCAGATCTACAAGTGCTTCTCCTGCGGGGCAGGGGGAGATGTGCTGCGCTTTGTCATGCAGACCGAGCATCTCTCCTTTGCCGAGGCCGTGCGCCACTTGGCCCGGCGATACCACATCCCTCTGCCCACTCGCCACACCGAGACACAGCCCTTGGGATCCCTCTATGAGCGGGAACTCTCCCACCGGGAAAAGCTGCTGGAGATTTTGGCCATGGCCGCCGATTTTTATCGGCATGCCCTCCGATCCCAGCTAGGATCCGCCGCCCGCCAGTACCTGCACAGCCGCCACCTGAGCGAAGAAACTTTGCAAAAATTTCAAATCGGCTTTGCTCCCCCCAGCTGGCAATCTCTCTACGAATACTTGGTCAACCACAAGCGCCAACCGGTCAAACTTTTAGAAGAGGCTGGATTGCTGGTTCCCCGCCAGCAAGGATCCGGCCACTACGACCGCTTTCGCAACCGGATCATGCTGCCCATTTTCGATGTGCAGGGGCGGGTGATCGGGTTTGCCGGCAGAGCCTTGGGGGAGTCAGGACAGCCCAAGTACCTCAACTCTCCAGAAACAGAGCTCTTCAACAAAAGCCAGGTGGTCTATGGCCTCAACTTTGCCCGCGATGCCATTGCCAAAGCCGATCAAGTCCTGGTGGTGGAAGGCTACTTCGATGTCATCGCCCTGCATCAGGCGGGGGTTGCCTATGCCGTAGCCGCTATGGGCACCGCTTTGACGCCCCACCAGGTGAAGATCCTGCTGCGCTACACCCAATCGAAGCGACTGATTCTCAATTTTGATGCGGATCGGGCCGGTTTGAACGCCGCCAACCGAGCCATTGAAGCCGTTGAAGAACAAGCGCGGCGCGGAGAAATTGAGCTGCGCATTCTCACCCTTCCTGAGGGCAAAGATGCCGACGAATTTTTGCGGGAGCACAGGGGCTCCGCCCCGCTGACACCAGCGGTTTCTGAACTGCAAACCCTGATTGAGCAGGCCCCCCTGTGGCTGGATTGGCGAATTGAACAGGTGTTGGCCGGTCGGGATCTGAGCCGGGCCACCGATTTTCAGCAGGCCCGTCAAGCCCTTGTGCAACTGCTGGCCGGTTTGGGTGGACAATGGCGCTCTTTGTATTTGCACAAAGTGGCAGAATTGCTCAGTCGGGGCAATGGTCGCCTCAGTCGAGATTTGGAAGAAGACCTGCGCCGAGCCGTGCGGCAGTACCGCTGGGCCAAACCCCAGCAATCTTCCCTCAATAAGGGATCCAAACTCTTGCAATCTGAGTCCCATCTTTTGCAGATCTTTCTGCATTTTGGCGAGTATCGCCACGAAATTCGCCAAACTTTGCTGGAGCGGGAGCTGCAATTTAGCTTTCGCCCCCACCGGGAGCTGTGGCAGCGGATCTTGGAGCTGATCTCGGCTCAGCCGGAGCTGGAAGACCGGGGAGAGACTTTGCTGACGGCTTTGCGCACCCTCTGTGCCCAAGATGAGCAGCTCAACGAGCGCCTCAGCCATCTGCTCTGGTTGGACGAAAATACCCGCGTAGCCCTGATGCGTCCACGGATGGTGGTGCGGGCCGCCATTGCCAACATGGAGCTGGAAATTCGCCAGAAGCGCTACCGCTACTGGACCCAACTGTGGGATCAAGCCTTTTCCGAAGGCAACACTGCCCTGGCCGCCCAGTACCAGGCCAGCATCCAGCAGGAATACCAGGCGATTCAGGCGCTGCAGCGGCAGGTGCAACTGAGCCTGGAAGACATGTCGGAAACCCCACTGGCCGAAGATTTATAGTCATTTCGATTCAAACTAGGACACTAAACCCATAACCCCATACGCGGCCAGAAGGCTTCTCTCTATAGCCCGAGTGTCTCACCCTAAACTGAACAGACTGTAGTGGCTGATGGACGGCCTGTTGCTGCTCAAAAGGGCTTCGCTCCCCTAGCGCGAGATCAGCTCCGCTTGCAACCGCTCCCGGGCCACCTGCAAAGCCTCTGCCAATTTCTCCGGCTGTTTGCCCCCAGCTTGGGCCAAGTTGGGCCGTCCGCCGCCGCCCCCTCCGGTGAGTTTGGCAATCTCGCCGATGAAGGATCCCGCCTTCAGGCCAAGTTGCTGCACAGCAGGGCTAAAGGCAGCCACCAGGCTGACCTTACCGGCTTCCGGCACCGATCCCAGCACCACTGCCCCTTCCCCCAGCTTGTGGAGCAGATGCTCGGCAGCGGTTTTGAGGGCCTCAGGGGTGGTGGATCCCAGTTCTGCCACCAACACCTTGAGATCTGCGCCGGCAACCGCTTGGGCCAGCAAACGTTCGGCCTGCACCAAGGCCAACTGGCTGCGCACCTCCTCCAGCTCCTTCTGAGCAGCTTTCAGCTCCGCCTGTAGGGCAGCAACCCGCTCCGGCAGTTCCTGGGGCTTGGCTTTGAATTGGGCGCTCAGCTCCCGCACCACCCTGTCCCGCTCGTTCAGGTATTCCAGTACAGCCGGCCCGGCCACGGCCTCGATGCGACGGATCCCGGCAGCCACCCCGGTCTCGGCGATGATCTTGAACAGGCCGATCTCGGCGGTGTTGTTGACATGGGTGCCACCGCACAGCTCCATCGACACCCCCGGAAAGTCGATTACCCGCACCTCGGCGCCGTATTTTTCCCCGAACATGGCCACGGCACCTCTGGCTTTGGCCTCGGCCAAGGGCATGATCGCCACCTGAGCAGCATGGGCCTCGGCAATCCAGGTGTTCACCAAGTTCTCGATCTGTTCCAGCTCCTCAGGGGTGACTGGCCGGGATAGGGTGAAATCAAAGCGCAGCCGGTCAAAGGCCACCAGGGATCCCGCCTGACCAATCGAGGGATCGACAATTCTTTTCAGGGCCGCCTGCAGCAGGTGGGTGGCGGTGTGGTGGGCTTGGGCGCGCCGCCGACAGGCCAGGTCAATCTGGGCTTGGACGGGATCCCCCACCCGCAGGATCCCGCGTTCCACACGGCCAAAGTGAACGAACAGATCCCCTTGCTTTTGCACATCTTCAATCCGCACCAGCAGGCCGTCCCCAGAAAGGTAGCCCCGGTCGCCAATTTGCCCGCCGGACTCGGCGTAGAAGGGCGTGCGATCCAAAACGATCTGCACCGCTTGCCCTGCCTCCACTTGGGGCACCGATTTCCCCTCGACCAACAGGGCCTCGACCACGCCGCGGGCGGAAGATTGGCTGTACCCCAAAAACTCCGTTTGGCTGAGGAAATCCGCCAACTCGTCCAGGGATCCCTGGGCTGTGAGGTCGATGGTTTGGTGGGCGGCGCGGGCCCGCTGCCGCTGTTTCTCCATCTCTTGCTCAAAGCCCTCCAGATCCACGCTGAAGCCGTGTTCCTGGGCAATTTCTTGGGTTAGCTCCAGCGGAAAACCGTAGGTATCGAAGAGCTTGAAGGCGTCGGCGCCGGAGATCTGCTTTGGCGAGCTGCTGTCACGGCGGGAAGATTCGACGGCAGTAAACAAATCCAGCAGCAGCCGTTCCCCCCGCTCCAGGGTTTTGAGAAACTGCTCTTCCTCCCGTTGCAGCTCGGTCTTGATCAGGGTTTCTCGCTCCCGCACCTGAGGATAGGCAGCCTCGGCCAACTGAATCGCGGTCTCGATTACCGGGATGGTGAAGGGCTCGCCAATCCCCAGCAATCGCCCGTGGCGCACCATTCGCCGGATCAGCCGCCGCAGCACATAGCCCCGATCCACATTGGAAGGAAGCACCCCATCGGCAATCAAATGCATCACTGCCCGCGCGTGATCCCCGATCACCTTCAGGGAGATTTGCTGCTCCGGGTCGGCCTTGGAGTAGTTCAGCCCGGCGATCCCAGCCGCCGTCTGAATGATGGGAAAGATCAAGTCTGTCTCGTAGTTGTTGGGCACCCCCTGCAACACCTGGGCCAACCGCTCCAACCCCAGGCCGGTGTCGATGTTTTGCTTGGCCAGCGGCATCAGGTGACCTTCGCTATCCCGGTTCAGCTCCATGAACACCAGGTTGTAGATCTCCAGAAAGCGGGAGTCATCCTCCAAATCGATCCGCTCATCCCCCAGCTCCGGCTTGAAGTCGTAGTAAATCTCAGAACAAGGGCCACAGGGGCCGGTGGGGCCGGCAGCCCAGAAATTATCCGCCTCTCCCATGCGCTGGATGCGGTGGGCCGGGATCCCTATCTCATCTCGCCAGAGGGCAAAAGCCTCCTCATCTTCGCGAAAGACGCTCACCACCAGCCGTTCCGGGGGCAGGCCGAACACCTCCGTCACCAGCTCCCAGGCCCAGGCGATGGCCTCCTTTTTGAAGTAGTCGCCAAAGCTGAAGTTGCCCAGCATCTCGAAGAAGGTGTGGTGGCGCGCCGTTCGGCCCACGTTCTCGATGTCGTTGGTGCGCACACATTTCTGGGCCGTTGTAACCCGTGGGTACTCCGGATCCCGTTGCCCCAGGAAAATGGGCTTAAAGGGCAACATGCCAGCAATGGTCAGCAGCACCGTTGGATCTTCTGGCACCAAGGAGGCGCTGGGCAACACCTGGTGGCCCCGCTGAGCGTAGAAGTCCAGAAAAGTTTGCCGAATGGCGGCACCGGAAAGCGCTGGAAACATGACAGGCGAAGATGGCTGTATTCATCAATTCTAAGTTTTCCATCCAGCCCTTGCTGCCCTCGCTTCGTTTCACCCAACCCCATCCGCCGAAAACCTAAGCGATTTGTCCGATGAACCTCAGGGCGGGCAGACGCTAAGATCAGCTTATTTGAGGCAGTTGTGCAAGATTTGTTTCTTCTTGGTCTAACCTGTATGTATCTCTCACAACTTGCCTGCCGACTTCTTGGCTCCGTCTCGGTTGTCCGGATCGCCAGCCGGTAACCCCAAACTGGTATGCCCACTTGCTACTGCCTTAACCCTGCCTGTTTGCACCCGGAAAACCCGGCGGATGCCTCTACCTGTGCCTCTTGTGGCCATCTCCTCCTGCTGCGCAATCGCTACCGGGCCTTCAAGCGCATCGGCCAGGGGGGATTTGGCTCTACCTTTTTGGCGCGGGATGAGGACATGCCCTCCAAACCTTGGCGGGTGATCAAGCAGTTGCGCCCGGTCGAGGGATCCCCGCAACTGGCCAAGCTGGCGGAGGAGCTCTTCAATCGCGAGGCCCAAGTGTTGGAGCGCCTGGGCGAACATTCGCAGATCCCCAAGCTCTACGCCCACTTTCAGGAAGGCGGCAAGTTCTACTTGGTGCAGGAATTTATCCAGGGCACCACCCTCTCCCAAGAAATGCGTCGCAATGGGCCCTTTTCCGAAGAACAAACCCGGCAGGTGATGCAGGAGGTGCTGCTGATCCTCAGCTATGTCCACAGCCACAACACGGTTCACCGAGACATTAAACCCGCCAACCTGATTCGTCGCAAAGAAGATGGCCGATTGGTGCTGATCGACTTTGGGGCCGTCAAGCAGCTCGGCCCGGGCCAGGATTCGGCAGAAGAGGCGACGGCCATTCGCTCGCTGGGCTTTTCTCCCCCAGAGCAAGTAGCCGGCCAGGCGGTCGGTCCCTCTAGCGATCTCTATGCTTTGGCGGCTACCTGCATCAACTTGATGACGTTGGAATCTCCGGCCAAGTTTTATAACCATGAAACGGGGCAGTGGGATTGGTCGGATGAACTGCAGCTTAGCCCTGAATTCGACGCCATTTTGCACCGCATGTTGCAGCCGGCCATCAATCAGCGCTTTGCCACCGCCACCGAGGTCTTGCGGGCGCTGCAAGGGATCCCGGTGGAAGAAGCACCGATTGTGTTGCCCAACTCCCCCCTGTCTGCCAATCCCAGCACATCGGTGATCTCCGGCTACTGGGCCAAGCGCCGCTCGGGTGGTTTCGTGCCCACACCCCTCCCTCCGTCCACCGCAGGGGGAATGACAGCCAGCAGCCCGGTATCCATCCCCTCTGAGTGGGGGAGCACCACCGGTTTCACCCAACTGGGCCGAGCCAGTAGCATCACAGGCGGCGGACGGATCAAGCCGGCCACCCCACCGCGGATCCCCTCCATGGCGGGAGCGGATCTGCGGGGAAAGTCCTTTGCCAACCAAAACCTAGCCGGCTATGATTTGCGCCAGGCCGATCTGCGGGGGGCCGATTTCTCAGGGGCCAACTTGCAGGGGGCGGATCTGCGCGGGATCCTCTTCAACACCCCTCAACCCCATTGGCTACGGGTTTTGAGCCAACTGTCTGGATCGGCCAAAACATTGGGAGGGATCCTGACAGGCTTGGGGGGGCTGCTGGGCTCAGGGATCCTGGCCTTTTTGCTTGTCCGCCTGACCACGGGCAATTTGGTTTATGCGTTAGGAGCGGCTGGGATCGCCTTGGTGGTGGCCAGCTCGGTGATCTGGTCGATGGCCGGTGGGGTTCGTTTGGCTCGATACCCAGAAGAAAAGAGCAAGCGCTTTACCAACTTTTGCAAAGCGGATCTGCGGGGGGCGCGGATGGACGAGAAGCTACGGAAGTTTGCCCGTCGGCAGGGAGCCATTTTGAGCTGACGCAGGGCGGACTGCGGATCTGGCGGATCTGGAATTTTGCGTTGCGATCTTTAACTTTATAGATCTTTAAGATCTTTAATAGTTTTATAGTTGTTTCAGGTTAGGATGAGACGTCTGGGCTACTGATCGCGCCGGCGGGACGGAGTCCTTAGAAAAGCCTTCTGGCCCTCCGCATTCAACGCTTTGTCCTAGTTTGAATCGAAATGACCACAAAACCATAAAAGAGAAAAGTTCAAGAGCTCAAGCCATTGAAGGGGGTGGAGAGGCCCATCTGCGAAGCGATTGATTGACCTGTTCCATCAAAGCTCGGCAGGCTACGGTTTTGCCCTGTTGCCGATCCCCAGCTTGGTCGTAAAAGACAATACCATCGGCCCGAGAAAGGCCCAACGCCAAGAACAACAGCTCCAAGACCCCAAAAGAAGCGGTCTCCAGCTCCGGCGATCGCTCCTTGAGCTCTGCCAGTGTGGTGTGGGCATCTTCCAGGTGGCCGAAGGCCGGGATCCACAGATGAGTCGTCGGCTGGGATCCCTCTGAGGATGAGTCGCCAGCAGCAGGATCCTCGACCACCCGCACCGTCAGCCAGCCGCCATCGGGGTAGCGCAAGGTGGTGTATTGCAGGTGATCCAGGTGTTGGGCCACCTGAGTGAGCACATCCGCCACCTGTTGCATCGCCGCCGTTGGGATCCCATTTTGCGGAGCGGTATCCACAAGGGTTGCGGCCTGTGCTGCCAGACTAACCACCATGATTGACAACAATCCTCGTCCACATCCAGAATAGATATTCGCAGCGATTGGGGCTGTAGTTCAATTGGTTAGAGCACCGCCCTGTCACGGCGGAAGTTGCGGGTTCGAGCCCCGTCAGCCCCGTACTCCTAAAACACTCTAGCTTAGTCGCTCCCCTGCAGCCCTCACATTTCCAGACTGATCTGATTTCTTGATTTCTGACGGTGACTGCTGCACAATGCGGCCGGCTCAGGGTTCAAGTTTCGGCGGTGGGGTATGGAAAGCCCGCCCTAAAATGGGGCTTAGGTTGTGTTGATCTTTCATTTGAGCCAAAAGAGAGCACTGACGAGATAGAGAAAACTCAAGAAGTTCCTGGCCAATTTGTCAAAACGAGAACATAGATGCCGGTACTGCTTTAACTTATGAAAAAAGCATTCGATTAAATGCCTCTCTTTATACAGATGCTTGTCATAATGCCGCTGCGTCTTTCTATTCCTTTTAGGCGGAATAACCGCTTGAGCTTCCCCTATCTTCTTAATCAACTTATCCGCATCATATCCTTTATCCCCAATTACTTTGGTATCCTTTCTCTGCCAGCCCTCTATCAATTCTTCCCCTTGAGTAATATCGCTCTTTTCTCCGCCAGTTATTCTCAATTCCAGCGGATTTCCCAACCCATCTACACTCACATGAATCTTGGTGCTGTATCCGCCTCGGCTTCTCCCCAAAGCTTGCTCCCCTTTTTTCCGGCAGCACAGGAGTGCGCTCGAACCGTGGTTGAATCAATAATGAGATGCTCTAAATCAGGGTCGTCAATAAAATACTTGAACATCCGTTCCCACACTCCAAAACGACTCCACCGGTGGAATCTTTGATAGATGGTGTACCATTTGCCATATCCTTCTGGGAGGTAGCGCCAAGGAGCACCGGAACGGGCTATCCAAAGAACTGCTTCAATAAACTGTTTGCAGTTTGCTTCTTTCCCAATGTTAACTCTCTCTTCTGTCTGTAAAAAAGCCAATATCTTCTGCCATTTGTTTTCATCTAAAAAAACCAACTTCATCCTCTTTCCTCTATAAATTACTCTCTCTATCCTAACATAAGATCAACACGACCTAGTCCAGGGGAAAAACCATGCAGTATCGCAGATTTGGGCGTACCGAGCTGCCTATGCCTGTGCTGAGCTGTGGTGGCATGCGCTATCAACACAGTTGGCAAGATACTCCTTGGTCAGGGATCCCAGCGGCAAGCCAGCAGAACCTGGAGGCGACGATTCGCCGGGCCTTGGAGGTGGGCATCAACCACATCGAAACTGCCCGCGGCTATGGCACTTCTGAAATGCAGTTGGGCCGCATTTTGCCGCTCTTTCCCCGGCAAGATCTGATTGTGCAGACGAAAATTGGCCCCAGCGCCGACCCGCAGCAGTTCCTGGCCAAGTTCGAGCAATCGATGAGCTACTTGAACCTCGATTATGTGGATCTGCTGGCCATCCACGGGTTGAATACCTGGGAAGACTTGGAGCACAGCCTGCGTCCAGGGGGGTGTCTGGAGGTGTGTCAGCGCCTGGTACGGCAGGGGCGGGTGCGTTTTGTCGGCTTCTCCACCCATGGGCCGACGGAGTTGATCGTGGAAGCCATACAGTCAGGGGGCTTCGATTACGTCAACCTGCACTGGTATTTTGTCAACCAGACCAACTGGCCTGCCATTGAGGCCGCCGCTCAGCAGGATATGGGGGTATTCATCATCAGTCCCTCGGATAAGGGGGGCAAGCTTTACGATCCGCCCGCCAAGCTGGTGCAGTTGTGCCAACCCCTCAGCCCGATGGTCTTCAACGACCTGTTCTGTCTGTCCCATCCCCAGGTTCACACCCTCAGCATTGGGGCAGCTCGACCCAGCGATTTTGATGAGCACCTGCGGGCGGTGGAGCTGTTGGATCGGGCTGATGAGCTGTTGCCGCCGATCCTGGCCCGCCTAGAGCAAGCTTTGATCGAGCAGGTGGGGGAACACTACGCCAAAACTTGGCACCAGGGCCTGCCTCGCTACGACCAAACCCCCGGACAAGTGAATATCCCGTTCATTCTGCTGCTGCGCAATTTGGTCTTGGCCTATGACTTGGTGGACTATGCCAAGAGCCGTTACAACCTGTTGGGCAATGCCGGCAGTTGGCTCCCCGGCCAGCGGGCAGACAAAGTGGATGCCGAAGCCCTGCGACCTTATCTTATCCACAGCCCCCACCGCGACCGGATCCCGGCTTTGTTGCAAGAAGCCCATCGCCTGCTCTCTGGAGCTGAGGTGAAGCGCCTATCTCAGAGCTAGCTTGCTCAGGGATCCCCCCGTTTGACGGTCGAGATCCGGTGGAGAAGATGATATGGCAAGGTTTACTCTTTAACCGCAGGAAAAAAAGAGTTGTCAGCTCCCGCCAGCGGCTCCTTATCTCATTTGGGTAGCTCGTGTTAGAGTCTGAGCACTTTCGGCTATCTGAGCATGCGTTGAGACGGCTGCAGCAGCGACAAGAGATCGCAAGCCAGTGGATCGAGAGAGTTCTGAGCTGCCCTGACTACGTACAAGTGGATCCCAAAGATCCTCAGCTCAAGCAAGCCTATGGTCGAATTCCGGAGTACGGCAATCGCCTCCTGAAGATTGTTTACGATGAATCAACGGATCCTTGGACAGTGGTGACTATCTTTTTTGATCGAACAATGGGGAAAAAGCTGCCATGAGACCTTTCATCGAGTTTGATCCTGATGTGGATGCTGGATATATTCGTTTGACAACAGCTCAAGTCCAAAGCTCAGAGGAGATTGCCCCTGGGGTTGTTTTGGATTTCGACAAGGAAAATCAACTGGTTGGAGTTGAGGTTCTCTCTGTTCATCGACAAATGGATAGCGACATTAAAATGCTTCCGCAAGAGATTCAAGACTACATCGTTTTATTGAGAAACTCCGTGTTGCAAGAACAGTTACTGAGTTAGATGAGAGTCTGGCAACACTAGCCCCACCGCATCTGTAGACGCAAGAGGAGTACCATTGCGATGGCCAGCCTTTTACTGTGGCCTGTTTGGCATGGTTGTAGGTGATTGAGATAACAGTCGCCGACCTTTCGGATTGCCAACGGATGTGCCGTCACTTTTATCGGATAGGCCGCACTCTCTTGGATCTGGACGCTGCCAAAACCGTTCGGGATCAACCCACCTGGTTTGAGACTCCATCTTAAGGTCAGGGGCAGGAACCTGTTTGCCAGCAGCCTCAATCCCCTTGGACAGAGTGCTCTCAGCCACCCAACCCCATCGCTTCAATTTGATGAATGTAGTCGGGGGGAAGCCCATGCTCTCGTGCCCCCTTCAAGATTCCTTGAAGATATCCCTCGCTTGGGATCAATGAATCATCAATGAATGAATCTCCCGCCACGTAAGTCATTGCTTCGATCACTTCACCCTCATCGCTTCGAACCTGAACCTGCTGGCGACGGTAATGACCTCCCGGAATTCCTTCATACCGATCCATCCTCTCCAGCCTGTCCGAGCTGCACAGATAGGCAACTCCCCACACAACCCCAGAGGGATCCCGGACAATGTTGGCCTTGCCGGTTCCATCGTTGCCGCGCTTGTTGAACGTCAGGCGGTATCCCTGCAAACGAGCACGCCTAGCTTCCTTGAAATCAACAGCACGGTGTCCCATCTGCTGGGCATCTAGGTTACTTCCGTATGCAAAATACCACTGCTCACTCATCTCTAGTTCCCTTGGTGTCGGGTGAACCCGCCTACCCAGAATTACACTGAGATATTGAGCACATTAGCATCACGGGATCCCGCCCCTCCATGAGCTACTTGGTTATCGACACCGAGGGCAACCCCAACCTGGAAGAGATCGCCCTTATCGACAGCAGCGGCAAGCTTATTTACCATGCCTACACCCAAGAATACTCGACCCACCACCCCCAGCCCAAACCTTTGGCCCAAATCGTTGCTGACCTGCGGCGCTTGGCACAAGGCAAGACTCTTGTTTTCCACCATGCAGATCACGACCTAAAAATCCTTAAACAAGCCTTTGACCAAGTTAACCAAGATTGGCTTCCTAACCCCATCTTCTGTACTTGGTCAGCCGCCAAGCAATGTTTTCCCAACCTTGCCGGTTACAGCCTAGAGTATCTCAGCAAACATCTCGGGATCCAACTGGAGAGCGGTTACTTCAACTCCAAACTGGCCCACGACGCCAGCTACGATGCCCTCTTTACCTACCACCTCTATCGCCACCTCACCCACGCTCAGCTCAAAGCTCAGAATATTCCCAACCCCTTTGCCAGCAGTAGAGTTGACAATCCCTTTCAGAGTTACCCCGACGAGGCTACCATCTATCAGTCTCAGTACCAGCAACTCACAGCCGTTCTCCAGGACATTCAACGGGATCCCAACCACCAGAGCCGGGGCGTTGTCCTACTGGGGGAACCTGGATCCGGCAAGACTCACCTAATCATGCGGGTGGCCCAAAACCTGCTGCGCCACAACCGTCTCCTGTTTATCCCTCAGCCCACCCATCCCGACAACATCTATCACCACATCTACAGCCACACCCTGGAATCCCTGCGAGAACAAGTTGATGCTCGTCACCATACTCAGCTTGATTATCTCGTTGCCAAAAGCTTTGTGGAAATCTTGAAAACTTCCCACCAAACTTCAAAAAATGAGGAGCTTCTCTCTATTCTCACTGCGGATCCCCTTAATCTCTTTCATCGCCTAGGAGCAGAAGGCAGCGAGCGTCGTCGTCAGCAATGGCAAGCCATTGAAAAACTGGTTCTGCGCTGGTGGGCAGAGCAAAACTTCCTTACCGGTTCCACCGAAAACATTCTCAAGGGCATCATCAAATACTGCAGCTACAGGGATCCCAACCGCCGTCATCAGATCATCCGCTGGCTCAGCGGTACCGACCTGGATCCCGAGGATACCGGCTTGATTGGGTTGCCCCCCTGGAGTGCAGATCTCGACCGCAACACCTTTGCTCTAGAAGGAATGAAAGTCATCGGTAGGCTCTCGCTGCTTGACCGACCTCTCATTATTGTCTTTGACCAATTGGAAGCTTTGGGCCGAGAAGAAAATCGAGATATCCTCCTCAACTTGGGCGATGCCCTGAAAGAGCTTTTTACCCGTATCCCCAACAGTCTGTTTATCCTCAATCTGTTCCCCGACCGTTGGCAACATTTCCAAACCCAATTTGACCGGGCCACCGTTGATCGTCTCTCCCAAACCGTTCTCTCTCTGGATCCCCCACCTGCTCCCCAGCTTCAAACCCTTCTGCAAACCCGTCTGCCCTCAGGGATCCACCTCCAAGCTCTCTTTACCGCCGATGACCTCAGCGATATCCTCAGCCAACCCTCCATCCGCGCCATTCTCAACCGAGCCTCAGCCTACTACCGCCACTACATCAACGGGATCCCTCTCCCTCCCCAGGTGCAAGTTGTACCCACTGCCAGCAATCTAGCCGCCCGTGTCCAGCGGCTCGAAACTGAGCTGCAAACCCTCAAACAACTGCTCATCCCCCTTCTTCCTGCCCAGAGTCTCCTTGCTGTAGCTCCGCCTCTCCAGCCACCCAGCCTCTCTGAGGATCCTGCCGAAGTCTTGGAACCCTACCTCCGTGATACCGAGGCCCAGCTTCGTGCCAGCTATCCCCAAGAGGCGATTATGGACAGCACAGCCGATATCGGCAAATTGCGCACCATCGGCAATGCCCTACAAGGGATCCATCCTGTCCCCATGAGCACCCTGAAGCTGGGCAAACGCAAACTTCCAGATCACCTCTATTTCTCCGCCCAGAAGCGGGTGATCGCCTTTATCCAAGTGGATCCCGGCAGCATGTGTGGACAGCTCAATAACTTCAACCAATTGGTGATTGCTCACCCTGAGCTTCAGTTTCTTTTGCTACGGGATGCCCGCCTTAAGCCTCCTTCCAAAAAGGCTACCGCCACCAAAGCGGCCTTGGCCGCCCTCAACAACAGCCCCAATGGCAAGTATGCTCTGCTCACCCAAGACGACCGCATCCATCTGGAGCTTATGCACAGGATGATCACCGACATCCAAAACCGCGACCTGGAAATCGACCTGACCCAAGCCGTTCGGTATTATCTTGACCACAGGGATCCCCCCCTTATTGCCTGGATCCTGGGCCGTGATTAAGCGCTCCAGATCCGTCGAAACCCCATGTTGTTCAAGGTCGGCTCCGCATCGGGATCCAGCACCGTAAAACCGGGATCCCATATTGTCCGGCCAAGCTTGTGACCTGATTCTTAAGGCTGCCGATCAACGGAGCCAATGGCAAGGGATTGACAGCGGAGCCAAAGTACCTCAAAGTTTCCGGCATAGTGGGCTTTGTCCGGCTCAAGCCCTCCCCTGATTACTCAGTATCGGAGCGGCGGGATTTGAACCCACGACCCCCACTACCCCAAAGTGGTGCGCTACCAAGCTGCGCTACGCCCCGACGCACTTACGGGTAGAAGCCCATGAAGTGCCTAGCTAGTTTAGCATCGGATCGCCGCCAGAGTTAACCCCAAGCTGCGGGATCCTGCGAAAAACGTGCTAGCCTGGTTGAGCTGTTAAAAAATCACACGCCTGAACCACCGGGTGTCCTAACAGCCCTTTCGCGGTTTGCTGCAACAGCTCCTGAGTTCCTTGCCAATGGGGGTAGAGCGCTCTGTGCAGGTAACCGGCGGGAAGGCCGTAACTGGGATCCGTTCGGGCGGAGGCTAACCCGTAGGAGAGGAAAAACTCATGAGCGTAGTCAGTTTGCCTCAACTGTTGGAGGCAGGGGTTCACTTCGGCCACAAGGCCAGCCGCTGGAACCCGAAAATGCGGCCCTACATTTTTACCGAGCGGAACGGCATCCACATTATCGATTTGGTGCAGACGGCCCGCTATCTGAACGAAGCCTACGAGTATGTGCGGGATGCTGCTGACAGGGGTTGGCGCTTCCTGTTTGTGGGCACCAAACGGCAAGCTGCCGGGATTATCGCTCAAGAGGCTCGTCGCTGTGGCAGCTACTACGTCAACCAGCGCTGGTTGGGGGGTATGCTCACCAACTGGGCCACCATCAAAACCCGCATCGACCGCCTCAAAGAAATTGAGGAGATGGAGAGCAGTGGCCTTCTGGATCGCCTGCCCAAACAAGAGGCCAGCCGTCTGCGGCGAGAGTTGGCCAGGTTGGAAAAGTACTTAGGCGGCATTAAAACCATGCGCAAGCTCCCCGATGCGGTGATCATCGTCGATCAGCGGCGGGAGGCCAACGCCGTTCAGGAATGTATCAAGCTGAACATCCCGATCATCTCACTCCTGGACACCAACTGCGACCCCGATCTCAGCGATATCTTCATTCCCTCTAACGACGATGCCATCCGAGCGATTAAGCTGATTGTAGGCAAGCTGGCGGATGCCATCTACGAAGGGCGGCATGGGCAGCTCGACACCGTTGAAGAGGATGAGTACGACTACGAAGGGGCCATGGATCTGGACGACGACATGCTGGAGGATATGGAGGACGAAGAAGAAGGAGAAGCCGACGAAGGCTAGAGCAAGGGCAGGGATCCCGTGCAATCCGGACGCCTCCCTGCCTATTCCCCATTCAGAAGCCTGTATTCTAGAAATCTAGGTTTACAATTCTACCGAAGCCCGCTCATTCTCACTCATATCCCGCCACATTCTTCCCGTTCTTTCATTCGAGGAGCCCTCATGAGCATTGATGCCAAACTGGTCAAAGAGCTGCGCGAAAAGACGGGCGCAGGCATGATGGACTGCAAAAAAGCCCTGGAAGATTCCGGTGGCGATATGGAGAAAGCCATCACCTGGCTGCGACAGAAAGGGTTGGCAGGGGCAGCCAAAAAGGCCAGTCGCGTCGCGGCAGAGGGGGCAGTTGACAGCTACATCCACTTCGGCAATCGAATTGGGGTGTTGGTAGAGGTGAACTGCGAGACGGACTTCGTGGCCCGCAACGAAGATTTCAAGAAATTGGTGCAAGACATCGCCAAGCAGATTGCCGCCTGCCAAAACGTAGAATACGTCAGCGTTGACCAGATCCCTGCTGAAGTGGTGGAGCGGGAAAAAGCCATTGAAATGGGCAAAGAAGATCTGGCCAATAAGCCGGAGAACATACGCGAGAAGATCGTGCAAGGTCGCATCGAAAAGCGCCTGAAAGAGTTATCCCTGTTGGATCAACCCTTTATTAAAGATTCCTCGATCACGGTGGAGGAATTGGTCAAGCAGCACATTGCCAAACTGGGGGAAAACATTCGGGTGCGGCGGTTTGTGCGCTTTGTCCTGGGAGAGGGGATCGAGAAAGAAGAAGTGGATTTTGCTGCTGAGGTTGCCGCTCAAGCCGGTCTCAAGCCGGCAGAGGCCCCCAAAGTGGAAGAGACTCCACCCGCTCCTCCTGAAGAACCTGCACCAGAACCGGCCCCTGCTGCCGAGAGCAAGCCGGCCAAAAAAGGCTCCGCCAAGAAAAAGAAATAGCCGGTCAAGGCTGAGCTGTAGGGCCATGTCGGCGGTGCAGAGGCGTTGAAACTGCGTTATGGAGAGTGTGGGCACCTCTATGTCGGCAGTTCTATAACCACTACGCTTGGGTATCCCTTGGGGGAAAGGCTAGGTTATGCATGCAAATGTTCTGATCCTCCCGCCTTGGCAGGGTTAACTCCAGCACGCTAAGGTAGCAGGCGGCCTTTTTGGATCCCGGGCATGAGTTTTATCTTGCGCAATGCGTTAATTCCCACCGCCACCGGCTACGAAACCGCAGATGTGCGAATCGAGGGGGAACGGATTGCTGCCATAGGCAGAGGGTTACCCGCAACGGGCGCAGACAGCCTGGAACTGGATGCCAGTAACCAACTCTTGCTGCCGGGCTTTGTCAATGCCCACACCCATTCTTCCGAAATGTGGCAACGAGGGATCATACCGCCCTATCCGCTGGAGCTGTGGCTGGCACAACTGCACGAGTATGCGCCGCCGGATCCGGAAAAAATCTATCTCAGCGCGCTGGGGACGGCGGTGGAAACCCTGCTGACGGGGGGCACCTCGGTGGTGGATCATCTGGCGTTGATCCCAGGCCAAGAGTTGGCCACCATTGAGGCGGCGGTACGGGCCTACCGAGAAGTCGGGATCCGCGCCTTCGTGGGCCCCTTGATCCAGGATCAGGCTCTCTCTCGGGGGTTGCCCAGCAGCTCCTCTTGGGATCGGGAGCCGGAAACCTATCCCCTCTCCACAGCAGAGGTGCTGGCCATTGTGGAAGAGGCGGTGCAGCGCTTTCACCGGCCAGAAGAGGGCATTACCCTCATGGTGGCTCCCACAGGGATCCAACTGTGCTCAGACGAGCTGTTCAAGGGCTGTGCGGAGTTAAGCCAGAAGTATGACCTACCCCGCCACGCCCACCTGTTGGAAACCCGCGCCCAGCAGATGTTGGCCCAGGAAAAGTACGGCTGTAGTGCTGTGGAGCATCTGGAGCGCTTGGGCTACCTAGACCGGAAAACTTCCTTGGCCCACTGCGTCTGGCTCAGCGATGCCGATATTGAAATCCTGGCCCGTACCGGCTCTACGGTTGTTCACAACCCCTTGAGCAACCTGCGCCTAGGCAGCGGCATTGCCCCCATCTTGAAATACCGCCGGGCAGGGGTGAACGTGGCCTTTGGCTGCGATGGATCCGCCAGCAACGATTCCCAGGATCTCCTGGAGGCCATCAAAATCGGCACCATCCTGCACAACATCACCGATCCCGACTACCGCCACTGGATTTCTCCCCGCGAGAGCATCGAGATGGCAGCCCGAGGTGGGGCCATTGGCCTGGGGCTAGGGGAGGAGCTGGGATCCCTGGAGGTAGGCAAGCAGGCAGATCTGGTGCTTTATGATCTCACCCCGCTGTCGCTGCTACCGCGCACGGATCCCATTGGGCTGCTGGTGTTGGGCCGGCCTACCCAGGCAGTCCACAGCGTCTGGGTGCGAGGAAAACAGGTGGTGGCCGACGGAGCTGTAACGACGGTGGATGTGGCTAATCTGCGACAGGAGTTGTTTGCTTGTAGCTCCTGGGATCCCTCCCGCCGCTCCCAGCAGGTGGCACAGCTGGAGGCCCGCTACCGCCGCGTGATGGGTTTGCCGGCATAGCCATGGCAGGAATCCCTGCGGGTTCAGAGGTCGACTGGGCCAGAGCCACTGCGCAGGTGAAACGACAGGCCCTGGCCCTGGGTTTTGACAAAGTCGGCATTGCCAGCATAGAGGATCCCCCCGACTTGCGGGGTCTGCAAGCTTGGCTGGCTGCGGGCATGGCCGCCGACATGACCTGGATGGCCGATCCCCGGCGAATGGATCCAGAGCGGGTGCTGCCAGGGGTGCAATCTCTGGTCTGTGTGGCCTTGAATTACTACACTCCCATCCGCCACAGCCAGGATCCCGGCAAGGGCAAGATCTCCCGCTACGCTTGGGGTCGAGATTATCACCGCGTGTTGGGACGGCGGCTCAAACAACTCCACCTCTGGATGCAAGCCCAGTTCCCAAATCATACGGGTCGATTCTACGTGGATACCGGCCCGGTTGCGGAAAAGCCCTGGGCCATGCAGGCGGGCTTGGGTTGGATCGGCAAAAACAGCCTGTTGCTCACCCGCGAGTACGGCTCCTGGGTGTTTCTGGGAGTGATCCTGACCACCCTGCCGTTGCTCCCTGACCAGCCCCACACCGCTCACTGCGGCACCTGTACCCGCTGCCTAGAGGCTTGCCCCACGCAGGCCATCGTCAGCCCAGGGGTGGTGGATTCCCGCCGCTGCGTTGCCTACCACACTCTAGAAAGCCACGCCGAGCGGATCCCTGCAGAAATTGCCCAGAACCTGCACAACTGGGTGGCCGGCTGTGACATCTGCCAGGAGGTCTGCCCTTGGAACCAACGCTTTGCCCAACCCAGCCGGATCCCGGATTTTCAGCCCTACTCTTGGAATGTTGCCCCTGATCTCCAGGAGCTGGCCCGGATCGATGATCGGGAATTCGACCACAAGTTTCCGGCCTCTGCCCTGCGCCGGCTCAAGGCCCACCGCCTGCGCCGCAACGCCCAAGCAGCCCTGGAAGGCAATTCCAGCTCTGCAGCTGGCAGCAACGATTTGGAAGCCCCCTCTACTTAACTTGGATACGCTTTCCTAGCAGGATCTTGCGGCCTCGAGGCCGGCGCCAGAAAATGGTGGAGCTATTGTCTCTGGGCCAGGGACGCAAGCTAACATACATGCCCTACCCTCTTTCTGAGGCCACAGTGCTGGGCCGCCATGGTCTTGCTCTCGTGGGAGCGGTTTTGCGCAAAGGACGTGTGGACTTGGTGCAGGAGTTTACCCACCGCTTTGTTTGAGCTGGATCGACTCAAACACAGTAGCCCCACCTAAAACACGGTCATTTCAAGCTAGATTAGGACACTGATACATTCACGCTGAACTCTCCTGAACATGGTTCAGGAAAGAAGCAATCGCATCCTGCCTATCTCTGAGCAGGAAGGCGGTATCCCGCAAAGCCCTGAGGAATACCCCCCGAGCGCTTTCCCCCTTCACTTCCCGGCAACCGTTGCGGTGGACTCAAGGATCAGAGGGAAACTTGGTCTACTATATCCCTCTCAATGACTTTTGCCAAACCGCCTAAAGCTCAGTAAATTCAGCAAAGTTCAGGGTTTTGGGGGTTAGAGGCATGCTCCCTGAACGCTCGGCGCCGCTTCCGCGACCATCCCTGGCTCCTTTCCCTCTGGGAGAGGGGGCAATGCAAACAACTGTAGATTTGTACAAACAACTGTAGATTTGTACTGAGATGACCTTGAGAGTTTTGGACTAGAGCTGGGTGGAGCTCTCCTAAGACTAGGTAGCCCGTAGCTGCACCGGCATAACCAAATAACAGAGCCGCATTGCCCCAAGGGGCTTCCAGATGGCCGGCTGCGTGGCGCCGTTTAGCTCCAGGCTCACCTGCTGCGTATGAAACACCCTGAGGGCATCCAGCAGGTAACGCACATTGAAGGCCAGCTCCAGGTCAGGACCAGACATCTGCACTGGCAACGATTCCTCGCCACTGCCCACATCGGGCGCCTCGGTGCTGATGCGCAGGGTTTGGGTTGCGGCAGAAAGATTGAACTTGACGATGTCGTTTCTTTGGGCAGCAAGTACTCCCACCCGCTCCAGCGACTCCATCAAGGGCCGACGCTCCAGGGTTACCTGCCGCTCAAATTGCTTGGGAATTAGGCGGTTGTAGTCGGGATATTGGCCCTCCAAGAGACGGCTGGTAATCCGCTGTTGGCACTGGGTTTTGCCGGCGCGAGGGGGCAGGACAAACTGCACCTGGGATCGGTCAAACCGCAATTCCACCGTAGAGGCCGCGGTCTGGGTGCCGAGGATGCGCTCCACCTCTCGCAAAGTGCGAGCGGGAATGGTGAAATCCAACCCTATTTCCCCATGGGCCGAAGCAACCGGGATCCCTTCGGCCTCCACCTGCACCATCGCCAGACGATGCCCATCGGTGGCTGCAAACTCCAGGCAAGGGGGATCCCCTGGCAAGAGCTTGACATGCACTCCTGTGAGCACCTGCTTGGTCTCATCTCCAGAGGCCGCAAAAAGGGTTTGGCCGATCCCCTGCAACAGGCTCTCGATGGGCAGCTCCAGGGCCTGAGCTGTTGGGCTTTCCTCCCCCACAAAATCGCCATCTGCGTCGGCGGTGCGGAGCGATATTTCCGGTAGGGTGGGGTACTCTTCAGCCGACATGCTGCGCACTTGGTACTGGCCGGCTGCCGACATGAGAATCACAGGGGCACTCTCCTGGGCTTGGCTGCTCGCGTCAAGAGTCACTGGGCCGCTGGGCAGACGGCTAACGATGTCGCTGAGCAGCTTGGCCGGCAGGGTGGTGCGACCGGATCCCCTGACCTGAGCCTCGAACTCGCTGCGAATGCACAAGTTCAAGTCAAAGGCGGTCAAAGCAACCCGCTGAGTTTCCGCGTCGGCCTCCACCAACACATTGGCCAAAACGGGCAGGGCGGGGCGGCTGGCCACAGCCCGTCCAACGGAAGTGAGGTGGTGGCTGAGATCGGCTTGCTCGCAGGTGAAGCTGAAACCCTCCGGAGACGAGTCCACGGCCCCGTCAAGGTATCCCTCCCCACGCTGAGGAGCTACAGTCTTACTGCTGCGCAACACTGCCGCAAATGACTCGGCCTCGAGTTCTCGATCCACAGGACGTTGAGCTTGCACCATGGGGGGCACTTGAGGGCTGCACACGCAGATCCTACACCGACTGCCCCGGTTGGATCCCTCCCCTTGCGGTCGAGTTTTGGAAAATTTGCCTCGCGCGTAGGACAGATCTGAAATTTCGATCCCTGCCTAATTTAATTTTTTGATCTAGTAGTAGTAGGGGCTGTGGAAACTGTGGAAAGTGATCGTCAACACCTTGCGCCATGAGCTTTTGAGCTTATTCCCCACCTGTGGAAAAACTGTGGATAACTTGGCCACTTTTCCACAGAGTATTTATACCTGTTAATAACTTGGGGGGTTTTTCCACAGGTTTTCCACAAATTTTTCAGGTTTTTCCACAGGTTTTCCACAGGCTAATGTTGTGATTTCCTGACAAATTCATAAAAATTAACACACAGTCAGTGTAGGATCCCGTAATGTAGTGAGTCCTCCCCCTAGATATGGCTGAGGATTCCACCGGAGCTGGGGCGGGCTTCGCTGGATTTCCACAGGTTTTCCACAGGCTGTCGAAGAAAGCCTGGGATATTGCTCTGGGCTTGTCGGCCTTGCCTGGCCACCTGTGAGCTGACACGGAATTTTTGGCAAGACCCCAGAGGAGCGGGAAAGCGCTCTGCGCACCAGAAGCAGCAAAGGAGGTCAGGATGAGGATGGGACAGCGCCTGACCCAAAATTGGGCTGCTGCAGGAGCGAGTCGCAATAGGGATGCGGTCTAGAGTCCGTACCCGCGAAGGGCCAGGCGTAGGTCAACGGGATCCGTTTTGGTGATGGCGGGAGCGCAGCACGATCACGTCAGAAAGCTGGCGCAGTTGACTTTGAACCTGGGTGAGCTGTTTTTTATCACGTACATCGATACAGAGATCGATCAAGGCGGTGCGGTTGGCAAAAGTTTGTACCTTGGCATTGCGAACATTGATACCTTGATCCGATAGGCGGGAAAGGATGTCCCGCAGCACCCCGACGCGGTCGATAACCTCCAGATGCAGTTCTACCGGGTAGATCTGGGTGCTCTGCCGCAGTTGCTCTTCGTTCCATCGTACCGGCACCAGCCGTTCCCCCGAAACCTGGGCTACCCTTGGGCAATCCCGGTGATGGATGCTGATCCCCTTAAAGCGGGTGACTACGCCCAAAATCGGATCCCCCGGCAGCGGGTTACAACACTTGGCCAACTGGTGTTTCAGACCCTCTACCCCCAGAATGGGAGATTGGGATTTGATAGAACTGGGAGCCGCAGAAGCCCGTGGCAACAACAGCTTGGATCCCTCAAGCGATTCCTCCTCTGTGGGAGCAGATACTGCCGGCCTGCTGACCTCCTGCAGCCGATGGATCACCAGCGTGGGGGTTGTCTCACCATAACCCAGAGCGGCTAACAAATCCTCTACACTGGCGTAGTTGAGCTTTTCGGCTACCTTCTGCATCCGCTCTGATTTGAGCAGGGCATCAAAGCCCGTTTTGCCCAGCTCCCGCTCCAGCAAATGCCGGCCCCGCGCGATGTTTTGCTCGCGATTGGAGCGCTTAAACCATTGGCGAATGCGATTGCGGGCAGAGCTGGTGGCAACGAAATTGATCCAGTCCAGGCTGGGATGGGCATTCTTGTGGGTAATGATCTGCACGATGTCGCCGTTGCGCAGGCGGGTATCCAGGGGCACGATCTTGTTGTTTACCCGCGCTCCTGCACAGTGATCCCCAATTTCGGAGTGGATGCGATAGGCGAAGTCCACCGGACAGGATCCCTGGGGCAGGGCCAGCAAGTCCCCCTTGGGCGTGAAAACGTAAACCTCGCTCTCAAACAGATTCTCGCGAAGGGTGTCCAGATACTCTTTGTCGTCTTTGAGGTCGTTTTGCCACTCCAAGAGCTGCCGCAGCCAGGTGAAGCGCTCCTCGTCCGCCTTGACGGTGGTGCTGCCGGCCTCCTTGTACTTCCAGTGGGCGGCGATCCCGTACTCAGCCACGCGGTGCATCTCTTCGGTACGAATCTGCACCTCCACCGGTCGTCCCTGCAGGCCGATCACTGCCGTGTGCAAAGATTGGTAGCGATTGGCCTTGGGCAAGCCAATGTAGTCTTTGAAACGCCCGGGGATGGGGCGAAAGCAGTTGTGAACGACTGCCAGCACCCGATAGCACTCGCTGTTGGTATGTACGATTACCCGAACTGCTGAGAGATCGTAAATCTCGTGAAATTCTTTGCGCTGCTGCTGCATCTTGCGATAGATGCTGTACAAATGTTTGGGCCGCCCGCTGATCTCGAAATGTTCCAGCCCCGCTTGAAGAAGGTTCTGCCGCAGCTCTTCAATAAAAGCTTGAATCTCTGCCTCTCGCTCGGCGCGCTTGGCATTGACCAATTCCTGGATCTTCCGGTAAGCTTCGTAGTCCAGATACTTAAAAGCCAGGTCCTCCAGTTCCCATTTGAAATGCCAGATCCCCAGCCGGTTGGCCAAAGGGGCGAAAATTTCCATTGTTTCGGCTGCAATCTGCCGTTGCTTGCTGGGGGAGAGATACTGCAGGGTGCGCATGTTGTGCAAGCGATCCGCCAGCTTGACCACGATGACTCGAATGTCTTTGGCCATGGCCACAAACATGCGGCGGAAATTTTCCGCTTGCTGCTCGGTTTTGCTGGAGAAATTGAACTTGGAGAGTTTGGTAACCCCCTCTACCAGTAGGCGAACTTCAGAGCCAAATTCGGCTTCCAGGGCCTCTAGAGTAACTTCTGTATCTTCGACAACATCGTGCAAAAGGCCGGCTGCCACTGTCACCGCATCCCCCCCCAGCTCCCGCAGGAGAGTAGCCACGGCTACCGGATGGGCAATGTAGGGATCCCCCGATTTGCGTTTTTGGCCCTGATGCAAACAATAGGAAAACTCAAAGGCACGGCGCAGCAGATCGGCTTCTTCAGCCGTGTAAGGCCGCAGCCCATCGCCGGGATCCTCGGCACCGGAAAGCAGAGCACGCAGCCACCCTGGCACCTCAAAACCGAGGCTATTCAGGTCGAGACCTCCATCTGAGGTGGCAATGACAGCCGTCTGACCCATGCGAACCCGGCGAAAAGGGATGTTTGATTACTGACTATAGTTCATCCAGCTTAACCGCCGACAGATCAAGAGGGAAAAAACGGGTGGAATAGAAAGAAGCATTGGCTGTCTGCCAACGCCGACCGCTTGCCATCCTCGGCAGATCGAGGCTTAGTCTTCGCCCCACTCCTCGCAGTCGCCGATTAAATCGCAGAGAGGATCCGAGGGGCAGTAGTCTTGCAGCTCCAGCTCTTGGGCAATCGCCTGCCACTCCCGCTGCGGGAAGAAGGGTTGCAGGTGGGCAATGGCTTCGGAGCGGCGTAAGACCCCCTGCTGAATGAGGCGACGAGCTTCCTCCTGGATGGCCTCAACCGCATAGTGGGTGGCTTGTAAAGTGGGCATAGCTTAACCTACACGTGGGATGAATGGGACGCACCGAGGGGTCGGGAAAATCTTGCCCTGTCACCCCCATCATAGAACTGGGTCTCGTTTCGTAGCAAGAGATACAAGTTTGTATTGCAGGCAACCTTAAGGCCCGCTTAAAAGCCTAAGCCATCGGCTCCCGCAGTCACTATGCCTTTTTCTGGGTTCAGAGTGACGATGGATCCATCCCGGATTAAGCGGGTGGCATCCTTGACCCCCACCAGCACCGGCACCCCCAGCCGCAGGCCAATGACCGCCGCATGAGAGGAAGCTCCCTCTTCCTCGGTAATCACCCCGGCTGCCTGTTTGATGGCCTCCACATAGTTGGCGTCGGTGGATTGGGCAACCAAAATGTCTCCGGCGGTGATTTTGCCGGCATCGAGGCTGGATCTCAAGATGCGGGCCGGGCCGCTGACAATGCCTTTGCCAAACCCTTTGCCTTGAGCCACCACCGCTTTCACCACATCCACCTTGATCAGGTCGGTGGATCCCGCAACGCCTGGCAGGGTTCCTGCACTGAGCACCACCAAGTCGCCATCCTTGAGCAAGCCATCTTCCTGAGCCAAGCTGATGGCCGCTTGAAAGGTCTGGCGGGTGGTGGCCAAATCCATAACCAACAGCGGATGTACCCCCCAAACCAACTGCAGCCGCCGTGCCACTTCCACATGGGGGGTTACGGCTAGGATGGGAGTGCGGGGGCGAAACTTAGAGACATTGCGAGCGGTAGCCCCCGTTTTGGTCAGGGTCATCACGGCTACGGCATCCAACTCCTGGGCGATCTCCCCCACGGCGCGGCTAATCGAGTCGGTGATCAGGGTTTTGGGCCGCATCCCGGCAGGACTGTTGCCGTTGTTTTGGCTCAGCTCCTGCATGGCAAGGGTGCGAAGGCGTTGTCGTCGGTCGGCGGAGGTCAGGTCAAAGTAATCGCGCTCGGTGCGCACGGCAATGCGGGCCATGGTGGCAACGGCCTCGACAGGGTATTTGCCCACAGCCGTCTCGTTGGAGAGCATGACGGCATCGGTGCCATCCAAAATGGCGTTGGCCACATCGGAGATCTCGGCACGGGTGGGCCGGGGGCTGTGCACCATGCTGTCCAGCATTTGGGTGGCCGTAATCACCGGGATCCCCAGGGAGTTGGCCAGGGCGATCACCCGCTTCTGCAGGATCGGCACCTCTTCCGCAGGCAGCTCTACCCCCAGATCTCCCCGCGCCACCATCACACCGTCGCTGAGGGCCAAAATCTGGGGCAGCTGTTCAATGGCCTCGTGTTTCTCGATCTTGACGATGATGGGTACCCGCTTGTCGGCTGAGCCGGAAGAAGGCCGTTTGGCAGAGGCGATGAGCTCCCGCAGCTCCAGCACATCAGAGGGATCCCGCACAAAGCTGAGGGCCACCCAATCCACCCCTTGGTTGAGGCCGAAGTAGAGATCTTCTTTATCCTTTGGGGTCACGGCGCGGATGCTCAGGCGCACACCGGGGAAATTGACCCCCTTGTTGTTGGAGAGGGTACCCCCGACAATGGTGCGGCAGAAGAGTTCGCCCGCTTCCGGATCCACGGCTTCCACCCGCATCTCCACTCGACCATCGTCGATGAGGATCGTCGCTCCTTCGGGCACTTCCTGGGCCAGCTTGTCGTAGGTGACCCAACTGCGCTCTTGGGATCCCAAGACGGGTTTACTGGTCAACACAAAGGGATCCCCAGCCTTGAGGGTGATCGAGCCTTCGGCGAACTTGCCCAAGCGGATTTTCGGCCCCTGCAGGTCTTGCAAAATGGCGACCTGGATGCCCAGATCCATCGCGGTTTGGCGGATCAGGCGAATGCTGCGGCGGTGTAGCTCGTGATCCCCATGGGAGAAGTTCAGGCGAAGGGTGGTTGCCCCTTGCAGGATCATCTCCCTGAGAATGGCTGGATTTGAGCTGGCAGGGCCGATGGTGGCAACAATTTTGGTGCGTCGAAAAGAATCCCTCAAATGCATGTCCACTGTTCCCAAGGGAGAGCAGCCCAGATCCTTCCCCCACATAGGGATCTCTCTGATTACGATAACCCGTTATGTCTTTTTTGAGGCACCGCTTTTTTAAAATCCCCAGCGAGAGAGGATGGGAAAATAGGCAAAGCAGAGTGTAGAGATCCATCTGGAGTCGAGCGATGCCGGTTGCCCCCGAATACGCCTTCCCCTTCGAGCACCATCAGAAGTTCTCTCTGGATAACCCCACTATCTCCAGCCCAGGGGTTTCCAAGCGGGAATACATAGCCAGCAGAGTACTGCAGGGTATCGTGAGCAATCCCCAGACTCCTGTTGGCGATTTGTCTCCTGAGCAACGACAGGCTTTGGTCTATACGGCGGTGTTGTTGGCAGATGATTTGTTGGCCGCTCTCAGCGCCCAGTAGATCAGCACCCAGTAGAGAGGCCACCCTCTGCGGTTGAGGTTTAGGCTGAGGTTAGCTGCTTGCGGCAGCGGGCCGTAGGCTCTGCTACTACATACGCCGCAGCCGTTGAGTCAACTCTTCCCCCAAGCGCATCCATTCTGCCATCCCTTCGGGACTCACCTGTCGGTCATTCTGCCAGAGAATGAGGTGGGCGCCAGCTCCTTCGGCACAATAGTTGGGATGTTGCTCCAAAAAACTGAGGACGCCGGGATGAAAACGTAGCCGAACTTGAGCTTCATCCTGTCCTCGCAAGAGATAGCTCCGAGAAAACTTAGGGTGGCTCTCGAAGTTGATATCTTGCATGCCAAAAGCTTTGGCGATGCCGTGGAAAAAGGCATTTTCGGGGTGCAGCCGAAAACGCGGCAGATGAAGATCCTCGTGATAGGCGTAGAAGACGGACTGGCGATAAGTGCTGGAACTCTTGCCACTGCCGCGGGTGTATTGGTAATCAAAAACGGTAATCTCAGTGCCATCGATCAGCCGCTTGGACATCGAATTATAGAAACGCCGCCCATGGCTTCGTTCAAACAGTCCAAAGCCTGCTTGCAACAAGCGAGATCGAATCTCTTCAGGCAACTGGGCAGAAAAGCGCATTCCTAGCTGTGCAGCTACCCGCTCCAGAGCTTCTCGACGTTTCTTTTCGTGGTAAAGGGCTAGAGCCAAGATCCCGGCAGCCAGAGCTAAAAACAAGATAAAAATAAGCAACCCCATACTGTCTCCCTCGGCTTACAGACTGCAGCGCCCATCCCCACAATACCTGAGCGGATCCCCAAAAGGATCCCTGCCTTCGACCATTCAGCCGAGCGGTCTCCTCTTGTCTTTTGTAGAGAAGTGACCCAATACAGCTGAGTGTGTCAAAGTTTGACGAAATTGTAGGGAGCGGTGAAGTTGTTGTAGCGAATGCGCAGCCGCCCCTGGAAGGTCTGGTCTAGCTCCTCTACTTTTTGGGCAAAAACCGGCTCATCTTCCCAATTGATCAAAAACGAGCCGTTGTAGGCCATGTTTTCGGTGAGCAGATCTCCTTCTACGCGGTCGCTGGCCAAGGGGCTGAGGGCTGCTGTAAAGGTCTGGGCAATGCGCTGACGTCGCTGCTCTAAGAGCTGCTCCAGAGCCCGTCCGATCTCGACTACCGCGTCCAGCCCCAGAGGAGCGCCGGCCATTTCGTCTCGCCGAGCTTTGAGGGCAGGGTTTTCCTCTAGCCCCAGCTTGAGCTCCTGCTCGGGATCCCAGAAGACTTTGACTCCCACCTCCCGCTTGCCCTCCAGGCGCTCCAGCAGAGCCAGCAGATCCGCCAAGCGGGGCTGCACCAAGTCCCGTTCCACCTGCTCCCAGCCGCTCACCACCAGGCCAAATTGCAGAGGCAGCAGAGCCCGGTGTCCCTCGTTCATCACTTTTTCCAGCACGGCCTCATGGGCGAGCAAGTTGGCCCGGCTGGCCAGGTAGCGCTCCTGTCGAGCCTGGGAGTACAAGAAGGCCAGGGATCCCAGCCCATGAACCTGCACCGGCTGCTTGTCCAGCCCCACCACACTCAGATGACGCGGGCCAGGGGCAGCGACGATCCCGTAGAGGTAGAGGGCGCTATGGGGATTTGCCGTTGGCATTGCTGCGGGCATCTCCGATCAGCCACGTGAGGTTGGACTCTTCGGTGTCGATGGCATTGCCATCCGAGGAAATGCAGTAGCGACCCATCACCATCTGGTGGCGTAGGGTCACGCCTGCCGCAATCTGGGTGTAGTTAAAAATCAAGCTGCCATCCAGCGTACACCCTTCATTCAACACACATCCGTAGCCAATTGCCGTGGGGCCGATGAGTTTGACCCCGTCCGCCAAATAGCTGCTGGCCCCGATGTAGACCGGTGGCTCGATGTGGATGCGATCCCAGTTGGCGCGGATGTTGATCCCCGTCCATACGCCGGGTTGAATCTGGATCCCAGGCACCTTGACTCCCTTGATCTCGCCGCGCAGCACTTTTTGCACCGCCAGCCAGTAGTCGTGGGTGCGGCCAATGTCCACCCACTGAAAGTCAGCCGTGATCCCATAAAAGGGGGCACCCGCTTTCACCAAGGCCGGGAAGAGATCGCTGCCGATGTCGTAGGGGCAGCCAGGGGGAATGTAGTCGAACACTTCCGGCTCGAAAACATAGATGCCGGTGTTGATGGTGTGGCCGAGGGCCTCTTCCCGCCTAGGCTTTTCTTGGAAAGCAGTGATGCGACCCGTCTCGTCGGTGACTACCACCCCATAGCTGGAGACCTGGCTGGGATCCACCTGCCGCAGGACCACAGTGGCCAGCGCTCCCTTGGATTTGTGGAAGTTGACGATCTGCGTGAGGTTCAGGTCGATCAGGGCATCCCCACAGAGCACCACAAAGGTACTGTCGAAAAATCCGGAGAAATCCTGGATCTTGCGCATACCGCCAGCGGAGCCCAGAGGTTCGGCCACCGGCTGGCCGTTCTCAAAATGGCCTTCGAAGGAAAAGCCGATGTGAACCCCCCATTGCTGCCCATCTCGAAAGTAGTCTTCGATTTGGTGGGCCAAGTGGCTGGTGTTGACCATGATCTGGTCGAAGCCGTGTTCCCGCAGCAGCTCCACCAAAAATTCCATGACAGGCTTGTGCAAAATGGGGATCATCGGCTTCGGCATCATGTAGGTGATGGGCCGTACCCGCGTGCCTTTGCCTGCTGCCAGGATCATGGCTTTCATGCCGTCATCACTCCTCCGGGCTAACCGTGCTCTGACTTTATCATCCCAGGATCGGCATTCCAGAGAACCGGCGGGGCTTTCAAGAGGCCGGGGAATCGCTGCTGGGATTCCGATCCCCTACAATCAAGGGGGCTTGCTCTTCTGGGCATTTCGCCAAGGGTTTCCCCTGAGCCCCTCGTTTTGCCCCGTCTCTCCTGAGAGTTCCACCCGGCAGACGGGGATCCCAACATTCTTAATATCGATTGCTCCCAGCTCAAGTTCAGAACTCAGATCGGCAGAGGAAGATGCTGGATGGCCGTCCCGACAGCCCACCCATCACGATTGCCCTGGCCAAGGGGGCCTTGCTGCCTGAGGCCATTCAATGCCTGCAGCAGGTGGGGATCGATTTTAGTCGTTTTTTGGATCCCGGCAATCGCCTGCTGCGGATTGAATCCCCCACCCGGCTGAACGGACAACGCTACGAAGCGCTGCTGGTGCGCACTCACGATGTGCCGGTGTACGTGGAGTACGGGCAGGCGCAGTTGGGCATTGTCGGCTACGACGTCTTGCGGGAGCGCTATGCCGGCACCGAAGCGCGGGTGGCCCACCTGTTGGATCTCCAATTTGGCCACTGTCGCATGTCGGTGGCCCTTCCCCAAGATAGCCCCTACCACTCGGCAGCTCAGTTGCCTGCTCATGCCCGCGTGGCTTCTAAGTTTGTCGGCTGCGCCCGGGAGTATTTTGACCGCCTGGATTTGCCGGTGGAGCTTATCTCTCTCTATGGTTCGGTGGAGTTGGCCCCCCTCACCGGCATGGCCGATGCCATCGTCGACTTGGTAGCCACAGGGCGCACCCTGAGGGAAAACGGCCTGATTGAGCGAGACTGCCTATTCGAGAGTACAGCTCGCCTGATTGCCCATCCCATCAGCTACCGTGTCAACCAACAGCCTATCCGCGAGTTGATCACCCAGATTCGGGAACGCTGGCTGGGATCCCTGTTGGTGGGTGGCTAATTTTGAGGCACTTCCTCTGAGGGGGATCACGATTGCGTACAATGGGGGCATTCGGGCTTATTTCCCCCAGCAGCGTTCAGATTCAAAAAAGGTTTTTCGAGGTTGATTATGCGGTACCGTCCACTGCTCGCCATCCTGTTGGCGCTTTGTTTGAGCGTCTTTGCTGTTCCGGCTAAGGCTGCCAAGGCGCCGCTGACCTATGACCAGATCCGCAACACCGGCAAGGCCGCCATTTGCCCTTCGGTCTCGGACAACGCCCGGGGCCGTATCGAAGTGCCTAGGGGGGGATCCCTGAAGCTGACGGATGTCTGCTTCCAGCCGGTGCAAATTGAGGTGGAAGAGGAAAAGCGGAACGGCGAGAAAGAGTTCATCAAGGCCAAAAACATCATGATCTCAGCGGCCACTCTGGGGCCGATTAAAGCTGAGGTGACTCCCAAAGACGGTGCGCTGGAGCTCAAAGTGGTGGATGGGATCACCTTTCAGCCGACCACTGGCCAAATGCCCCGCCGCGAGCTGGTGCCGTTTCTGTTTAGCGTGAAAGACTTGGTCGCCACTGCCCAGGGCTCCGCCATTGACCCTTCGACCGATTTTGAAGGGGAGTTCTTGGTGCCCGGCTATCACAGCAGCACCTTCCTCGACCCGCGCGGGCGGGGATCCAACACCGGCTACGACACTGCGGTAGGTCTACAGGCTGCCAAAGATGATTTTGCCACCAACCGCAAGGTGGACGAGGTTTCCCAGGGGAAAATGTCCCTGCGGATTGCTCGCGTGGATGCCAGCACTGGCGAAATGGCGGGATCCTTTGTTAGCATTCAGCCTTCCAGCACCGAGCAAGGGGCGATGGAACCCCACACTGTTCGCATTCAAGGCCTGTTTTACGCCCGCCTGGCGGGAGAGTCTTGAAAGCGCCTGAGGGCAGAGAATAACCCGCCTCAAACCAGGATGGGCAGGGATCCCGGAGATCTCCGCCCGTTTCTGTTGGCTATGTTCTCTGTCCAGGTTGGCCCCTTTTGCCTGTTGGGGAAGTGTGCAGCGATAAAGTCTGGGCCAGATGCCGCCACAGGTTCATTTGCAGATGGCCGATGCCACTAACCTGCCTTTTATGTTGACTCTGGACCCAAGGGGACTCTCAATCTGGACTCAAGGAAGCCCTTTGTGAGTTCCGCTTCAGCCAGTACCGCCACCAGTGCGGATCAGAGTTCTGCTGCGCTCGCTACCCCAAACTGAGCCTCTTTGCCGCAAGATGAGGTTCAGGGCAAAGAGGGAAGTGATGGCCAACTACGACTGGATTCTGATCGGCGGTGGGATTACCGGGGCAGCCCTAAGCTATGAACTGGCCCGCCAGGGGGGATCCGTTCTGCTGATGGAGAAAGATGGAGTGCTGAACGGAGCAACCCGCTACAGCTACGGGGGCTTGGCCCATTGGGCGGGCAAAACGCCGCTGCTCAAAGCTCTGGGGGAAGAAGGGATCCAACGCTACCGCACCCTGTCAGAAGAGCTGGGGGCAGATATTCAATTTCGCGAGCTGGATCTGCTCATGCCCATTGCCCCCGGCTACGATGCAGAGGCCGTTGAGGCGGATCTGGCCGACTGTCGCATCCCACCCCGGCGGATTTCGGTGGCGGCAGCCTGCGAGCTGGAGCCGCTGCTGGATCCGGCCGCTCTGGAAGTAGTCCTCTGGGCTCGGCATGGCCACATCAACCCCTTGTTGACGGCGCTGGCCTTTCAAAAAGCCTTTCAACGATTGGGGGGATCCCTCTTGATCGCAACAGCAACGGCCCTGCGGCGGCAGGGAGCGCGCATCACGGGCGTAGAGTCCGGAGCCGACTGCTACGGAGCAGGCCAGGTGGTGGTGTGCGCCGGCGGCTGGACACGGGCTCTGTTGCGCCAAGCGGGAATCCGGGTGCCCATCTACTACACCCATGCCGAATCCCTGGAGCTGGAGCCCTCGGATTTGCAATTGAAAGCGTTGGTGATGAGCGTGCCCGTGCAACGCTTGGAACTGGAACGACAAGCCGCCCATCCCGATCGGGATCCCCTTTGGGACGAGCCAGGGCACGAGCTTTGCCCGCCGATTCTGGATGCCGGGATCCTGCAATTTGTAGATGGCAGCATTCGCATGGGCCAGATCAGCCGGGTATTGACGGATCCCCATGCCGAGGTGGATGCAGCCGCCAGCGAAGCCCAGATCCGGGCACAAGCCGGTCGCTACCTGCCCAAGTTGGCCCACCTGCCCGGACGGTGGTATCGCTGCTTGGTGGCCTTCAGCGCTGATCACCAGCCTCTGGTGGGATCCCTGCCCGGCTGGGAAGGCTTACAACTGTTTTCCGGCTTCAGCAACCCCCTGCCCATCGTGCCCGCTTTGGCCCGTCGCTTCGCCCAACAAGCCTATGGACAAGCGGATGAATGGATCCCTGCTCTGTCGCCGGCGCGGTTTGCCCAGGTTTTGAGTTGATGCCTTGCCTATTCTCGATGACCATCGCCAACAAGTCTGGAATACGGCTATCCCGTCTGCAGCATAATGAAAGCCGGAAGTTCTCTGCGTCGGATCTATGCCCAACAGCTTGCCCAGCTCCGTCGATCTCAGCCAGAAGCGCATTTTGCTCACAGGGGGCAGCGGCTTTTTGGGCAAACATGTGCTGCAACAGTTGCAGGTGCTGGGGGTAAAGCCGGAGCAGGTGCGCATCCCGCGCTCCCGCACCCAGGATCTGCGCCGTTGGGAAGTCTGCCAAGAGGTGGTGCAAGGGCAAGATATCGTCATCCATTTGGCCGCCCACGTGGGTGGCATCGGCCTCAACCAAGCCAAGCCGGCAGAACTCTTCTACGACAACCTCATCATGGGATCCCAGCTCATCCACGCCGCCTACCTGGCCGGGGTGGAGAAGTTTGTCTGCGTGGGCACCATCTGCGCCTATCCCAAGTTCACCCCCGTTCCCTTCAAGGAAGAGGATCTCTGGAACGGCTACCCAGAGGAGACCAACGCCCCCTACGGCATCGCCAAGAAAGCCCTGCTGGTGCAGCTGCAGGCCTACCGGCAGCAGTACGGCTTCAACGGCATCTACCTCCTGCCGGTGAACCTCTACGGCCCCATGGACAACTTCGACCCCGAAAGCTCCCACGTCATCCCAGCCTTGATCCGCAAAGTGCACGAAGCGCAGCAACGGGGCCAAAACTACGTCGAAGTGTGGGGGGATGGCAGCCCCACCCGCGAGTTTTTCTACGCTGAAGATGCGGCCCGCGGCATTGTCATGGCCACCCAGCTCTACAACGGGGCGGATCCCTTGAACCTGGGCACCGGTGAAGAGATCTCCATCCGGGATCTGATTGCCCTCATCTGCGAGCTGATGGAGTTCCGGGGAGAGATCCGCTGGCAAACGGACAAGCCCAATGGCCAACCCCGCCGCTGTCTGGATGTCTCCAAGGCCCGAGAGAGGATGGGTTTTGTGGCCAAAGTCGGCTTGCGGGAAGGGCTGCAGCGCACCATCGACTGGTACCGCCGCCACGCCTGCTCTGGGCAAAGCTAGGCAACCCCTTGGCTCTCCAGCCGGCCATCCTCCATGTGCAGCACCCGATCCGCGATGTCCAGGATGCGGTTGTCGTGGGTCACCATGAGGATGGTGCAGCCCTGCTCCCGCGCCAACTTCTCCATCAGGGTCACCACCTCGCGGCCCGACTTACTATCTAGGGCTGCCGTGGGCTCGTCCGCCAGCACCAGCTTGGGATGGCTAACCAAGGCGCGGGCAATGGCCACCCGCTGCTTTTGTCCGCCGGAAAGCTGTTCCGGGTAGTAGTGGACGCGATCCCCCAGGCCCACCGCCGCCAGCATTGCTTCCGCTCGCTGCTGGGCTTCCTGAGGAGAGAGGCCGTTGTGCAGCTCCAGGGCCATGCGCACGTTTTGGGCTGCCGTCAGGGATCGCAGCAGGTTATGGGCCTGGAAAATGTACCCGACCTGGCGGCGGATTTGAATGAGAGTACTGGGCTGAGCTCCCCGCAGCTCCTGTCCCAACACCCGCAAGCTGCCCTCCTGCACCGAGCGCAAGGCCCCCAGCAGCGTCAGCAGGGTGGTTTTGCCGGAGCCGGAAGGGCCAGTCAGCAGCACGATCTCCCCTGGCTGCAGGGCAAAGCTAATGTCGAAGAGAATCTGCTTGCGCAGGGATCCCTCGCCGAAATAGTGGTTTACACCTTCGGCTTTCACCACTGGCTCAACGGCATTCTGGGCAGAAGCAAGGGCAGCTTGATCGAGAAGAGGAGTCAGCATAGGAAACTCAAAATCTCAAAACTTTGCGTTGACAACTCATTGACCACTTAGGCCGTCATTTGGAGCGTTGAGATAAGACCATTTAGAAACCTTTGGCCGGAGAGCGTTGATGAGGATCCCAGAAGTTTTTAGACAGCCTAGCTCAAACCCTTCACCATCCATCCGATCCCCTTTGGCAGACTATTGACTTACCAACGCCCCGGCGCCCTGCCCACAGCCAAAACTCTAGAAAATGTCGGCAGGATCGGCTGCCCGCAGCCGTCGCACGGCAATCGCTCCTGAGATGAAACACATGCTCACCGCCAGCCCCAGCACCAGCACTGCCCGGTTGAAGGTCATGGCAATAGGCAGCAACGTGGCATTGGCCGTCAAATCGTAGAGCAAAACCGACAGGGCAAAGGCAGGAATGTACCCCAAGCCGGCCAGCAGGAGCGCCTCCTGAAATACCACCCCCAGCAGGTAGGTATCGGTATAGCCCATGGCTTTGAGAGTGGCATATTCCGCCAGGTGATCCGACACATCGGTGTAGAGAATTTGATAGACAATCACAATGCCGACAATAAAGCCCATGCCCACCCCCAGGCCGAAAATAAAGCCGATGGCTGTGCCCTCTTCCCAGTAGGTTTGCTCCATATCGATAAACTCCGCCCGTGAGAGCACCCGCACATCTTCCGGCAGCAAAGCCCGCATCTGCCGCACCAAGGGATCCGGATCCACACCCGGCTGGAGTTGCACCACGCCGATATCCACTAGGCCGCGCCCCCGCTGCGGAAAAATGCGCAGGAAATTGAGATCGCTGGTGAGAATGGTGCCGTCGGCTCCAAAGGTGGCCCCCATCTCAAACAGGCCCCCCACCTGGACGCGGCGGTTTCCCACCTCAGTAACCACCTCTCGCCCGGACTCAAACCACTCTGGGATGGGGCCAAACTCGCTGCGGGAGCGGCGGTCAAAAAGCACCACGTCCGCCTTTTTGATCTCTTCCAGCTTGTCCGGCGTCAGTTCCGGCAAGTCCAACAGATCAGCCGAGGGATCCACTCCTACCACAAAAATGCTGCGGGTACGGCGGGTCTCTGGGTTTTTCCAGAGGGCAAAGCCCACATAGACAGGCGAGATGGCCCGCACCCCCTCAAAGCCCAAAGCCTGATAGAGTCGCCGCTGGGAGAAGGTGTTCATGGCAATCAGGGCGTTGGACTGAGGGCTGACCAGGAAGATCTCTCCCTTCAGGGCCACGTGGAAGCGGATGGCACTTTCCAGCAGGCTGTCTTGGAAGCCCAACTGCATGAACATCAAGATGCAAGCAAAGGCAATGCCCGCCAGGGCCACCAGCAGGCGGATCTTCTCCCGCGTCAACTGCAGCCAGGCCAACGGGATCCGATGGGCGATAAAAGCCACACTGAACAGGCTGTACATGGGCTGAGCCTACCCCTCGACATCGATGGCCACATTCACCTGCAGGTTGGTCAGGCCAGCCACGCGGGCGCTGCTCTCCGGATCCAGGCGGATATACACCTCTACCACACGGGCATCCACATCGGCAGCTGGGTCGGTGTTGAGCACATCTTTCTTGCCAATCTGCAGGCCTACCCGCTCCACTCGGCCCTGCAGGGTTTCTGGCAGAGCGCGGTTGCTAATGGTGGCCTGCTGGCCTGGCCGAACCCGCAAGATGTCTGTTTCGTAGACCTCGGCCACCACCATCATTTGGTCAGTGTTGCCCAGCTCGAGAATGCCCTCGCCGGCGGGGATGACCTCTCCAGGGCGGGTGTGGATCTTGAGCACCTGTCCAGCACGGGGAGCGCGGATGAGGGTGCGCTCTAGGCGAGCTTCTGCCAGTTCCAGATTGCGGGCCAGGGATCCCAGTTGGACTTGGGCTTGGGCCAGACTCAGTCCCGCCTCGGCAGCTTGGACTTGGGCTTGGGCATTGAGCAGATCCCGCTCACGGGCCAGGCGCAGTTGGCTCAGGGTGGCTTCGGCAGCCCGCAAGTCCTCCTGTCGTTGCCGCACCAGCAGCCGGCGTTGATCCAGCTCTTGTTGCGAGATTGCTCCTTCCTGCCAGAGCTCCTGAAAGCGGGCCAGATTGGCCTCGGCATCGGCCAGTTCTGCCCGGATACGTTCCACCACCGCTTCCTGGGAGCGGATTTGCATCTGTTGCGGCTCGTCCAGACGGCTGAGGCGGGTGCGTGCCTCTTGGATTTGGGCCTGACTGAAACGGGTCTCGGCCTGCAACCGGGCGCGGGCCTCTTGAAGTTGGGCGGCAGCGTACTCTCGCTCCGCCAACCGCTCGGCGTAGCTTTCCAAGCGGGCCAGCACTTGGCCTGCCACCACGCGATCCCCCTCGGCCACCAGCAGCTCTCCCAGCCGTTCTCCGGGGGAACCGGCAATGCGCAGCACTTCCCCCTCCGGCTCCAGGCGACCCAAAGCACCAACTTGCGGAGGCAGCCGCATTTCCACCGTTGCCTCTGCACTTCCCGATACCGACTGTGTGGCTCCCTGTTGGCTCAATCCCAGCCATGCCAGACCCGCACAACCAAGCAGCCCGACTCCTGCCAGCGACCAAAGCGCTCGTGGGTTCATGGCCTTTTACCCGCTGTGGCTTTGCAGACGACAAACGCCGCCTCTTTTTCTTAAATATTCTTAAATAAGTGTAAAGTTTTTGGGATGAAAATGTCCAGCTGTATTCTGTGTTGCTTGTGCTCACCGTATTTTCACCCCCTGTGGGTTCCCCAAGGTGCCGGCAGATCACGGCAACCGGTGGGGCGCAGCCTACCTAGCTCTGGGGATTCCTGATATGATGTGGCCTGTTCGAACCTGTTTGTAGTCAGCAGAACGCAGTCCTTTTTTTGGAGTGTGGCGGTTTTAGGAGTGGGGTGGAGTTGCGATGGTGGAAACAGTTGGAGGAGGGGATCCCATCCCGCCGTTGCCGGTTCCGTCTCAGCCTCTGCCCCTGCATTTGGATCCCCTAGATCCCTTGCTTTCCACCTATCACTTTGTGGGCATTGGTGGAGTGGGGATGTCGGCCCTGGCCTATATCCTGGCTAAACAAGGGTTTCGCGTTTCCGGATCCGACATTGTCGCCAATGGCCGTACCCGCCGCCTGGAAGCTTTGGGGGTGCGCTTCTTTCAGGGCCACAGCTTGGAGGGGTTGGTCGGGGATCCCCAAGTGGTCTATTCCAGCGCCATTCGCCCCACCAATCCAGAATTGGCTGCTGCCCTGGGCAAGGGATTGACGGTTTGGCACCGGGCAGACTTGTTGGCGGCTCTGTTTAACCGTCGCTCTGGCATTGGGGTGGCCGGCACTCACGGCAAAACCACCACCAGCAGCATGATCGGCTATGTGTTGCTCTCGGCGGGCTGGGATCCCACCTTGATTATCGGCGGGGAAGTGGATGCCTGGGATGGCAATGCCCGTCTGGGCAAGGGGGAGTATTGGGTGGCCGAGGTGGATGAGTCGGATGGATCCTTGGTGCGGCTCTATCCCAAGATTGGGGTGATCACCAACATTGAGCTGGATCACCCCGATCATTATGCCGATTTGGGGCAGGTGATCCGGGCTTTTCAACAGTATGGGCAGCAGAGCCAAACGCTGGTGGCCTGCCTGGACTGTCCCAACGTGGCGGCCCACCTGAGGGTGGATGTGGGCTACAGCCTGACCGGTCATCCCCAAGCCCAGTACCAAGCCCGTCAGATCCTCTACACTGCCAGTTTCACCTGCGCCGAGATTTGGGAAAGGGGATCCCTCCTCGGACAGCTTCGCCTACAGGTGTTGGGATCCCACAACCTCAGCAATGCCCTGGCGGCGGTCGCCGTGGGGCGGCAGTTGGGCTTGGAGTTTGCGGTGATTGCCTCGGCTCTGGCCGAGTTTCGAGGGGTGCAGCGGCGATTTGAAGTCAAAGGCGAGGTGGAAGAAGTCACCTTTATCGACGACTATGCCCATCATCCCAGCGAGATTCGAGCCACCCTGCAGGCAGCCCGTCTGCAACAGCGGCGGGTGGTGGCCGTGTTTCAGCCTCATCGCCACAGCCGTTTGGCTGCCTTGTTCCAGGATTTTGCCCGCTGCTTTGGGGAGGCGGACGTGGTGGTGATCGTGCCTACGTATGGAGCGGGAGAGCCGGCGCCTGAGCGTTCCGACAGCTTGCGTTTGGCCGTGGCGGTGGCGGAGCACCATCCCCATGTGCGCTATGTGTCGTCTTTGCCGCAATTGCCGGAGGTGTTGCCGTCCGTCCTGCAGCCTGGAGATCTCGCCGTTTTTTTGGGCGCAGGGGACCTAAATCAGCAGATAATCGCTACGATGCGGGCATATGCGGCTCAGGTGAGGGAACAGCCTGGGCAAGCCAAAAATCCAAACTTCAGCTGAAAAGATAGCTGCTTCTGAGGTATTGAATCATGACGACGGCTCCGGTGGTGCCTCAGCGGGACGGTTCCTGTGAGTCTGAGGCGGCAAGTCTTACCGCTGAAGACAGGCTTCTCCCCCGCGGGCCGGCGGCTCTGCTATCTGGACGAATTCAATCGGGGATCCCGTTGGCTCCTCTGACCACCTTTCGTGTGGGCGGCAAGGCCGAGTGGTATTGTGAGCCCCGTAGCCACCTGGAGCTGCAGCAGTGTTTGGCTTGGGCGCGAGCAGAAGGGATCCCCACGACGCTGCTGGGGGCAGGTAGCAATCTGCTCATCAGCGATGCGGGGTTGAAGGGGCTGGTGATCGGTACCCGCCGTCTGCGCGGGATCCAACTGCTGGAAGGGGGGAGAATTTGGGCCGCTGCCGGAGAGCCTTTGGTCAATCTGGCGCGGGCAGCCGCCAAGCAAGGCTGGAGCGGTTTGGAGTGGGCCATCGGGATCCCGGGCACCCTGGGGGGAGCCGTGGTGATGAATGCGGGTGCCCACGGACGCGCCATGGCGGATGTGCTGGTGGAAGTGCAGATCTTGGACGAGGAACAAGAGCCCTGCCGCCTAGAACCTGCCGATCTGCAATTTGGCTATCGCCGCTCTCGCCTACAGGACTCCCCCTGGACGGTGACAGGAGCGACGCTGCAGTTGATCCCAAGCAGGGATCCGTCCCAGGTGCAGTGGGAAACCCAGCGCTACCTCAACCAACGCCTAAGCTCTCAGCCCTATCATTTGCCCAGTTGTGGCAGCGTCTTTCGCAACCCAGAGTCTCACCCTGCCGGCTGGCTAATCGAGCAGGTCGGCTTGAAGGGGTACCGCATCGGTGGGGCCCAAATTTCAGAGCGCCATGCCAACTTCATCCTCAATTGCCATCAGGCGAGTGCCAAGGACATTTACCGCTTGATTCGCTTGGCCCAGGAAAAGGTCTATCAGCAATGGTCGGTGCTTTTGGAGCCGGAAGTGCGCATTCTGGGATCCTTTGAGGATTAGAGGAGCATTGGGCAGACAATTTGGACTGTTTTCTTTTGGTGATTTTGATGATTCTGCTCTTAAACTGTTCTTACCGCCTTTTGTAGATGTTCGCCTATCGGCTTATGAGTCAAGATGTAGCCACTTTACGTCGTTTAATTCGACGGCTCAATCAGTCCCACACCACTGCGGAAGAACGCCGCTATTTGGTGGAGATCGGCAGCCTGGCTGCTTTGCTCACCCCAGAAGAGGCTGCCGCTTTGGCCCAAGATCCCAAGCAACTCACCGCCGAGCAGCACTATCGCATTTGGGACTGGGTGCATCGCTGGGAACGGGAGCACCGCCACGAAGATCTGGACTGGGATCCCTCTCTAGACCGACACAACGACTAAGCCTCGAGAGAACTCCATCCTGCTCTTGCGATCGGGAGCTCAGCTGAGATCTTGGGATCTAAGACAGAAGCCATCTCCAAGTCTCATTTTTGAACAGGATCCACACCCCCAAACCCACCAGAATCCAGGGCACCCAGTGTTCTGTCCGTTCCGTTAAAACCTTCGCCACTGCAGGCTGCATCGTCAGTTTTTGAGCCATTGCAAACCACAATCCCTTCATCAGAAAAAAGATTGTGGCAAAGAGGGCCAACTGGAGAGGGGTGCTGCCGGCAAACAAAGGAACGTACAGGCTGACATTATCTCCACCATTGGCAAAGGTGAGGAGCATGGACATCAGGGCTGGTGGGGGCAAAAAAACTGACCAAGCCTTTTGGGTTGGGCGCTCTTGCAGTTCTTCCAGCTCTTCTTCCAGGGCTTCTTCCAGCTCAGGTTGCCACAATTTCCAACCGCCTACCGCAATCGGGATCAACCCCAGCAGCCCAATCGCAGGTGGCGGCAACAGCAGGCCCCCCAGGTATCCCAGAGAGCTGAGCAGGATCAACCCTGCCAAGCCCAAGTAGCCTCCCAGCCAAATGTGCCAGCCCTTCCACAGGGGTTGCAGCTGCGCCTGGGCAAACAACAGAACCAGCAAGAAAAAGTCGTCGATATGGGTGGCAACAAAAGCGAGGATCCCTTCGACTAAAGTTGCCCAGAAAATTGCCAGCGGCATAGGGTTAAGAAATGGGGAAGATGGCGCTGATATCGACGAGGTGAAACTGAAGCAGCCCAACAATTGCCGAAGTATAGGCGGTAGAAGAAGCCAGCCCAGTCATGAGATCACGTTTCACATTGCGAGGTTTTTCGCTTCTCTCGACGACGTCCGTAGCGCCAAATTGCATCATGAGAATGCCCATCAAGTTGGAGAGCCAGTACCCCACGAGGGTTCCGCCCAAAAACCACTGTGGCTGCCACAGGCTACAAAGGTAGCCAAACCCATAGGCAATCGGCAGGTTGAAAAACAAGTCATTCCACCAGGAAAGGGGAGACAGCATAAACCCCAAAATCAGTAAAATGCCACCTCGGAGCTTCTTCCCCATAGGTCTTGCTCTCCAGCGTTACGTCCTCACAATCTTAGCTTCACATTGCTTCATGAAAACCCAAAAACAATGTCTGGCTCTCCACCTGGGAGTGTGGCACGGCCTCTTCTCCAACTATCGACCCACCGCCGGCGGCTGGGAGCTGGGGGGCCAAAAGCGCAGCCTCATCACCTTTGAGGCCTTGGCTCCATCCTCTTCTTCAGGAAGTCCGGCGGCAGGGAGCGCGATCCGCCAAACCAACACCTACTACCCCCTACAGGGATCCCCCACTCCCGAAAGCTCCCAGAGCTGGGTCTACCAGGATTTCTCGCCGGGATTGCGCTTTTTCCCCGATGGATCTTTTTCCAATGGGCGGCTGCAGCTGGCGCCGTTTAGTGATTTTGCCGTCGAGCAGGGCTTTCTCTGGGGGGATCGCAAGGCGCGGCTGGTGCAACAGTGGGATGCCCAAGGTCGTCTGGTAGAGGTAACCGCGATCCTGGAGCGGCGCGGCCAAGCTTTGGATCCCGTTGCAGACTGTGCACCCCTGAGCAGAGAGCAGCTGAGAGCCTGCCTCCAGGGGAGATGGCAGGGGATCGCCCAGAGCTTTGCGGTTGCCGAGGGCCGGTTTGCCGAAACCGAGGTGGACTGCTCGGGGGCAGAGTGGTTGAGCAACTGGGATCCCTTGCCTGGGGGGCTGTGGATTGGCGGGCCGGATCCCTTGCCCATCCCTACCGCCCACCGGGATCGCAGCTTTTCGGTGAGCCTGAGCTGGTTTCCGCAGTCGGAAGACTGCCATTGTCTCTTGCGTTTGAGCCGGGACTACGATGCCCGCGGTGCTTGGCAAGGGGTTACGCTGATCCGGGCGCAGAAGGATCCTGGTTGAGGAAGGCGCAAACCTGGGCAAACACCGTTTCCCGCTCGCAGTCCAAAGTGAGGATGTGGTCGGAGTGCTCCAGCCAAGACAAGATCTTCTCCTCGGATCCCAGCTCTTGATAGAGCCACATTGCCTGTTCAGGATCCACTACTGTATCTTGGCGAGATTGCAGGATCAGGGTGGGAACCCGGATGCCGGCCACTTCCCCCTTGACCCGCTCGATGAGCTCGAGGGCGCTGCGCACCGCCGACAGATTAAAGCTGCGGAAATAGGCCGTTCTTTCTGCCAAGGCTCGAGCGTCCCCATCCCGAATCGGCAAGCTGAGGCGGGGCACCTCCTTCAATAGCCAACCCAGGCTGTTCAGGTACTGCTCAGGGCGAAAAAGATAGTACCAGCGGTGGCGAATGGCGAAAAACGGCGCCAGCAGCACCAATTTGTAAACAGGATGGGCAAAAGCCAGGTGCAAAGCCAGCAGACAGCCGGTGGAAAAGCCCACCAAGGAAACGCGCGGGTACTCCTGCCGCAAAGCCAGGTAATGCTCCAAAGCCCGCCCGTACCACTCCGTCCAGCGGGAAGGGGGCATGTGGGCAGACCGGCGGTCGTGTAAGCGATGCGGAGCACTGTCATGGCCGGGATAGTTAAATCCCTGCACCGTCAGGCCAGCCGCCAACAGCCGCTCTGCCAGCCATTGCAACTCGTAAACACCGCCCCCCAATCCATGTAGCAGCAGACAGGCGTGTTCCCCTGCTCCTCGCCACAAAAAGGGTTCGTTACTCAACATAAAAAAAAATAAAACTCCGTTCCACTTCGCGACGGGATCCCTTGCTAGCCCAAGGTGATATCCAGCAACATCATCACCACAAACCCACTGATGACCCCAAAGGTGCCCTCCCGCTCCAACCCCTGCCGGTGCGACTCAGGGATGATCTCATCGGAAATGACAAACAACATCGCCCCCGCCGCAAAAGCCATGCCCCAGGGTAGTAGGGGCTGCGCCAGAGAGACCACCGTTGCTCCCAGGATCCCGCCGATGGGCTCCACCAGTCCGGTCAGCAGGGCGATGCCAAAAGCGAACAGCCGCGAGTACCCCTGGCCCACCAGTGACAAAGCCACCACCAGCCCTTCTGGCATGTTCTGCAAGCCGATCCCCAACGCCAACGCCAACCCATCGCCGACTTGGCCGGTAGCGAAACCCACTCCCACCGCCAGTCCTTCCGGGAAATTGTGCAGGGCGATGGCAATGATGAACAGCCAAATCCGTTTCAAATGGGCGCGGTTCTCCCCTTCCACCCCTTTGAATAAAGTGCTCGTGGGGAAAAAAGCGGTGGGCACTCTCCAGGAAGATCGCCCCCAACAACAGGCCTGCCACCATCACCACAGCCGCCCCAAATGGGGAATACCCCAGCGCTATGGCTGCCTCGGTGCCCGGCACCAGCAGGGAAAAAGAGGTGGCCGCCAACATCACCCCACCCCCAAACCCCAGCAGGATCCCTTGCGCCCTTTCCGAGAGCGAGGGGAGAAACAGAGCGGGCAAGGCCCCTAACCCGGTTGCCAACCCGGCGATCAAGCTGGCCAGGGATCCCATCCCAATTGGATGCACAAGCCAATCTCCACAAAGGCCGAATGCTTTTCAATTCTCCTCCCTTTCCAACGTTGTGTGAACATTGCTGGCTCGAGCGGCATAGGCGAGGTTCTGAAAGTTGGCTTGGAGCGCCAGATTTTGTGTTTATGAGCAAGGTACACAAGAGCAAGTCTGAAGGCTCTATTCCCCAGTTGGAGCTTGCCATCTGAGGCAAGGTTTATTCCCAACAGTGGTAGATTGCGTGGGCGCAGAAGCATCCTAAGCAGCAATTTGACCAGGCTATACTTTAGTAAGGCGGGTCGACAAAAACTAAAGAAAACTAAAGTCAAGTCTGGTGATGAGGAGTGAAAAAGCGATGCAGAAAAAAGCAGTTACAAACCTTTTGGCTTTGAGTCTAGGGGCGGCCTGTCTGGGGCTGACCGGCTGCTTTCGCGGCAGAAGCGGTTGGACGATAGTGCCTACGCTGACTCCACCACCTACGCCGACTCCGACACCTACGCCGACTCCGACACCTACGCCGACTCCGACACCTACGCCGACTCCGAC
>NZ_JANSHL010000011.1:49496-103450 GCF_047461575.1 Synechococcus sp. W60.1 | reverse complement strand
GGATGGATCATCAGGGGGTGAACAGGGCCACGTTGTACTCCCTCTGCAAGGACTTGGCCAGAGAGTTCCCCTTCGCCCAGAAGCTGAACTCCTCTGCCCGGCAAGCCAGTGCCGAGCGAGCCTGGTTTGCCATCTCCAACTTCTACCGCCGCTGCAGGGAGAAGGCAGCCCGGAAGGGCTATCCCAAGTTTCAGAAACACTGTCGCTCCGTGGAGTACAAGCAGTCTGGCTGGAAGCTGTCTCCTGACGGCATGTCCATCACCTTCACGGACGGCTTCCATGCGGGCACCTTTGCTCTCTACTGCAACGGCGAGGCACGGCGAGACATCCTCACCCTGAAAATCAACCGGGTGCGGGTCATACGCAGGGCCGATGGGTATTACGCCCAGTTCTGCCTGGACGTAGACCGTCGTGAGCAGGTGGAGTACACCGGCCAGGTGGTGGGGCTGGATATGGGCTTGACGCACTTCTACACCGACAGCCACGGCCACAAGGTAGAGTGCCCAAAATTCTTGCGTCGTGCCGAAAGGAGGTTGAAGCGAGAGCAGCGCAGGCTCAGCCGGAAGTTTCAGAGAGGGGCCAGACCCCAATCCAAGAACTACCACAAGCAAAGGAATCGGCTGGGCAAGGTGCACCTGAAGGTTCAGCGCCAGCGTAGAGACTGGGTCATCAAGTTGGCCCGGTGCGTGGTGGCGTCTCACGACGTCGTGGCGTACGAGGACTTGCAGGTGCGTAACTTGGTGCGGAATCACCACTTGGCCAAGTCGATTCACGATGCGAGCTGGAGCTTATTCACCGGGTGGCTCGACTACTACGGGAAGGTCTTCAACAAGGTGGTGGTGGCCGTGCCGCCCCAGTACACCTCGCAGGACTGTTCTCAGTGTGACCATCGGGTGAAGAAGACGCTGTCCACTCGCACTCACCGCTGCCCGCGGTGTGGGGCGGTGATTGACCGAGATGAGAATGCGGCCATCAACATCCTGCGCAAAGGGCTGGAGTTGTTGGGTGAGGAGTGGAACAACAGTACCCAAGGGCATTGGGGAACTGCCTCGAAAGAGGGAACGCCTGGGGAGACGAGCACCTCTGCCGTGGAGGGGCAACCTGACATGGTAAGTGCTGTCGTGGAACCAGGAACCAGAATCCCCTGCCTTTAGGCAGGGGAGTATGTAAATTGTGAGATAATGGTAAAGCTGCGCTTTCTGTGCAGCCTCTGGTTCTAATCAGTTCTATCTGGCCAATTAGGGGATAGTATGCTGCACACACTATCTGGCCAATTAGGGGATAGGTCTCCAGCTCTGATCGGGATCCACTGTATCCTGGAGCTTTACGACTGCCCGGCCAAACTTTTGGATGATGCCTCTCTGGTGCAACAGGCTTTGCGGGAGGCAGCGAGACGCTCCAACTCCACCTTTCTGGGAGAGCTGTGCCATCCATTTGAGCCGCAGGGGATTACAGCCCTCGCTCTTTTGGGGGAATCCCACATCTCCATTCACACCTGGCCCGAAGCGGGCTACGCGGCGGTGGATGTGTTCACCTGTGGTCGCCACACCCGACCGGAAGCGGCCTGTGAATATCTGATCGACGTGTTTCAAGCGCGACGATATTCCCTGCGCAAGGTGCCCCGCCGCACCGCGCAACCGACACTCCTGGAAGAGGCCCCAGACTCGGCTGAGGTGCTCACCTGTGAAGCGAGCCGACGAAGGCGCTGAGATCCTCGCCAATCGCAGCTTTTTCCAAACTGTCATGGGGGCCATCTGTAGGCTGGGTGGGATCCGATTCACCCCAGAGGTCAGTCTATGTTGCTGGAAAAAGCTGTAGCGAGGTGCTTATGAGCAGCCCGAGAAGTTTCTTCTGGGTTCAGGAGTACTTTACCCCTTGGGACTACACCGCCCGTGCCGTCACGCGCATCTTGGCCTACCGAAAAACCCCTTTCCAGGAGATGCTGATCGCCGAGACGGGGGCCTTCGGCAAGGGTCTGATGCTGGATGGGCATTGGCAATCCACTACCGTGGATGAGTTTCTGTACCACGAGGCTTTGGTTCATCCGGCTATGGTGCAGGTTGTCCAAGCGGGCGGGATCCCCCGGCGGGTACTGGTGTTGGGGGGGGCAGAAGGGGCAACGCTGCGGGAGGTGCTGCGTTGGCGCTCGGTGGAGCAGGTGGTGATGGTGGACATCGATGGGGAGGTGGTGGCAGCCTGCCGAGAGCACCTGCCGGAAATGCACCAGGGATCCTTTGAAGATCCGCGGGTGGAGGTGGTGATTGCCGATGCCTTGGATTTTCTCCAGGAAACAGGCCCCATTTGGGATGTGATCCTTTCCGATCTTTCCGATCCCATTGAGTCCGGCCCTGCCTACCGCCTCTTCACCCAGGAGTTTTTCCGCCAGATCCGCTCCAAGTTGCAGCCAGATGGGGCTTTCACCATCCAAGCCGGGCCGACGGGTCCGGTTGAGCTGCCCCAGCACACCCGCATTGTTCGCACCCTGAAAACGGTGTTTGCCGCTGTGCAGCCCTACGCCATCTATGCCCCCACCTACGGTGGCCCACTGGGTTTTGCCCTGGCAGCTCAGGATCCCATCTCCCCCAGGCCAGAACCGGAGCAGATCGACCAGATTCTGAGCCAACAGTTGGATCCCGAGCGAGGGGCACTGCAATTCATCGATGGCATCACCCTTCTGGGCCTCTACCAAGTCCCAGCTCACCTGCGCCGTGCCATTGCCGCCGAGACCACGGTTTATACCCTGGACAACCCGCCTCGCATTGAATGAGGAGCCATGCAGCGCTCAAAGGGATCCCAGGAGAGTTTGTCTTTGGTGCCATAACTTGGTAGATTCGTGAGCAGCCGAATTTTGCTTCCCTGATGAAAGTCCTGGTTATTGGTGGTGACGGATACTGTGGCTGGGCGACAGCCCTGCACCTATCCAACAGGGGTTATGAGGTGGCCATTCTCGATTCCTACGTCCGCCGCCTCTGGGATCTGCAACTGGGGGTTTCTACCCTGACCCCCATTGCCCAGCTAGAGCAACGGGTGGATCGCTGGAAGGGGCTAACCGGCAAGGACATTCCCATCTTTGTCTGCGACGTTACCAACTACGAAGCCCTGATCTCCTGCATGCGCCGCTTCCCGCCGGATGCCATTGTTCACTTTGGCGAGCAGCGCTCTGCCCCTTACTCGATGATCAGCCGCGAACACGCGGTAATGACCCAGGTGAACAACGTGGTGGGCACCTTGAACATCCTCTACGCCATCAAGGAGGAATTTCCCGATTGCCACCTGGTGAAGCTGGGCACCATGGGCGAGTACGGCACCCCCAACATCGACATCGAGGAGGGGTACATCACCATCGAGCACAATGGCCGCAAGGATACCCTGCCCTACCCCAAGCAGCCGGGATCCATGTATCACCTCTCCAAAGTACACGACAGCCACAACATCCACTTCGCCTGCCGCGTCTGGGGCCTGCGGGCCACCGACCTCAACCAAGGGGTGGTATACGGCGTGCTCACAGAAGAAACCGGCATGGACGAGGTGCTGATCAACCGTCTCGATTACGATGGCGTATTCGGCACAGCTCTGAACCGCTTCTGCATTCAAGCGGCCGTGGGCCATCCGCTGACAGTGTATGGCAAGGGCGGCCAGACCCGCGGTTTCCTGGATATCCGCGACACGGTGCGCTGCGTGGAGCTGGCCATTGCTCACCCTGCCGAGCCGGGCCAATTCCGGGTGATGAACCAGTTCACAGAGCAATTTAGTGTTGAGCAACTGGCGTTGCTGGTGCAAAAGGCGGGAGCCACCATGGGCCTGAAGGTGGAAATCAACCACCTGGAGAACCCCCGCGTCGAGCTGGAAGAGCACTACTACAACGCCAAAAACACCAAGCTCCTAGACCTGGGCCTCCAGCCCCACTATCTGTCCGATTCCCTCTTGGATTCGCTGCTCAACTTTGCTCTCAAGTACAAGGATCGGGTGGATGTGCGGCAGATTTTACCCAAGGTGAAGTGGAAAGGTTAACTCTCCAGGCAAGCTTGGGCTAGGCTCAGCCAGCCGCGCGCCAGGTTGTCCAGGTTATAGCCGCCTTCCAAGCCGAAGAGGGTTTTGCGGGTCACCTGCTCCAGGCAAAGGCGGGCCATGCGGCCAAAGGCTTCCGGCTCTAGCTGCATACCGGCCAGGGGATCCCCTTTGGCACAGTCGAAGCCGGCGCTCACCAGCAGCAAATCCGGCTGGAACGCTTGCAAGAACGGCAAGATCTTCTCGTCGAGGGCCTTTTTGTAGGCCAACCAATCCGAGCCGGCAGGCAAAGGCACGTTGCAGAGGTTGCCGTGGATCCCGGTTTCGCGAGCGGAGCCGGTGCCGGGGTAGAGGGGAAACTGATGGATGGAGGCATAGGCCAGTTGGGGATAGCGCTCCACCACCGCCTGCGTGCCGTTGCCGTGGTGAACATCCCAATCGAAAATCGCCACCCGCTTTACCCCCGGCTGATCCAACGCCCACAGCGCCGCAATGGCCGCGTTGCTGAAGAGGCAAAATCCCATTGCCCGTTCCGGCTCTGCGTGATGCCCAGGTGGACGGCACAGCACCAAAGCCGGCTGAGCGGTGGCCAAAACCGAAGCAGAGCCGGCAATCCAAGCTCCCACAGCCAGGCGCGCTGCCTCAAAACTTCTCCCCGAGAGAGCAGTGTCGGCATCGATGCGTCCCCCACCTGCTGCTGCCAACTCAGCCACCTGTTGAATGTGCCGACGCGAGTGTACTCGCTCCAGCTCTGCCAGCTCCGCCAAGGGGGGATCCCGCCATTCCAAGCGGTCGGCGAAAGAGGCACCGCGCAGCGCCTTAACAATGGACTGCAAGCGAGCCGGACGCTCGGGGTGAAATGGCCCGGTATCGTGGCTGAGGAAAACATCAGAATAGTAAACGGGCAACACGGACAAAGCCAGCAAGCTAAGGCAACGCCTTTGCAGTGTAGCTTAAGCCCGCCCCCTCTATCCGTAGAAGACCTCTGACATGGATCCCGCATAGGGGTCAAGGCCAAAAGAGGCTTGTTGGAGTTTTTGATTGACCACATCCCGCACTACCGACCGCAGCAATTCCAGCTCAGAGGAATTGAGTTGATCGCGGCTGGGACACTCATCGGCGGCCAGCCACATGTAGATGGCGGGGACCCGGTTTAGGATCTGCTGCATCATCGCTTCCCGCTCCCTAGCGTCATAAAACACCTGTTGATGGGGGTGCTCAGTGGAGAGGATAGTTTCCAGTTCTCCCAATGCCAGGTACTCAACGATATTAACCAACATCTTTTCCATGATGAATGTCCCTCCTAAAAATCCCTGTCGCTCTTAAAAACAGACATTAAACAAAAAACGCTGCTTCCCCATCTTCCTCCGCTGCTTTTGGCACCGGATTTTGCCTACAAGCCGACCATTTAAGCCGGTTGCAGTTAAGTCTGCCGTCGGGAAGAAGTTGCGGTTTCGTTCGTAAGATCCTCTTGTGCAGCCAATCCTTGCCTCCTCTATTCGCCTCGTTTGCCTTTCCACTTGCCGCTGAAAGCAGCCAATAGGAGCCATCAGCAGCTGGAAAATCTTTTTGCTGGTATTCAGTACCAACGAAGAATTATCAGCGTTCAAGAGAAACAAGGTAGAGCGTTTAACAAAGACTATAGAAACTCGACTGCAAAAGGCAGGAAGATCTTACTCAGCTATTTGTCATTCACTACCCTAACACGTGACTGTGTAAGAAATTGCGGGAATATTAAGAAACTTACATATTTCTTGACAATTGACTAAAACTTCTGTCTGTCAAGGAGGCCCTGGAAGGCAGTTAAAGAGTTGTAAAGAGCAACTCTTCCCTTGGCTCCAAGCTCTGAAGAACTGCCAAATCCAGGGATCCAAAACAAATAGATTTAGCCTGCTATGGGCAGATCGACTCGCTGAGCCTGGATCCAGAAAGACTCTAGGTCATAGTAGTCCCTTTCCTGTTGCATAATCACATGGACAATGAGATCGGCATAGTCGATCAGTATCCAAGAGGCCGATTCCTGCCCTTCGATGCGGCGCGGAGTTTGTTTCCACTCGTCCCAAACCTTTTCCTCAATTGCTCGGGCAATGGCGCGGACTTGCGTGAGCGAGTAGCCGCTGACCAGAAGAAAGTAATCTGCCAAAGTGGAGACTTGGGATACATCCAGCAGAACGATATCGCCACCTTTTTTCTCTTCTGCCGCGCGAGCTGCACTCAGCGCCATGCAATAGATGGGATCCCCAGCGGGGGCAGGCATGAGATGTAGCAACTAAAACCCTCCTGAAACGACTGAGCTAACTTGAGACACAGCTTTTTCTAAAGGATGTAACAAAAAGTGATTCCGAGTCATGAGTGTGCGCGGATGAATCACCTGATTCCGATCTAGCAAAAATTTTAGGCTCAAGTCACATACTCCCACTACGGTTTTAGACAAATCTACAAAAGCCATCTGCCGCAACCGCTCCAATTCTGGGTTGCTGCCCCGATTCGGCTCCAGGGCATCGGCCACGAAAACCACACAACTGAGGGGATCCATGCCGGGCCGACCCAACGTGTGGTTGGCAATGGCCGCCAAGATCTCCGGATCCTGTACCTGAAACTGCTCCCGCGCCACCAGGGATCCCACCTCAGCATGCAGGATATGGGGTTCGGCCCGCTCAATCTCATCCAACTCCCGTTCCTGAGCCACCTTTTTCAGCAGTTGCTCCGGCGGGAAAGCCTTGGCCAAGTCGTGCATCAGCCCTGCCCAAGCAGCTTTCTGCTCATCCAGCCCGTAGTGGGCCGCCAGTTGCCGGGCCATCGCCTCTACCCCCAAAATATGGCGAAGGCGAGGGGGAGACACCTGCTCCTGTAGCCAGGCCAACACCGCTTCCCGCTGCAGTTGAGTGCCCATGGCCCTAGTCATTCTGCAACTTCAGCACGGCCATAAACGCTTCTTGGGGCACATCCACCGTTCCCACCGCCTTCATGCGTTTTTTCCCCTCTTTTTGTTTTTCCAAAAGCTTGCGCTTGCGGGTCACGTCTCCTCCGTAGCATTTGGCCAAGACGTTTTTGCGCAGGGCCGGTATGGTTTCACGAGCAATCACTTTAGAGCCAATCGCCGCCTGAATGGGCACTTCAAATTGATGGCGCGGGATCAGCTCCCGCAACTTGGCCACTAGAGAACGGCCTACATAAAAAGCTTTGTCCCGATGCACAATCGTGGATAGAGAATCTACCACATCGCCGTTGATCAAAATGTCCAAACGCACCAAATCATCGGCGCGATAGCCAATCATTTGGTAGTCCATGCTGGCATAACCACGAGTGCGTGATTTCAATTGGTCGAAAAAGTCGGTGACCACTTCCGCCAGGGGCAGCTCATACACCAGCGTAGTCCGACCCTGCGCCAGATATTTCATGTCTTTAAAAGTGCCGCGTTTGGTCTCACACAGCTCCATCACGGTACCGACAAATTCCTCAGGAAGAATCACCTCTACCCTGACAATCGGCTCCTCAATGCTGGTGCGCTCGTTGGGGGGAGGCAGCTTGCTGGGATTGTCCACCCGAATCACAGAGCCGTTGTTGAGGGTAACTTGGTACACCACCGTCGGAGCTGTGATCACCAGATCGAGATTGTACTCCCGCTCTAGGCGTTCCTGCACCACCTCCATGTGCAGCAGGCCCAGAAAACCACAGCGGAAGCCGAAGCCCATGGCGCTGGAAATTTCTGGCTCAAAGTACAGGGCAGCATCGTTGAGCTTGAGCTTTTCCAGAGCCTCTTTGAGTTCGGCGTACTGATCGGAGCTGCTGGGGAACAGGCCACAAAACACCATCGGCTTGGCTTCTTTGTAGCCGGGCAGGGGCTCAGGAGCTTTGCGATTCACCAGTGTGATGGTATCCCCAACACGGGCGTGTTCCACGCTCTTGATGGCGGCGGCCATGTAGCCCACCTCGCCCGCATGTAGGGCATCCACCGGCTCTTGGTTGGGACGCATCACCCCCAGCTCGGTAATCTCGTATTCTCGGCCAGAGGCCATAAAGCAAATCTTGTCCCCCGTTTTCACCTCCCCGTCCATGATGCGCACATAGACGATCACGCCGCGATAGGCGTCGTAATAGCTATCGAAAATCAAGGCCCGCAAGGGATCCGCCACCGTATCCCGTGGGGGCGGCACCCGCTGCACAATGGCCTCCAGAATCTCTTGAATGCCAATACCCACCTTGGCAGAGGCGAGGATTGCCCCGCTGCAGTCGAGGCCGATTACCTGCTCAATCTCCGCAATCACCCGCTCCGGCTCGGCCCCCGGCAGGTCGATTTTGTTGATCACCGGAATAATTTCCAGGTTGTTCTCCAGGGCCAGGTAGACGTTGGCCAGGGTTTGGGCCTCCACCCCTTGAGAGGCATCCACCACCAGCAGCGCCCCTTCACAGGCGGCCAGGGAGCGGGAGACTTCGTAGGTGAAGTCCACATGCCCTGGCGTGTCGATCAGGTTCAAAACGTAGTCTTGGCCGTCTTGGGCACGGTAGTTCATGCGGGCCGCTTGCAGCTTGATGGTAATGCCCCGTTCCCGCTCCAGTTCCATGCTGTCCAGCAGTTGCGGCTTCATCTCGCGAGCTGAAACGGTGCCCGTTTCCTGCAGGAGGCGATCGGCGAGGGTGGATTTGCCGTGGTCGATGTGGGCGATGATGGAAAAGTTGCGAATACGGGAGACAGGAACGCCGGTCATAAAAACCTGATCAGGGCAAAGATTTTTTACAATGCTAGCCTGTCTGGCCCTCTGCCTAAGCCAAGGTTGCCCAGAAGTTGGCTGCTGAGGGGAGAAGATACAGCTCTTCTGTCGGGCACCGGAGCGTCCTCCGCATTGGCCGGGACTGCTTTTTTCCGGCAACGCCGACGATGCCCGGTACAACGGACGTGCCGCTTGTGTGGCAGGGATGGGATCCGTGAAGATGGAAAAAGCCAGAACGAACTTAGGCGGTGTTGTCGCCAGCTCGCCAGGAGGCTATGGGTCTGACCTGACGGCAGAGGAAGCAGTCCAGAACCCTGCCCAAAGCACTACTTGTCTAACTTCTCAATGTAGGGGCGAATGTCATTGAGGTCGATGTAGCGGTCGGTGGCGTTGCGCAGCTCGCGGGCGATCATCCCTTCGGTGGAGACAACTGTAATCAGCGTGTTTTTGGAACGCAACAGCTCGACGGCCCGCTCAAAATCTCCATCGCCGCTAAATAGAATGATCCTATCGTACTGGCCAACGGTGTTGAACATATCGATTACTATTTCGATATCCAGATTTGCTTTTTGGGAGTACCGACCGGAGTCTTCATCTCGATATTCTTTGAGGATCTTGGTGCGCACAGTGAAGCCCATGCTGATCAGAGCGTCTCGAAAGGCCCTCTGATCATGGGGATCCTTGATGCCGGTGTACCAAAAGGCGTTGACCAATTCAACATTCGGCTGTGATCTAACAAAATAATCCAGCACCCGGCGTGGGTCAAAAAACCAGCCATTTTTCTGTTGAGCATAAAACATATTATTGCCATCAATAAAGATGGAAACCCGAGTGACGGGATGATGGTAAAACATAAAGCTTTTCCGAAAAAAGTAAGGTGAACTGGTCAGAAAAAGAGGATGAAAACGAGGTCACTGACTTTCCACAAGAGCCATTTGGGCAGCCAGCACCTTGCTGACACCAATCTCTCATCATAGCCAAAGGTGGGATCCCTTTCTCAAGAATCAACTCTGGGGAGAGGCACCCCTGTAAACCAAAGCGGGTTCCGGTTGCCGCAGGGCATAGCTGGATCCCGGTCGATCGGCTTGGCTAACGTACAGCTCCGCCAATTGTCGAGCCAGGTTACGGATGCGCCCAATGTAGAGGGTGCGCTCGGCTACAGCAATGACACCACGAGCGTCGAGCAGGTTAAAGGTGTGGGAGCACTTGAGCACATAGTCGTAGGCGGGCAGGAGCAGAGACACGGCCAACCGATCCGGCAACACCTGTTTCTGCAGTTTCTGTTGGGTGGTTTCGATCAAACGCTTGGCCTCGGCTTCGTAGAGCCGGAACAATTCCAGTAGCATCTCCGGATCGGAATACTCGAAGTTGTAATAAGATTGCTCGACCTCATTTTGGAAATAGATTTGTCCATAGGTAATCCGTCCCAGAGAAGGATGCTCATTCCAGCAGAGATCGAAAACCGAATCCACCCCCTGCAGATACATGGCCAGGCGCTCTAGCCCATAGGTAATTTCTACAGAAACCGGGCGACAATCTTGTCCGCCCACCTGCTGAAAGTAGGTGAACTGGGTTACTTCCATGCCGTCCAGCCACACTTCCCAGCCCACGCCCCAAGCCCCCAAGGTGGGAGATTCCCAGTCATCTTCCACAAAGCGAACATCGTGTTCTGCCGGGTTCACGCCCAAAGCTTGCAGGCTATTTAGGTACACATCTTGAATGTCATTGGGGGAGGGCTTGATCAACACTTGGTATTGAAAATAGTGCTGCAGGCGATTGGGGTTTTGACCGTAGCGTCCATCGGTGGGGCGGCGACAGGGTTCGACATAGGCCACTCGCCAGGGATCCGGCCCCAAGGCGCGCAAAAACGTGTGGGGGCTCATGGTGCCGGCGCCTTTTTCCAGGTCGTAGGGTTGTAGGATCAAGCAGCCCTGCTCCCCCCAAAACTGTTGCAGGCGAAAGATCAAGTCTTGAAAGGTGTGGGCTGACATGGCAGGGGTTGGGCAGAGATGGATTAACCCCTATCCTACCAATCTCCTCCTCTCAGTCGAGCAGCTCTTCCCGATCAGCTGGATCCGAGTAGTCCCACTCGATGGGGGGCATTTGGTCGAAGGCTTGTTTGAGGGCGCTCTCCCACAGTTTGCGCATCTTGGCCAGGTAGGGATCCCCGGTGCGCAGGCGCAGACGGTGGGTGACCTTGAACTGATCCGCTTGCACCATCACCAAATCGATGGGGGGGCCGACGGAGATGTTGGATTTCATGGTGGAGTCAATGGAGAGAAGAGCGCATTTGGCCGCATCTGCTAGCGAGGTTTCGTAGGAGAGGGTGCGATCCAAGATTGGCTTGCCGTATTTGGTTTCCCCCACCTGCAAAAAAGGGGTTTCCGGGGTGGCCTGGATGCAGTTGCCCTGGCTGTAGATCAAAAAGAGGGCCGGCTCCTCGCCTCGGATCTGTCCCCCCAACAACAGGCTGCACTGGGCGTCGATGCCGTCCTTTTCCAGCCAGGGTCGGTCTTGCTCCTGGATGTAACGAATTTTGGATCCCAGGTAGCGGGCCACGTCGTAGAGATGGGGGAAGGTGTGGAGATTGGAACTTTCCGGTTGGCGCAGATCCCGCTGCACTTCGGTCAAAACGCCCTGGGTGATGGACAGGTTGCCGGAGGTGCAGATCAAGATCACCCGCTCTTCGGGCACGGAAAAATCGAACAGCTTTTGGTAGGTGGAGACGTAGTCCACCCCGGCGTTGGTGCGGGAATCTGCCGCCATCACCAAGCCAAAGCGGGTGATGATGCCAAGGCAGTAGGTCATGCGAACGATGCGGCTCGGCTCTCTGATTGTAGAGGCGATTGTAGAGGTTCAGGGGAAAGCAAATCCGATTTTGTGGCGGATTTCCTCCCGCAGGCGGGCGGTGATCGAGGCTTCGTCCAAATCGGCCAAAATCTGGGCTATGGCGGCTTTAGGGCCCTCTGGCCCCCAACTGGCTCCCTGGGCCAGGTAGCGGCGGGCGGACTCGCCGATGGCATAGCAGGAAAACCCGGCCAACACCGCCTGCGTCAGGGCCACGGAACCGTAGGCTCCCAGAGAGAATCCCCCCAGCAAGGTTTTCAGGGATCCCAGGCCCAACAGCGCCACCCACTCGCCGGCGCCCAGGCTGAGCATGCTGAGGATGATCTTCTGCAGCAGTTGTGTGGCTCCTGCAGTGCTCATGGGCCAGCCGTACAGGCGGGCCAGGCGCAGGATCAGGGTGACATCGATGGCCAGCCCTCCCAAGGTATCGAGCAGGGTGATGGGGTTGAGGGCAACCGCCAGCGCTTTGGTGCGGGCGGCTGAGGCGATGAGGTCTTGGGCTTGCTGGGCACGGGTTTGCAGCTTGCGCTCAATTACCTGCTGGTTAACCCGATCAGCAAACAGGAGGGCATTCAAGGCCAGCAGCGAACGCCCCTCCCGATGCAGGACTTCCAGGATTTTCAGGCGCAGCTCATCCACCTGCGGGGATCCCACTTCCATCTGGGCAGCAAAGCTCCCATCCGGCCTTTGCACCAGGCGAGGTACGCGAGGGGAGGCCGCCACCATGACGATCTCGTCGGGGGAAAGGAGCTGCCGCACCCGTTCGTTGCGGATCTTGTCGTAAATGGCCTGGCGATCTGCCTCTGGGTACTGGTCGATCTTGTTGAACACCAGCAGCATAGGCTTGCCCGCCTCCCGCAGGGTGGCCAGGGCCTCAAACTCCACCCGCGTCAGATCCCCGCAGACGACAAACAGGATCAAATCCGCCCGCTGCGCCACTTCTCGGGCCAGCCGCGCCCGCTCTTCGCCGTCTACTTCATCCAGGCCGGGAGTGTCGATCAGCTCCAGACGGGATCCCTGCCAATGGGCGACCTGTACCGACTGCACCGAGGAAGGGGGGAGGCGGGATCCCTGCAGGGATGTGCCAGAGAAGGAGGACTGGGGGCGGGTTTCCCAGCTGATGTTCCAAGTTGCCGCTTGCTGGGTACGGGTGATGCCATGGGTGGGCCCCGTCTCAAAGACTGGCTCGCCCAGCAGGGCATTGAGCAGGGAAGACTTGCCTCGCCCCACCAGACCAAAGGCGGCGATGTGGATGACCTCGGTTTCCAGCTTGTCCAAGAGCGCTTGCAAGCTCTCCAACTCCCCTTCTAAGCCCGCGACCTCTTGGGGGCGCAGATCCAGTTGGGCCACCCACTGGCGCAGGCTGCGCTTGGCTTGTTGGTAGTTGAGATCATCTTGTAGGGTGTTGCGGCGAGCCATAGCCGTAGCGCTCAATAGCGGTAGGAAGCAGCCCTTAAAAGACTCCACTTTGCTCTCGGGATCGGCAGGCTTCCCCACCGGACAGAGAGCTTCTCATCGGACAATACAAGGGACAATACAAGACGATCATAAGAGGAAGGGAAGAGTTAAGCTCAAAGCTCAAAGCAAGGCGGCCTCAGCCGCCGGGATCCGCAACTCAAAAATCCGATATCCGAAACTTTGCAAGAGGAGGTTTTCCATGCCCAGGGCTATCTGGAATGGGGTAGTGGTGGCCGAGACAGACCGCTACGAAACCGTAGAAGGCAACATCTATTTTCCGCCGGAATCTCTGCGCCGGGAATACTTCCAGCCCAGCTCTACCCACACCACCTGCCCCTGGAAGGGGGAGGCCAGCTACTACACCCTCGTGGTCAACGGCCAGGAGAACAAAGATGCCGCCTGGTACTACCCGGATCCCAAACCCGCTGCGGCCAACATCCGGGGCTATGTGGCCTTCTGGAAGGGTGTCAAGGTGGAGCCCTAGCCGGAGCCGAGTTTGTCAACCGGGTATGATGGGAAGAGTGGGTTGGAGAGGCGATGCCATGCTGACCAATGGCCGGATCCTGTTTGGCGCGGCCCGGTGGGCGAGAAAGCTGGGCCTGGCCGGATTGAGCTTGGTGCTGTTGGGCTGCAGCCCCGCAGGTTTTCGCACCCCGCGTCCCAGCCTGACCAACAGTGGCCTCAACAGCATCTTCCCCGATGGGGAGCCTGCTTTCAACGGAGATGGCCGCTACCTGGTGTTTTCCTCGGCCCGCAGCGGCAGCCAGGATATTTTTCTCTACGACACGGTGGAACGTCGCTTGGTGGATCTGCCCGGCCTCAACTCCAGCGACGTGGCGGCTACCTCGCCCGACATCAGCGCTGATGGCCGCTACATCGTCTACGTGTCCAATGCTCTGGGCAAGTCTGAGATCTTCCTCTACGACCGGGAAACTCGCAGGATAGAAAACATCAGCAGCCGGGTGCCAGGAGATGTGCGCAACCCCACCATCAGCGGCGATGGCCGGTTTATCGCTTTTGAGAGCAACGGCCAAGGACAGTGGCACATCGAGATTTTCGACCGGGGGCCGGCGGCCAGCACGCGTCCAACCTCACCTTCTTCCCCCAATGCTGACGACAATCCCTGAGGGGATCCTCAAGCTAGGATAGACCCCCCTGCTTTGCAAGAGTTGTTGCATGTCGATTCCCCTCGCCCAGCGACTTCAGCCCCTCGGCGGCAATGTGTTTGACCAAATGGATCGAGCCAAGCGAGAGGCTCGTCGCTCTGGCCTGGATGTGATCGATCTGTCTCTGGGATCCTCCGATCTGCCCCCACCTTCAGACTCCTTGGCGGCCATCCAATCGGCTCTGTCGGATCCCTCTACCTATGGCTACACGCTGTTTCACGACACGGCGGACTTTCGGACGGCTTGCGCCAAGTGGTACATGGGGAAGTTCGGCCTGGAGATCGATCCGGAAACAGAGGTGCTGCCGTTGATCGGATCCCAGCAGGGGACGGCCCTCTTGCCCCTGGCTTTGCTCAATCCTGGCGATGTTGCCTTGGTCGCCGATCCGGCCTATCCCTCTCACGTGGGCGGGATCCATCTGGCGGGCGGGATCCCCTACTACCTGCCCCTGCGGGCGGAAAACCGCTTCTTGCCCCGCTGGGATCGGATCCCGGCAGCGATCTGCCGGCAGGCGCGGCTGCTGGTGTTGAACTACCCCCACAACCCCACCACTGCCACCGTCACCCCGGAGTTTTGGCAAGAAACCCTGCAGTTTTGTCAGCAGTACGACATCGTTCTGGCCCACGATTTTCCCTATGTGGACTGGCGCTTCGACGGCCAGGTGGCCCCTTCTGCGCTGCAGGCGGATCCCGATAAAACCCGCACCATCGAGTTTTTTTCTCTCTCCAAGTCCTATCACATGGGGGGATTCCGGGTAGCCTACGCCATTGGCAGCCGGGAGCTGATCCGAGCCCTGCGATGGGTGAAATCCACCATCGACTTCCATCAGTACCAGGGCATTCTGCGGGGGGCAGCAGCGGCTTTGGCAGTTCCCGATAGTTTTTTGGAGCGCTGGCGGCAGGTGTACCGAGAGCGACGGGATATAGCTGTGGCGGCTCTGCACCGCATCGGTTGGCCTGTGCCCTTGCCAGAAGCCACCATGTATCTGTGGGCGCCTCTGCCGGAGTTTTATCGCGGCTCTTCTGCCCAGTTTTGTTTGGACTTGGTGAGAGCCACAGGGGTTGCCCTGTCTCCGGGTTCTGGCTTTGGCCCCAGTGGGGAAGGCTATGTCCGCTTTGCTTTGGTGGTCGAGGGATCCCGTCTGGAGGAGGCGGTGGGACGGATCGAGGCGTTTTTGTCCCGGTGCATTTCCTAAATCCCAAACATCAATCCCAAACATCGAGCATCCAGCTCTCGGTTGGTTGTGCTCGCCCACCCTCGGGCAATCTAAGTCAGGATAAGAGTGTTACCCAAGTTGAGTGGGCATGGAGAAGGAAACGCTCGACAGTTTTTTGTCCATCCGCGGGGTGATGGGGGTGGCGCTCTTGAGTCGGACAGGTCGCCCTTTTTTCTACCGCTCTTTTCAGGATTTGGATAGCCGACAGCAACAGGCCCTCACCGAAGGGCTGTTTCAAGTTTTGCAGACCATGCCCCCAGGACTTGACTATTTTGATTTTCAGTTTGCCGAGCAGCGGGTCTTCGTTTACCCCCTCGGGCCGGAATGGGCGCTGCTGGTGGCGGTGAATGACGAGCTGGTGATGCCGGTTTACACCTTGGCCGTGAACCGCCTGCGAGCCGAGCTGCAGCAGGATACGCCAAAGGGCTTGGCCACCTTTCGTCTATTTACCAGCCAGGCGGAGGCAGGCCGGAACGCTACCCAGCCCAGTTCCGCTCCTGCGGCGGGCCCGCGCATGGAGATGGATGTCTTCGTGCAATCTCTGAACCGTCTCTGCCAGATTACAACCGGCTATTTGGGCAAGGCGGTGATCGTCAACTATTGGAAGGCAGCACGGCAGGAAGTGGTGGAACGCCAGGGATCCAAAGCAGAATGGCTGAACCAGTTCGAGATCGAGCGCAGCGGCCAGATCCACTACCGGGGATCCCTCAAGGAACTGGACGAATCTCAGCAAAGGGTGCTACGGGATTGGGTGCTGGCTTTTTTCCGTCGCTGTGAAGAGGTAATCCACGATTTTCGCAACTTGATCAAATCGACAGAACTGGGCCTATGAAAAAGGGGCAGGCTTTTTCCTAAGTAGGGCTATCGGCGCTTGGCCGAGGACAATCCAGGCTAAGCTATGACCATGCTCAACCCGGATCACGCCAGGTGCAGACAAGATCCCTGCCTGGGGATGTCCCTTCTTGTCGCCGCAAGCCGACCCAGCGAAAGATCCGCTTTGCTACCGCGATGCCGCCGGATCCCTCGTTAGTATGGGGTTACGGCGCGCTATGCGAAGGAGTTGCCATGCTGAGAATCGTCACCCAGCTAGCCGAGGCTGAAGCCGAGCTTAGACGGATCTCGGAGCGCACTCAGGCTGACCAGAACCTGCACCGTGAAGCAACCGTGCGGGAGATCCTGCAAGCGGTACGCCGTCAGGGGGATCGGGCCCTGCTGGCCTATACGGCTGAGTTTGACCAGGTGGAGCTGAGCGTTGCCGAACTGAAGGTGTCTGGGGCCGAGCTGGAGGCGGCTTACCAGGCGGTGTCTCCGCAATTGCTTTCAGCCCTACGGCTGGCCAAGCAGCGCATTGAAGCTTTTCACCGGCAGCGGGTGCCCAGCAGTTGGGTAAGCTTTCCCGGCCCTGAGATCGTCTTGGGCAAGCAATACCGCCCTGTGGATCGCGCCGGCCTATACATTCCGGGGGGGCGGGCCGCCTACCCCAGCACTGTGTTGATGAACGCCATCCCGGCCCAGGTGGCGGGGGTGCCCGAGATTGTGATGGTGACGCCACCGGGATCTGACGGCTCGGGGGGCAAGGGGATTAGCCCGGCCATTTTGGTGGCCGCCCAAGAAGTAGGCATCCACACCATCTATCGCGTTGGAGGGGCTCAGGCAATAGGGGCTTTGGCCTACGGCACCGAGACCATCCCCAAGGTGGACGTGATCACCGGCCCCGGCAACATCTACGTAACTTTGGCCAAAAAGCTGGTGTACGGCACGGTGGGGATCGACTCGCTGGCCGGGCCATCGGAGGTGTTGATCATCGCCGACGAGAGCGCCAACCCCCTTTATGTGGCTGCCGATTTGCTGGCCCAAGCCGAGCACGATCCCTTGGCAGCGGCCATCCTTCTGACCACCGATCTCCAGCTGGCCCAGCAGGTGCAGCAGGCGGTGGCCACCCAGATGGAGGCCCATCCCAACCGTCTGATGGTGGAAAAGTCGGTGGTGAACTACGGTCTGATTGCGGTGGTGCCGGATCTGTCAACGGCGGTGGCCTTGTCCAACCTGTTTGCGCCAGAACATTTGGAATTGCAGGTGGCCGATCCCTGGGCTTTGTTGGATCCCATTCGCCATGCGGGGGCCATTTTCTTGGGCCACCATACTCCGGAGGCGGTAGGAGATTACCTGGCTGGCCCCAACCATACCTTGCCCACCGCCGGTGCGGCCCGCTATGCCTCGGCTTTGGGGGTGGAAACTTTCCTAAAGCATTCCAGTCTGATTCAATACAGCTCAGCGGCTTTGCGGGAGGTGGCCAGCGCCATTCAGGCTCTCACACAAGCGGAAGGGTTGCCCGCCCACGGCCAGTCGGTACAGGTGCGGTTGGCGGAGGAGCGCTAATCAAGCCCTGGTCGCAGTTAGCTAGACCGCCGGGAAGCCCCACCCTCTGTTAGTGACTAGTGACTAGTGGCTAGTCACTATCCACTCACCACTATCCAGGGTGAGGGTCGGGATGAGAGGCAAGGACACGATGCTTTGTCCTTACTGGTGCTATGACCGGCGTAGCAGGATTTTATACGCTCATCATGAGAACTTTTATAAACTCATCATGAGAACTGCCTATCAATATCGCTTACGCCCTACCTCTAGCCAAGTTGCTCTAATGGAGCAATAGCTAGAGTTGTTGCGGAAGCACTATAACTATCGCTTGGCAGAGCGCTTTGCGTGGTGGGAACACAATCGCTGTGATAGCAATGCTTGTCCCTTAATCTGTCACTTGCCTGAGCTGAAAGACAAGCCCGATTTCTACTCCCAGAAACGGGACTTGGTGAGCACGAAAGCCCTGTTTCCGGAGTACAGAGCAGTCCATTCGCAAGTCCTCCAGAACTGCATAGAGCGAGTGCACAAAGCATTCGACCGCTGGCTGAAGGGCGACTGTAACGGCAAGCGGGCAGGGAAACCCAGATTCAAGGGAGTTGGGCGGTATCGCTCCTTCAGTTTCCCCCCGATGCAACAGGACTGCATTTGCGGGCAGTTTATCCATCTGCCCAAAATCGGTGCTGTTCGGATAATTCAGCACCGTCCTTTGCCTGAGGGCTTTGTGATTAAGACCGCTGCCATCAGCCGCAAGGCAGACGGGTGGTATGTGACCTTGAGCCTGCAAGATTCGTCCGTCCCTGAGTTTACTCCTGAGTCTGCAACGCTGGAAAACACGATGGGGATCGACGTGGGACTGGACTCCTTTTTGGTGACCGACGCGGGGGAGTCTGTTCCAGTTCCCCAGTATTACCGCAGAGCCCAAAAGCGGTTAAAGAGACTGCAGCGGGCAGTGTCTCGCAAGAAGAAAGGGTCAAACCGCCTATGGCTAGTGACTAGTGGATAGTGACCAGTGGATAGTGAATAGTGACTATCCACTAACCACTATCTCAGCGCAAAGATTTTCATGACAAAACAGCGAACTGGCTGGTAAGCAAGGGCAAGCATATTGGGTACGAAGCCCTGAATATCAAAGGTGTTGCTAGAACCCGACTAGCAAAATCTACCTATGATGCTGGGTGGGGACAATTTCTGCGAATTCTGGCAGTCAAGGCTGAAAGAGCTGGGCTGAGGGCGATTGCAGTGAATCCCAACGGCAGCAGTCAAAACTGCTCTCGGTGCGGTCAAAGAGTACCGAAGGCGGTTCAAGACAGGTGGCATTCTTGTTCCCATTGTGGGCTAGAACTAGAGCGCGACCACCATGCGGCCATCAACATCAAGCACAGGGCGGTGGGGCATCCCGTTCTTTTCGCGTCAGCGGGACGTAGTCCTCAAGCGCAGGAAACGTCCTTTTCGCGTTAGCGGCGCGGAGCGCTTTGCGTCAGCATGAGTGCGGGAGTATGTCACACTCCAAAATAAGCCCTATTTCTCAACCTGGACAAGCAACGGGATCCCTCGCCTGCCCTAGCGCCGCCTGGGGATTTCCCCCTTCCACTGGCAGGGATCCTCACCAACATCATTGTTGAATTGAATAATGTTGAATGGTCTGGGCGGGTGCAGGTTCATATCCGCGCTCCTGACGGATGGTCTTCAAAGAAAGGAGATCCAATGCTGTTGGCGGTTCGGTTCCCCAGTCCTTTGGCGGGACGGAGTCCTCAAGCAGGCTGGTCTGGGATGGTGAGGGATCGTTTCTGGGGCTTCATCTTAAGATCCTTCAAGCCCCTGGCAGTTTGTCTGGGTTTCCTCTGGGTGGGTCTGCTGGTTTGGACGGGATCCCCGGTTGCCCAGGGCCAAAGCGCTGTCCACGGTGCGGAGCACCTTCTGACGGTGGTACGCTTGCCAGGGCAGAACTGGGCCAATATCGAGCGGCAACTGCAGCAGAGCGGCCTCAGCTACCAGGTGATCGACGGGATCGAGCCAGCAGGTTTGCGGGGGCGCAGCACAGTCTTTTTGCCAAACGTGAATCGCCTAACCGTTGCTCAAGCCCATGCTCTCGCCGAATGGATGCAACAGGAAGGGGGTCAGTTGATCGTCAGCGGCCCGCTGGAAATCCCTGCTGAGGCACGGGATCCCTTACGCAGCCTGATTGGCGCCTACTGGAGCGGAGATATTCCTCTGGCCAGTGCTGTGCGCCTGACAGAGTTTGCTGAAGCATGGGCCCGCAGCGTTCAGGCGGCCGATCGCGCCAGCGGTGCGGAGCACTTTGTGGTTGCCGGGGGAGCCCTCTTGCCCACCGGCCCGGAAAGTCGTCTGGTGGCCGTCTGGGAAGAGGTGGACATGGGGGACAATGCCTATGCGGTGATTGCCAGCCGCCAGAGTGTGTACCTGGGTTGGCGTTGGGGGGAGTTTCCCGAGGAGACGGCGCAGTTGGATCGGGAGTGGTTGCAAGCGGCTCTGCGCCGGGCCCAAGGCCGTTTCGCTGCCCTCAGACAGGCTGCTGCCACCCCATCCCCTTTGCCAGCGGTGCGGAGCACCATCAACACCCTGGAGTTGCTGGCCATGCGCCAAGAGCTGGGGAGCTTGCTGGGTCGGGTAGAGGGATCCCTGTTGCTGGCTCGGGCCACTCAAGGGGGGGTAGAAGCAGCCGAGTACAAGCCCATTTTGGAGCAAGCCCGCAGCGTGTTGCAACAGCTACCGGCCTGGGTGGAGGCAGGGCAATACGAGCAGGCGCGGCAGGCTTTTGAACAGGCACGGGCGGATCTGTGGGCCCACTACCCGGTGGATCGGTTGACGGCTTTGTCTGAGGTACGGGCCATTTGGCTGGATCGGAGCACCATTGTCGAGGCAGGCTCTGAGGCAGGGCTGGCTCAGATTTTCGATCGCCTGGCTCAGGCTGGCCTCAACACCGTCTTTTTCGAGACGATGAATGCTGGCTTTGCCATTCATCCCAGCCGCGTCGCCCCCCAACAGAACCCCCTCACCCGTGGCTGGGATCCCTTGCGGGCGGCGGTGCGCTTGGCTCATGAGCGGGGCCTCGAATTGCACGCTTGGATTTGGACTCTTGCGGTGGGCAACACCCGCCACAATCTGCTGCCGGAGATCAGCTTGCCCCAAGACTACATCGGCCCGGTGCTGACGGCTCACCCCGATTGGGCCAATCTGGACAATCGTGGCCGTCTGTTCCCGCGCGGGCAGCCGGAAACCTGGCTAGACCCAGCCAATCCGCAGGTGCGCAGCTATCTCCTGGCTCTTACCCGCGAGCTAGTGCAAGACTACCAGGTAGACGGAATCCACCTGGACTACATCCGCTATCCCTTCCAAAACGCTGCCAGCCGCCAGGTGTTTGGCTTCGGTCGGGCCGCTCGTCAGGGGTTTCAGCAGTTGTCCGGCGTCGATCCGCTGGAGTTGGATCCCTTGAGGGATCGCTCCCTCTGGCAGTTGTGGACCCGCTACCGCACCCAGCAGGTGAACGAGGTGGTGGAGGCCATTGCCCGCACCGCCCGCTCCCTCAACCCGCGCGTGATCCTCTCGGCAGCTGTCTATGCTCTGCCCAAGCAGGAGCGCCTGCAAAGGCTGCAGCAGAACTGGGAAGAGTGGATCCAGGCAGGGGAGCTGGATCTGTTGATCCCCCTCACCTATGCGGGCAATACACGGCGTTTGGCGCAACTGGTGCAGCCCAATTTGGAAATTGTCAGCCGCTTCTCCACCCTCTTCGTCCCCAGCCTTAATTTGTTGAACTTGCCGCCCGTCGAGTTCTTGGATCAACTGCAGGTGGTGCGGGATTTGCCCACCGGGGGGTTTGCTTTATTCTCGGTGCGGCAGCTTACCCCAGAGCTGGAAGCCATCCTCAGGTCCTCCGCCATTGCCTCGACTCGCATTCCCTATCGGGATCCCTTTGGGGCTGTTCGGGATCGCTTCCAGGCGCTGCGGCAGGAGTGGATGTTTTTGCTCGAGCAGAAACGGTTGGGGTTGTGGGAGCACAGCCAATGGATGGAGCAAATAGAGCGGGTGCAGGGATCCCTGGCGGCCTTGGCAGCGGATCCCACCCCGGAAGCCCTGGAACAAGCCCGTCAGCAACTGGGCAACTTGAAAACCAATCTTGCCACTTGGATGCGGCTGGAATCTCTGCGCAACCCCTATCGAGTTCAAGTTTGGGGCAACCGTCTCGCGGCTTTGGAGATGATGCTGCGCTACGGAGAGCAAACCCTGATGAGGGCATGAAGCTCCCCTCTTGCGGGATGGGGATCCCATCTATCCCCAGAACTTCCCCAGAACCGAAAAAAACTGTTATGGGGTATCTTTCGGCATTTCCTCTGCGGGGTCAGGCCCTGCATCCGGCTCCTTGGGGAGAGCAGAGTCCTCAGGGCTGGGCAAGGACTCTGTCCTGCTGGCGCGAACCGCTTCCGGGGAGGTTTCTGGCTCCTCGTCATCGCTACGCGACGCTTCTGGGAACCCGTCAGCAGTGTGTGGCGCTGAAGCGGGCTGAGCAGCAACAGGTTCAGGAGCAGAAGGAGGAGGTGCAGCTGGGATCCCGGCTTCTTCTGCAGGAACAACCGCAGGTGGCTGAGCAGCTTCTTTTTCCTTTTGCTGTTCGTAGCGGCGACGTTTGTTGCCCTCATCCACCAGCACGTACACCAGGCTGAGGAGAGAGAGCCCTGCTGTTCCAACCAAAACCCAGAGTAAGTTGTTGTCTATGGTCATGGGGTGAGCCCCGTCAAACGCTGCTGGCGATGGAGGGATATTGCTCCTTAAGGCTTGATCTTACCGTTGAAGCCGCTCTGCCAAATCTTTCTGCCAAATCTTAAAGATTGGAAAGGTTGGGTTCACAGTTTTGTTGTTTTGTGTGTCATGCGCTATCTCAAGTTCTACAAGCCTTATGGCGTGCTCACCCAATTCACCGACCGAGAGGGACGGCCCACCCTCCAGTCTTTTATCCCGGTGCCCAGGGTTTATCCGGTGGGGCGACTGGATCGCGACAGCGAAGGGCTGCTCCTGCTGACCGATGATGGTCGCCTCAATGCCCGCTTGATCGATCCCAAGTTCGGCCATGAGCGCATCTACTGGGTTCAGGTGGAAGGGATCCCCACCCCCCAAGCCCTGCAACAGCTGCAACAGGGGCTGATCATCCAAGGGCGAAAAACGCGCCCGGCCCAGGTCAAAGTCTTGGCTGAGGAACCCACCCTGCCGCCACGGGATCCCCCCATTCGCTTTCGCCGCTCCATCCCCACCACCTGGCTGGAACTGACGCTGCAGGAGGGTCGTAATCGTCAGGTGCGCCGCATGACTGCTGCTGTTGGGATCCCAACTTTGCGGTTGGTTCGGGTTGGACTGGGGCCCCTCTCTCTGGCGGGGCTTGCTCCTGGCCAGTGGCAAGATCTCAGTGAGGTAGAACTGGCCCAACTGCGGCAATATTGTTTTTCTCAAACCATTAGAGTCATTTCAAGTTAGATTAAGACGCTTCCTATTCGCTCGGCAGTGAGGAGCTGGGAAGCAAGACAACGGAACAGTTTTATTCCCTCTTAAATGACTATAAACTAGGACACTGCATCCACACCTAAGACGTTGAACGCACAGGGCCGGAAGGCTTTTCTCCGTAGCTTAGGCGTTTCACCCTAACCTGAAATGACCATAACTTAACTCACATTGATCATTACTGAGCATTTGATCACTACATTGTTAATGATTGCCCTATGATTGCCCTTGTTCCCAATTGTTCTTGAGCCCACTCAGTCGGGCATGAGGGCGTGGGCGCGCTTGCCACCATTGGGGTAGAGAAGGGCCCGCTTGGGGCCGTGGATGGGATCCTCGACGATAATCGTCTGGTCGCGGCTGGCCCCCAGAGAAACAATGGCAATCGGCACCTGCATCAACTGTGCCAAAAACTTCAGGTAATCATGGGCTTCGGGGGGCAAGTCTTGGATGGAGCGGCAATCTTTGGTGGAACATTTCCAGCCCGGCAGGGTTTCGTAGATGGGTTTGCACTGGGCGAAAACCCGGGCATCGCTGGGAAAGTGACGAATTTCCCGCCCCTGGTACTCGTAGGCCACGCACACCTTGATCTCATCCAAGCCATCCAGCACATCCAGTTTGGTGATGGCCAGGCAGTCTAGGCCATTGATTCGCACCGCGTAGCGCCCAATTACCCCGTCAAACCAGCCGCAGCGCCGTTGTCGCCCTGTGGTGGTGCCAAATTCAGCACCGGTTGCCCCCAGGTACGCCCCGATCTCATCTTTGAGCTCGGTGGGGAAAGGGCCTTCGCCAACGCGGGTGGTGTAGGCTTTGGCCACCCCGATCACCCGGTCAATGCTGGTGGGGCCGATCCCAGCGCCAATACAAGCGCCACCGGCAATGGGATGGGAGGAGGTGACGTAGGGGTAGGTGCCGTAGTCGAGATCCAACAGGGTGCCTTGAGCCCCTTCAAACAGGATGTTCTCCCGATCTTCGATGGCTTGGGTGAGAAGCAGAGCAGCGTCGGTAACATAGGGGCGCAGCCGCTCGGCATAGGCCAGGTATTGCTCGATAATTGGCTCGGGATCCAAGGGCGGCAAGTTATAGATCTTTTCCAGCAAGACATTTTTGTAGGGAATGGCCCAACTGAGGCGCTCCCGCAGCTGGTCAGGGTACATCAAGTCCACGACGCGAATGCCCATGCGCTCGGCCTTGTCGGCATAGGTGGGGCCAATGCCCCGGCCGGTGGTGCCCAGCCGGTAAATGCCACGCCGCTCCTCTTCTGCGATGTCAATGACCCGGTGGTAGGGCAGGGTGACGTGGGCCGTTTCGGCAATGAACAGGTTGTCGGTGGAAATGCCCAATTGATGCAGTTGGTCGATCTCGGCCAGCAGAACCTCGGGATCGATCACCGTGCCGCTGGCGATGATGCAGCGTTTGTCGGGGTAGAGAATGCCAGAGGGGATCAAGTGTAGCTTGAAGGTTTGGCCCCCCACCACCAGGGTATGCCCTGCATTCACCCCACCTTGATAGCGGACGACCACATGGGCCTTTTCACTGAGGAGGTCGGTGATCTTCCCTTTTCCTTCATCGCCCCACTGGGCACCGACAACCACGACGTTTGCCAAGAGCTTCTCCTACAGTCCGTAGATGGCACAAAAAATCCCCTTTGCGGGGGTTGCTGCACTAATCTACCGCATCGCTCCGGGCGATGTTGAGAGATCAGGACAAAAAGATTAACAATCGATTAACTTTTCTCCGGCAGGGGACAACGTGGAGATGGGCGGGATCCCCGAACCCTCTGGCAAGCCAACAGAGATTCCCCAGTTGCCCTCGCCTTCAGCTCCCCGGCTTGAACAGGCCAATGGCCGTGACCTGGTTGGATCCCACCTCAAAGGCAAAGGCCAGGCCCAGGGCATCGTAGTTGACGTAGTAGCGGTCGTCGCGCAGATATTCTCGGCTTCCCTTGGGATAGGGTACCACCTCGTTGTAGCCGTTCTCGCCGGGCCCGCCGTAAACGGCGATCACTTCTGAGTAGGTGGAACCAATGCGGATCCCTTCGCCGGTCATGGCTTCCGGGTGGGTGGTGTAGATGCGGTTGGCGAAAAAGCTATCCACAATGCCCGGATGACGGTAGGTGAAGAGGATGTAGTCTTGTAGGTAAAAGATCTTCAAGTCGCTGTTGGGCTGAAACACATTAGCTCCGGAGGCTGCTGGGATCTGATCGACATTGCCCAGCAGGTGGGTATCGACGTTGCGGGTATCCATGCCCAGCTCAAAGCGGCCAACTCGGCCCTCTTGCACCAGCACGGTAGGCCGTGGGGGCAGGGTGGGTCGCCGTGGGGGCAAGGCCAGCGCTTGCAGGCCGGCATTCAGCCAAGCATTGTCATCTCCTTCCACCGTCTGCAAAGGCACTAAACCTCGCTCCAAAGAGCGACCATCCCCTGTTTTCCAGGTGGCCACGGCCAGTTCCACCGCCGCGCCGGAGGGAAGGGCAAAGAAGCGGGTTTGTCGTTCGCTGCCCTGGGTGGGCTGCCCCAAAATGAGGGTGCTGCCGCTGGCTCCCAACTGGGCAGCCAGGAGGGTGGACCCCTGGCGGGTGTTGCCATCCACCAGAACGGCCAACGGGATCCCGGCGGCAATGGGCAGATTTTCGCTGTTCCAGAGGGTGGGCTGCCCGAATCGGTCTTCGGTAATCAGCAGCGGCTGGACGGAGCGGGGCAAAAACAGGCGCGCCACATCTGCTACCACTTGGGGGTCGTAGCCCACCGAGCCGCGCAGGTCGAGGACAATGCCCTGGCTGTAGTCTTGGGTGTGGAGGGTTTGGCGGATTTGCTGAGCCGTGGCTGGGGTGAGATCCGGCACAGCCAAGTAAACCTGGCGCGGGCCGATCCCGCGGGCTTGTACGGGAGGACGAGGACGGTTGAGCAAGTCCTTAAAAGCTTGCGGATCCCAGAAACGATCGGCGGGATCCCCATACTCCCGCAGGATCTCTTGAATGAACTCGTACTCCACCTCAATGGGGGGGCGGGGATCCCCGTAGCTTCGGGCCAACAGGCGGGTGTAGAGGTCGTTGTAACTGACTGCGGCAGCTTGGTTGCCTGCACCCAAGGACTCGTTGATGAACAATCCCACCAGATGGCGGAGATCCAGCCCGACCGGCTCACGGGGAGGGGAAGGGGCTGCCGGGATCCCTGGATCGGGAAACGAACCTTGGGGATCCGAGGGCATGATGGGCACAGGAGGCAAGGCCGATTGGCCCACAGCGCTGCCGGGCGAGATCCCGGCGATCAGGGTGAGGATCCCCCAAGCCCCAAGTACGCGCGCAAATCCCTTCATGGCAGCCTGCCCTCTTGCAGATGTTGCGAATAGGATAAACCCTAAACGCTCCCCTTTGCCACTGCCAGCAGTGGTAGATATCTATTTTTTGCGACTTGGAACACTAGGGGCTGCGCCCCCTTGCTTTTGAAGGAAATGCCCTCAGCCAGAAAATCCCCAGCGCATTCACTTGCCTTTTTTGTCCTTTTTGCTCGGCTTGGGCTTTTCTGCTGCCGGGATCTCTGTAGCGGTCTCTGCCGCTTTCTCCTCAACTGGTAGCGTTGCCTCTGCCGCAGAGGCTGAGACGGTTTCAGCAGGGGATGCTTCTACAGCCTTTTCTGTAGCTGGCTCGGCTTCCACGACTGCGGCTTCTCCATCCGTTTCCGCCCCCGTAGCCGTCTCTGATGAGGATTCAATTGCCTCAGGGATCCCAGATACCTCTGCTTCTGGCCCATCGGCCTCAAACTCGGCCTCTGGCACTGCAACCTTCTCCTCCGAGCTTGACAAAGAAGTAGGCGCCTGGGTTGGATTCCCCTCGCTATCGACCCAGTTGACCGTAGTTTGCGACTTCAGCCAGGCCATCACCTTGTTGGTCAGCAAGCCTTCATAGACGGCTTGGCGTACTCGTTCCCGATCCAGCCTCTGCCCTTGCTGGGCGTAGGCCGCCATCACTTCTTCCACTTCCACGTCCAACTCCGTAGAGCCTACGGCAATTTGCTCTTGCCGAACGATGGCGCTCAGGGCCAAGGTGCGCCGCAGCCGGTCGATGGCTTCGGGTCGGTGGCGCTCTTTCAACTGGTTAAGGGTTTCGGGAGGCAACTCGGACAAGAACTTACGGAGCTCCCCCGGCTTGATGCCTTCCTGCCGCAGGGCCTGGAGACTCTGGGCCAGCAGTTGTGTCGTTTCTTGTTCGATGAGGGTTTCCGGCAAATCCACCTCAGTAGTCTCCAAGATGGCGTTGAGGATGGCGGTTTCGAGGTTCTCCTCGGATTGTCTCAGGGCATCCTGTTCGAGGCGCTTTTGCAGGTGTTCCCGCAACTCGGCTACCGTTTGGAAGCTGCTGATCTCTTGCACAAAGGCATCGTCCAATTCGGGCAGCTCTTTGGCCTTGATCTCCCTCAGGCAGACAGTGAAGGTAACCGTTTTCCCGGCCAACTCTTTTCTGAAGTAGTCGTCGGGGAAGGTGGCTGCGATCTCCTTGGTTTCGTCGAGCTGCATGCCCACGATGCCCGCCACAAAACCGGGGATGAAGTTGTCTTCCTTGAGTTCCAGCTGGAAGTCCTGGGTGGTCATCTCGTCGAGGGGATTGCCTTCTGCATCGCGGGCTACAAAATCGATCACCACCACATCCCCCAACTGAGCAGGCCGATCTTCTACCGGCAAGAGGGTGGCCCGCTGATCCCGCCATCGGTCGATGAGCTGGTCAATTTGTTCAGGCTTGACGTCAACGCGGGTTGCCGTAACGGTCAGCCCTTTGTATTGGCCAACGCGGGCTTCGGGGTACACCTCAACATATCCTGAGAAGCTGAAGTCTGCTTCGGGGTTGAACTGAGCCAAGAGCTGACCCACCTCATCATCCAGCTCGAACCGGCTAATGGGAGTGAGCCGAGCTTCCTTGAAAGCCTGTTGAATGGCCTCGCTGATCAGGTCATCCACAGCACTGGCCATGATGCGCTCGCGGCCCACCTGCCGCACAACGAGGTTGCGGGGGGCCTTGCCCTTGCGGAATCCCGGAATTTGGATATTCTGCTCCAGTTGACGCAAGGTTTTTTCGTAGGAGCGCTTCACCCGGTCGGCTTCTACCACAATTTTGAGACCGACCCGGCTGCCAGGGCGTTTTTCTTGGATAACCTGCATAGGAAGTATGAGCTAGGGAGAGGGGCAAGTAGAAGTTCAATTCTACCTCAACGGCCTGTGGGTCAACCTGGGGATTTTAGGCAGGGGATCCCTCGGTGGCCACTTCTTTCACATCCTGGATGTCCTCTTGGGGTTCGGCACGCTTGCTGGGAGGCAGTTGCTTCACTTTGGCTTCCAGCTCCACCACCATTTCCTTGAGTTCGGTGATGGTGACCTCCTTCTCCTGCAGTTGCCGATTTTTTTCCCGGGCTTCGATGCTGAACTGTACGCGCATCCAGAGGCTATACAGCCAGGCGAGGGCGGCCCCAATCCCAGCAGCAGCCAGAAGTTCCATCACCAGAGGGCTTTCGATGCTGACGCCAGGGGCAAAGGTAATCGTGACTGGGGTGGCGTTTTGCATGGCAAAGAGGGCAATGGCCAGGAGGGCTGAAAACAAGATCAGGTAGTTGAACAGTCGCATCGTTTTTCTCCTCGAAGGGATCCACTACGGCTTGCCAGCACCAGGATACTCATAAACGGGGATCGGTTTCTTAGAAAAACCAGCCATAGCTGTGTAAGCCTTTGCCCAGAAAGTTGACCCCCAGGTAACATACCCAAACCACTCCAAAACCCAAGCTGGCCAAGAGGGCGGGGCGTCTGCCTTGCCAGCCTTTGGTGATGCGGGCGTGCAAATAGGCGGCAAAGACCAACCAGGTAATCAAGGCCCAGGTTTCTTTCGGATCCCAGCTCCAGTAGGTACCCCAGGCTTCGTTGGCCCAAACGGCGCCGGCAATAATGCCGATGGTGAGCAGGGGGAACCCTAGCCCGATCAGCCGGTAGCTGGTGTTGTCCAAGATTTCTGCCAGGCTCAGCCGTTGCCAGGGGATCCCTTCGGGGGCCGGTTGGGGGGGGAGTTCAGCGGACGAGGGGGCAGGACGGGGGGAGCGGCGGCCGGCGTCGGCCAGTTCTGAAGCCGGGGAAGGCAGGGTGGCTTCCGCCCATTCGGGATGGGTTTGGGGTTGGGGAGGGCGAAATTGCAGGCCGAGGGAGTTGCCCTTGAGATGCACTTCCTGACCGCGAGTGACGATGAGAAAGCTGATGGAGAGAAGGGATCCCACCAACAGCGCCGCATAGGCCAGCAACATCACAGTCACATGCATCATCAGCCAGTTGGATTGCAAAGCCGGCACGAGGGGCTGGGCTACCTGCATATCTTCCGGCAGCACCAAGGCAGCAAAGGCTACGATCCCGGTTACAACTGGGGCAGTCATGACCCCCACCCAGCGGCTGCGGCTCCAGTGGAGGGCCAGCAGGTGCAAAGCGGTGATCCCCCAGGCCAGGAAAAACAAAGACTCGTACAGATTACTCAAGGGGAAGTAGCCTGCATCGATCCAGCGGGCCGTCAACAGGGCGGCCATCGTCAAGTTTGCCCCGATCATCCCCGCTAGGCCCAATTCGGCCAAAAGCTGCACCTGGGGAAAAGCTGCCCCACCCCAGTAGAACAGCATGGCCCCCAGAGAAATGGCAAACGCCACGTTGTTGAGCAGAGCTTGCCACTGGGCCAGATCCATGCCCGCAAGAGCTGTTATCGCCAACAGAGCCATACACGACCTCAAAAGTGTCTCCGACCCGGCTTGAGCCAGGCCAGTTGATCCCATTCTAGGGCGGGGGAAGGGATCTTCCCCAAAGGACACATGCTGGTAATGTGGGGATGGCTTATCTGCAGCTCGGCAGGGTACCGAGAGTGTCGGGATGTGAGGCTCATGCAAGAACACGCGGGAAATGCCAGGTTGAGAAGGTGGGGGTTGTTGAGATGGTGGATCTGTCTGTTGGCCGCCCTCGTTTTGGCCTCTTGTGGGGGATCCCCGCCTGAACCCCCGCAGGAACAGCTTCCCCAGCTAGAGCGCGTGCCGGTTCCCCCGGAGATTGCCAAGCTGGATGCCCATTTGCAGTACTGTCGCCCGCAAGTTCAGATCCTCAGCCCCAAGCCAGGTGAGGTGTTGTCAGAGCGGCAGGTAACCGTTCGCTTCGCGGTGCAAGGGTATCCGCTTTTCCAAGATCCGCAATTGGGTCTCGGCCCTCATCTGCACGTGGTGCTGGACAACCGTCCCTACATCGCCCATTACGATGCCGATGCTCCCCTCGTTTTCAAGGATTTGGAGCCGGGATCCCATACTCTGCGGGTGTTTGCCGGCAAACCCTGGCACGAGAGCTTCAAAAACTCTGAAGCCTATGCCCAGGTTAGCTTCCACGTGCTAGCTCCCACCCCCGAGTACGTGCCACAGCCGCAACTGCCCCTGCTCACCTACAACCGCCCCACAGGCAGCTACGGGGCCGAGCCAATCTTGGTGGATTTCTGGCTGGCCAATGCCCCGGTGCGGGAGAGCCTGTTGAGTGACTTGCCACGGGACTGGCGGATCCGCTACACCCTCAACGGCCAATCTGGCCTGCTGGATCGCTGGGAGTCTTTTTATCTGAAGGGCTTCAGGCCCGGTCGCAATGTGATGGTGCTGGAACTGGTGGACAGCAAAGGGGATCCCATCCGCAATGTGTTCAACAGCGCCGCCCGCGAGATCACCTACACCCCTGGCGGCCAAGATACCCTCTCCAAGCTGGTTCGGGGGGAGCTAAAAGCCGAAGAGGCCCTCGCCATTGTGCAGCCGCAGCCCACACCCACGCCGACTCCGGAACCCACGCCCACTCCTACTCCGACGCCAACACCCAGCCCGACGCCCACGCTTGCACCTCGTCGCCAGCCGCGCTTTCAACTGGGCCGCCCCCGTCCGACACCAGAGGGGATCCCGGCTGTTCCAACGCCACCGCCCGTGGTGGCCACTCCTGAACCTGAGCTTACGCCTGAGCCCAGCCCAGAGCCCTCTCCGCAAGCTGTGCCCACTTCAACTCCCCAGCCTGTGGCTACGCCTTTGCCGCGCGTGACCCCCATTCCCTTCCAGGAGCGGCGGGTGCGACAGCAGGGGTTGCGGCTTTTCCCGCCGGGACTCCACAGTCCAACCTTGCCAGGTGAGCAATAGCGGGACGGAGTCCTTGAGTTGATAGAAAGTTGATAGAATGCCCTTCGCGCAGCGGGCCGTAGGTCTCACTGTTCTCCCAATGCCCCTCTGCCTGGGCGCACGGTTGCCGCTTGTTGGATTCTCGCTCGCGATAGCGGTGCGGGGCCTTTATACCGGTCAAGTCCTTCAGGGCAAGAACCGCTTTCTGCTCTCTTGGTCGCGTAGCTAGGCTGGTGTGGCTGAGCCAAGTCAGGAGCATTGCCCCCTCAACCTTCTCGCACCGATTGCGGTCGCGGAATGGGATCCTGGTTTTCCGCCTGGGTGGAGCTCTGGATCCCATTCTCTCTGCTTTCCAACCTGAGCAAGGGCCGCAATCGGGATCCCTGCCAGGGATCCAGGACATCCCGAATTAGCACCTCCTGAATCCACACCTGCAGGATTGCCGCCAAAGGCACGGCCAGGAACAGGCCCAGCACCCCAAAGAAAAAGGCTGAAGTAACTTGAGCTACTAGGGTTAGGGCGGGCAGGAGCGACACCTGTCGGGACATAACGATGGGGGTGAAGACGCTGCTTTCCAACTGCTGGATCAGGATATACAGCCCCAGCACTGCCAAGGACTTCCAAGGGGCATCCGTGAGGGCTACCAGCATGGGGGCTACCACGCTTAAGGTGGGGCCGATATTGGGGATGAAGTTGAACAATCCCGCCAGCACCGCATTGGCCAAGATCAGGGGCACCCCCAAAATCCACAGCCCGATCCCACTCAGCAGCATCACCAAGGTGCTGGTGAAGAGGATCCCCATCAGCCACCCTCGCAGCGCCAGCTCACAGCGCTTGAGGATGTAGCGAATGCGGGGACGGTAAAAGGCCGGGAAAACCGAGACAAAAGCGCGACTGTAGGCTCGGGGATCCGCCAACAACAAAATGGTGAGGATGATTACAAACAATAGGTTGAGCAGGGTGCCAAAAAAGGCAGTGAAGGACTCGGAGAAAAAGTCGCGCACCTGTCGCACCAACTCGGTGGCCTGGGGCACCAAGCTATTGGCCAATTCCCGCAGCGTCGGCAGCTCAATATCCGTCGGCAAAGAGAGAATCAAGCTCTCGAACAGTCGCTGGGCCTGAACGATCCCGGCGGGCACCCCATCGGTAAACAGCCGCCGCAACTGCTCTGCCAGGGGGGGCACCACGATTAGCCCCACCAAGATCGCGGCCACCAAAACCGTCAAACTGGTGATGACAATTGAGGGGCCACGCCGAAAGCCGTAGCGCTGTGGGATCTGGGCCAAGGTATCCAATGCTACTGCCAACACAATGGCCGCGAACACCAACAGCAGGATCTGCCGGATCTGCCAAAGCAGAACTAGCAGGCCCAACAGCGCCCCTAGCCCCAGCCACTGGGCGAAGGTCACCCGCCAGCTCACCTCCTCTCTCGCCCGGTTGTCGCCTATTCTAGATGGGATCCCGACAAGTCCCATCGCTATTCGAGAACCCTGGATGCGCGATCCTGTCCCTTCAGCTAGAAATCGCAGGAGCCCCGCACTGTACCCGTAGGGTCACTGCCGGGAGGAATGCGCTTTGATGAAGTACAATGAACTTATGAGCCAAGTCCTGACCATATCCTGCAAGCTCAAGGTGTCCCCGTCGCAAGCCGCCAAATTGGACGCGACGATGGATGCCTTTGTACAGGCATTGAACTGGGTCAACCAAAACACACCAGAAAAAGTAGTCAACGCAGTCAAACTCCAATCCCTTTGCTACTACGAGATTCGAGCCCGGTTTGGCTTGTCCAGTAACTTGGCTCAACAGGTGTGCAGACGGGTAGCGGGTTCCCGCAAAGTGGCTAAGCAGAAAAAGCGTCCCGTCAAGGAGTTTAAGAGCGGCTTTGTTACCTACGACGCTCGCATCTTTTCGTTCCGTCAAAAAGACTGGACGGTGTCGCTGACCACGGTGGAAGGGAGAGAACGCTTTGAACTGGCCATTGGCAACTACCAGCGTGGGATGCTGGCTGGTTCCAACCCAAAAGCTGCCACGCTGATCAAGCGCAAAGATGGCTCCTACTACATCCAGATTTGCGTAGAGAAAAAGCCACCCAAGCAACAAGATACCGACAAGGTGATCGGGGTGGACTTTGGGAGGACAGATATTGCCCATACGTCAGAGGGGGACAACTGGAATGGACAGCAGTTGAGCAGAGTCCGAGAGCGCTACTCCCGGTTGAGGGCGGTACTCCAACGCAAAGCCAGTAAGGGCACACGCAGTTCGCGGCGCAGATGCCGTCAACTGCTGCAACGGCTGTCTGGCAAGGAGAGGCGCTTTCAGGCGTGGGTCAATCATCGCATCTCCAAAGCTATTGTCTCTAGGGCAAAGACCACAAACAGCGCTATTGCCCTGGAAGACCTGACAGGGATCCGGGAAAGGGTCAATCAACAGCCACGCAGCAAAGCTGAGCGCCGCAGAACCAATAACTGGGCGTTCTACCAGCTTAGGATGTTTGTGGTCTACAAGGCTGCCATCGCCGGAGTACCTGTGGTGCTGGTTCCGCCTGCCTACACGTCGCAGACCTGCCACCGGTGTTTGCATATCCATCCCGACCCTGCGCAATCCTACCGCAATGGGAAGCAGTTTAAGTGTGGGCACTGTGGATGGGAAGGGGATGCGGATTTTAACGGTGCGAAGGTGATTGCGCTTTTGGGGGCTGCCGTAAACCAGCCTAGAGGTCCGTGGTTGGCTTGCCAACTGCAGGGCTACCGAAAGCCTGCCCTGTACTGCGAAGTAGTCAGAGTCGGGTAGTTTACTTCCCCCCACGCTGCCGGCTGGGGAGATACTCGGCGCACCCTCAACCAGCGCTACCCCGGGCTACGGGTGCTGTTCTCCCCGGCTCAAGTGCAAGGGGAAGCGGCCCCAGAGTCAATTGTGCGGGCCATTCGCCGGGTGGAGCGGGATGGGCGGGCCGAAGTGCTTCTTTTGGCGCGGGGCGGTGGAGCCAGCGAAGATTTGGCCTGTTTTAACGATGAGCGGGTGGTGCGAGCCATTGCCGAATGTCGGATCCCGGTGGTCACCGGGATTGGCCACCAGCGGGATGAAACCCTGGCGGACTACGCTGCCGACTACGCCGCCCACACCCCAACGGCGGCTGCCGAGCGGATCGTGCCGGATTTGGGGGAATTGCAGCGTCAGGGATCCCAGTTGCGCCAGAAGTTGATCGAACGCACTCGCCAAGCTTTGGAAAGGGCCCAGCAGCGTTTGCAGCAGGCCCAACACCACCTGGCTTACGTGCATCCAGAGCGGCTGTTGCAACAGGCTCAGGATCGCTTGACCCAACACCAACATCGCCTGCTCCAAGCCGTGCGCCATCGCCTCCGGCAACGCCAACAGCACCAACAGGCCCTGCAAGATCGCCTCCAAGCGCTCGATCCCGAAGCCATTCTGAAACGGGGCTATGCCTTGGTGCGAGATGAAGAGGGATCCCTCATCCGCACCCATCAACTGCCCCCCCAAACCCGCCTGATAATACAACTGGCCTCGGGAAGCCTGTGGGTACGAGTAGAGGAGAGCCATGAACCGCCGCAAACGTGAGGAGCCGTGGCGCTATGAAGCGGCCATTGCCGAAGTGGAAACTTTGATTGCCCAGATTGAGTCGGGGGAGCTGGATCTGGCCGAGGTGGTGGAGCGCTTTCAACAGGCCGCCCGAACCCTGAAAACCTGCGCGGACTTTTTAGAGCAAAAGCGGCAGCAGGTGGAGATCATCATCGAGCAATTGGGCCAAGAGGAAGAAGACCTGCCCGAATCATAGGGATCCCACCTGATCATTCCCCCTGCACTGCTGTCGCCATTCTGCTTCACTATGGATGGTCGTTGGATGGTTGTCTTTATCCTTGCGCCCCCATGCCCGCAAAGATCCTCGATGGCAAAGCCTTAGCCGCCCGCTTGCAAGCGGAGATGGCCGCCCAAGTGCAAGCTTGGATACCCCAGGTGGGGCGGCCACCGGGATTGGCAGTGCTGCGGGTTGGAGAGGATCCCGCCAGTGCGGCTTACGTGCGTGGCAAAGAGCGGGCCTGTGAGCGGTTGGGCATTGCTTCTTTTGGCCGACATTTTTCCGCCCAAGACTCCCCTGCCCATTTGCTCGACACCATCGACCAACTCAATCAGGACGAGCGGGTGGATGGCATCCTCGTCCAACTGCCCCTGCCCCCCGGCTGGGATCCCATCCCCCCCCTTCTGGCCATCAATCCCGACAAAGATGTGGATGGACTCCATCCCCTCAACCTGGGCCGGCTGTTGCGCGGCGAGCCCGGCCTACGCAGTTGTACCCCTTTGGGCGTGATGCGCCTGTTGCAGGCAGAAGGGATCCCGATTGCAGGCCGAAAGGCAGTGGTGGTCGGTCGCAGCATCTTGGTGGGCAAGCCCTTGAGCTTGATGTTGTTGGCCGCCGATGCGACGGTCACCCTAGCCCACTCCCGCACCCCCGACTTGGCAGAAGTGACCCGCGCCGCCGACATTGTGGTGATGGCCGTGGGCCGCCCCCGCCTATTGAGGGCAGACATGGTGAAACCCGGCGCGGTGGTCATCGACGTTGGCATCAACCGCATCGAGACCCCCACCGGAGCCGAGCAATTGGTGGGAGATGTGGACTATGAAGCGGTCAAAGAGTTGGCCGCTGCCATCACGCCCGTACCGGGCGGCGTAGGGCCGATGACGGTAACGATGCTGCTGGCCAACACCCTACAGAGCTATAAACTGCGCAGCCACTTGTGTAGTCATTATTAAACAGGAATGAAACATTTCTGTTGCATTGTTCCCTAACTTCCCTCTCTCTCTGGGAGAAGAGCTGGGGTTGGTCGCGGCAGCGGCACAGAGCGCTTGGGGAGTGTCTCAATCTAGCTTGAAATGACTATGGTTTGGAGACTGTTCTCAAAATGTTCTGTTGCTTGGATCCTCCCCCTTTGGCCCAGAAGAGTGAGGAATGGAGAAGTTGCCCCAGAGGAGTTTGAGGTGACCGCTGCAAATGTCCAAGCTGCGCGCGGAGCACCCTAAGGCTGCAAGATCATCGACCAGGAGCCGCTCTCCCCATCCCAAAACGGGGCCAGAGACTCTCCCACCACATTGGGCCCCCAATAGCCGGCGGGTTCCATCCAGGGCGAAAGCCACCACAATGTCTCCGGGGCCGATTTGCAGCGGTTCCTCTCCCAAGCTCAGCAGCAATCCCTCGCTCCCCCCCTCTCCAGGGGCAAAGTCCCAGTGGGCCGTTTCCGGATTGATCATCCGTTCGCCGCTGCGCATCAAGATCACCAGCCGAACCGGATGGGGCGTGCGATTGCCGACCCGAAAGGGTCCCGTACGGGCGGAGGTGGGGACAGCCTGGGGGGGCAAGGCAGGTTCTGAGTGCAGAACAGGGACAACATTCCCCTCAACGGAATCCTCCAAGGCTTTCAGCGTCGGTTTCTCCAGAGTCTGTGCCCTCAATCCCTGCACGAGAACCCCTACCCCAACCAGAGCGGCAGACAACACTAGGGATCCCTTGCCCCTCAAGGCCCTGTTCATGGATGGCCCACCAGCGAAAAGAGAGGCGACAGCCCGAGCAATGTAGGCAGAAAATGACCAGATCAAGACGCACATCGAGACCACTGCAAGCCCAAGTGATACGTGTCGATTAGAGGAAAGGCATCAGCCGTTGCCCTACCACCGATAGACCAGGCATGCGCATACAGAGTTCCATCTGAGGGCAACGCCCCCCACCGTGCAGAACAGGATTGTTCAGCTACGTTAACACGTCCATTCCTCTATTCTTTGGGCTTTCGGGGAACGTCAAGGAAAGAAGGGATCCCCCACTCCAGACCAGGCTAAGCAAGTTTGGATCCCTTTTAGGGATTCACAGCCCGACGCTGCCACCCTTGGGAGGTACGTTCGTACACTGTCCGCAATTGGGGATAGATCTGATCCCCCTTAAGCTGCAAGTGATCCACCTCTGTTGGCTCCAGCAGTAATGCCACAAAAGTCTGCGGGGGCAGCGGATCTTTCTCTTTCGGCAACTCTTGAATAAAAGCCTCTGGCGGGGCGAGCGGCCCTTTGGGTTCCGGCCAAAACCAGAGGAGCCGTCCTTTTTCCGATATCTGTTGCCACAACTGCTGCCGCTGGCGCTGAGCTTGGGGATCCGGATGATCCGCGGCGATGGCCTCAAGGGTGCCGGCAATGCGGAATTGTTCGCGGGTTTTGCAGAAATACCAGCAGATCTGAGCCTGGGAGCAGTGGGCAATTTGTCGGATCTTCTCGCTGCGACTATCCACCGCCAATTGAATGCGGTCGGTATCGCCCAAAAACCCCCGGAAAACGACCGTGCGGTTGCGCGGATGCCCCTGGGGATCCACCGTGGCCAATTGCAAATACCGCACACCGGGATCGCTACGGTTCCGGTGCAGTGCCGCCTGAATCAGCGCCCGCCAAGAGGGATCCGCAGTAGAATTGCCCTTCGGGTCTTTCATCCGTTTTTCGCAAGGTGCAAGCAAGCCAGGATTGGGGCTCTCTCTCCCTTAGCTAGGGGGTGGAGAAGCCTCAGATTGGGAGTCTCTGGAGAGCCCTGGTGAAGACTCCACACCGCTGATGCGACCAGAGCTGGGATCCGGCTCAGTTGGGCTAATGGGATGAAAGTGGTGCTCTACCCAGCCCTCCGGCGGCCCCTCAAACCGCTCCGGCACCGGCTGCTTCACCTGTAATCCCCGCAGCATCGCGTTGAGATAAGCACTATCCCAGGTAAAGAGGCGGCTTTCGCGGATTTTGTGCCACACCGAACGCGACATCAGCAACGTCCGCTCTACATCCTGGGCTCCCAGCTTCAGCAAGAACTCCTCCCGTTCCGGCTGGTAATCAGTGGAGGCCAAGGCCAGAGATTGCGGCGGATGAGCCTGGGTAAGCTGGGCCATCTTGGCCATGAGTTCGGGGTAGAGCCAAGTGTAGGCAGGGTGAACCGTAAGCTTGGCCACATGAGGTTGCTGCCCGGTGCGATCCAACTTCAAGTTGAAGTAGCCGATGGCGGTTTTGCGTTCGGGCTCGTAAACACACACTTCCACCCGCTCCGTCTGGCTAATGGCGCATTTGGCCTGCTCCAAAAGCCAATCCAGTGGGCTAGTGCGAAAATCGTTCACCTCACGGTCGTACACCTGGCGCACAGTGGCCGGCATGGATCCCGTATCCAGTTGGTAGATGGCATAGGCATCCCGGTTGGTCACCGGCACCAGGTTGGGCAATTTGGGCTCGTGCTGGCTGAGAGCTGCCAGAATATCGGCTGGAATCGACCAGTAGGTGATCTGAGCCAAGGGTTGGAAGCCGTTGCGCCGGTAGAGCGCCATTGCCCCCTTGTTGTGGATGTTCACCTCCAGGATCCAGGTGCGAGCTTCCCGAAAGTGCTCCATGCAGTGCTTGAGCAGCCGGGATCCCACCCCCTGTCGCTGGGCAGAGGGCGCCACTGCGATATGATCGACCCGCCAGGTGCTGCGGGAATGGTTGAAGGGAGAAACCTGAATCACCCCCTGAATCTTGCCCTTCAGCTCCGCCACATGCACTGTAAACATGTGCTGGAAGCGATTGGGAAACAGGGTCAGGGTTTTCAGGGGCCCATACCACTGGCGCAACCGCCGCACTTGGCGACGAATATCCACCGAGCGGCTGCTGTACTCTTCATCAAAGGCTTGCGCCAAAATCTCTTCCACAGCCTCCAGATCCCCCAGTTGGGCGGGGCGAATGATCAGGTCAGGGGCACCAATGGGGGCTTCGGCATCCGGGTCGGGTCTTGCTGTGGTGTTGTCCATGCCAATCGCAGGCGGGAGAATATTCAAAGCATAGCTCAGGCTCTCTTGCTTTTTCTAACCGGGAGGATCGTTCTGCAACAAAGCTTGAAAGCGTACAGATCGGCTTTCCCGTTATCGAGAAAGGCTTGGCCGCCAAGAAGGGCGTGAACTCAGCCTCCCGGTAGCTGCCCAACAATGACGAATGGGAGAGCCGGCCCTCTACCCCGCAGAGAGCAATGCCGGGTCGCTCACGCCCCAACGTCTAGCAAGGTCAAGTTGCTGAAGGTGAAGCGCTTCTCCACAGGGCCGGTTTCCGTCTCCGTCTGGATACGCCGCTCCGAGAGGATGTAATACTTGCCCACTTTTGTGTACAGATCCTCGAATTGGCTGCGCCCGCCTTTTTGCTCGCCCGTTTGGGGATCGTGATAGACGGAATCGTAGCGGTGGGAAAGATAGCCTTCGCCGGTATCGTGGCTGCTGAAGGTGTGGATGGTAACCACCACTCCGTGGATATGCCGGTGCACCATGGTAACCTGGTTATCGCGCACGTGGTAGCGATCCCCTTCTGCTTTGCCCCCCACCAGGATCTCCACTGTGCCATCGGGCAGGGTTTGGCCATAACGGAAGGTGTTGTTCCCATGGGTCTCGTCGAAGCTGCGGCGCACCCGGTGAATGGCAATCTCCCAAAGTTGGTTGTGAATGGCTTTTCGAGCTTCCTCATCCTCTACGCCGGTAACAGTGGCCTTTAGGTCTGCTCCCACTCGCACCTGCCCAACGAATGTGCGCTCCCCATCCCAATAGGTGACCTCGGCGCTGTAGCCTGGGAAAGCGGGATCCCAGGTGTAGCGGTTTTCATAGGCGGCCCGAAACAACTCTTGGGCAGAGACTTGAGTGGCAATCATCGGCTGTCTCCTTCCTGTTTTCCTTGCAAGCACTTCCCCTGAGCATCCATCATACCGCCCCCTGCTGTTGGGCTGCCCCCCAGTTGCCTTCGCTGAGAACCTGCATCTGGTGAACTGGCCTAGCCGCTCCCCTGTCCGCTGCTGCAGGATAGAAGCACAGCCATGGGAACTTCTTCCTCACACCCAATTTGGCTTGCGAGTTTAGCCGCTGCTGTGATCCCCAGAGTATTCTCTGAGAAGGGTTCGCCTATTTTTTGTGGGTGAGGAGGGAGATTGAAAGGTTTTGACAATCGCGTCAGCGGGGCGGATCCCCTAGAGCCTGGCCTGACGCCGCCCCAGACCGGCATGGCAACCGCGCCAGAGATGATGGGGCCAGTGCTGAAAATCATTGGCAAGCAGACCCTGAGTGGCCACATCCCTATTGGCGGGGCAAAAAACTCTGCCTTGGCGCTGATGGCCGGGTCCATCTTGGCTCCTGAGGCCTGTCGAATTCACAACGTGCCGCGTCTGCTGGACATTGAACGCATGGGGCAGATCCTGGCCACGCTGGGAGTTAAGGTTTCCCATGTTGGCAATACCCTGGACCTGGATGCCAGCTCCCTGAAAACCTCTCAAGCCCCTTATGAATTGGTCAGCCAGTTGCGGGCCAGCTTTTTCATCATAGGGCCTCTGTTGGCGCGGCTGGGGGTGGCCAGAGTTCCCCTGCCCGGCGGCTGTGCGATCGGGTCTCGTCCTGTGGATCTGCATGTGCGGGGTCTGCAAGCCTTGGGGGCAACGGTCCAAATCGAGCATGGGGTGGTTCATGCCTATGCCCGTAAACTGTTGGGAACCCGTATTTACCTGGACTATCCCAGCGTCGGTGCCACCGAGACCTTGATGATGGCCGCTACGCTGGCGGATGGAGAAACGGTGATCGAGAACGCCGCCCAAGAGCCGGAGGTGGCGGATCTGGCCCGCTTTTGTCAAGCCATGGGGGCCCGCATTCGCGGTATCGGCACCAATACGGTTGTGGTGGTAGGGGTGCCCCGCTTGCATGGAACAGAGTACACGGTCATTCCCGACCGCATCGAGGCCAGCACCTATCTCATTGCCGGGGCCATTACCCGCTCTCACCTCACAGTTGGCCCTGTCATTCCCGATCATCTGCGGGCGGTGATCGCCAAGTTGCAAGCCATGGGTCTGCGGGTGGAAGAAGAGGGCCCAAACCGGTTGCGCATTGCCCCAGCCCAACTGAGCTCAGGCTGGCTCTGTCAGGCAACTGATATTCAAACGCTGCCCTATCCCGGTTTCCCCACCGATGTGCAGGCGCCGATCATGGCTTTGGCCGCCTTGAGCGAGGGCAGTTGCACCATTGAGGAGACGGTGTTTGAAAACCGCATGCACCACATTCCCGAGCTCAACCGCATGGGAGCCGATATTCGCCTGAAGAACCGAGTGGCCCTGATCCGGGGGGTGCCGTCTCTTTCCGGCGCTCCGGTGGTGGCCGCCGACCTGCGGGCGGGTGCAGCCCTGGTGCTGGCCGGCCTGGCGGCTGAAGGCTGCTCCACAATCCACGGATTGCACTACATCGACCGTGGCTATGAAGCCATTGACGAAAAGCTGCGCAGTGTCGGGGCCAAGGTGTACCGCAGTGAAAGCCCGGCAGCGCAATTGGGGAAATGAGCCGTTTCACCGCCGTTTGAAGTTTGAAGAAATCGCTGTATCTCTCCCTGCCTATCGCCTGGCCACAATGCGCGGCGACCGCTTGCCAGGTGAGCTTTCCAGCCGTTTCGCAAGTATCGAGTTGTCTGGTGACTCAACGCAGTCAAGTTGAGTATCGTAGGTCAGAGGTGGTGGGGAGGTAAAGCATGGGGATCCTGACAAGCAGCCAACGACGCTGGACAAGATGGGCTGCCGGTGTGCTGGCAGCAGGAGCGGCTCTGGGTGGAGCTGTCTGGGGCTTCTACACCTCATCCTGGGCAGAAACCGTAGAAGTGGCCTCTGCACGAGAAGGCAGGGATCCGACGCAACTGCCCCAAACTTCCACAACGGCCTTTCTGCGGGCCTACGCAGCGCTGCAAGCCGGCCAAGCGCAATCTGCCTTGAAGCATTTGCAGGGGCTGGAAGAGAGCCTGCCGGTTCTGAGGGAAGAGATTTGGAAGCTCAGGGCCCAAGCCTATGAACAGTTGCAGGACAAGGAAACAGCCCAAGGGATCTGGTGGCCCAAGATTTTGCAGGAATATCCCCACAGCCCTGTCGCTGCCTATGCCCTCTGGGGGATGGGCCAGGTGGATCGGCTGCGGCAGCAATTTCCCACCCATCCGCTGACCGGACGTGCCCTCAAGCATTTGCTGGAGCTGGATCCCGACCGCTATGACCTGCTGCGGGATTTGGCCCAACATCACCCGCAAACCCCTGGGCTAACGCCGCTGCTGGATCGCTGGCGGCAGGCTCAGGAGGGATCCCTCACGGCTTCCGACTGGCAGATCCTCGCCGATGCCTACTGGGAGCAACGGGAGTACGGCAAAGCTGCCCGGGCCTATGGGCGTGCCCCCGCCACCTCTCAGAACCTCTACCGCTGGGGCCGCAGCCACCAGATCTCGCGGGAGTTTCCCCAGGCCAAAGCGGCTTACCAAGCGCTGCTGGCACAGTTTCCCGATGGGCCAGAGGCTTCTCTCACCCGCCGCCGTTTGGCGGAACTGAGCGACCTGCCGACGGCAATTGAACTCCTCCGACAGGTGGGATCCGGCTCAGATAAAGAAGCTCCAGAGGCGTTGCTTAGCCTCAGCCAGCTCTATGATCGCAACGCCAGCCCCCAATCGGCCCAGGCTACTCGGCAAGCCCTTTGGGATCGCTTTCCAGCCAGCGAAGCTGCGGCCAATGCCGCCTGGACAGTGGCCTGGAGCCAAGCACAAGCAGGCAATCTCAGCCAAGCCATCGCCCTGGCCCAACAGATCGGATCCGCCCAGCGGGATACAGAAATGGGGGCACAACTGCTCTACTGGGCGGGCAAATGGCGGGAACAGCAGGGGGATGTGGCTGCAGCTCGGCAGACCTATCGGCAGGTACTGCGTCAGTTTCCCCACACCTACTACGGCTGGCGGTCGGCAGTGCAACTGGGCTGGCCGGTGGGGGATTTCTACAGCGGGCGCAAAAGGGTTGAGGTGGATTTTCAGCCGGTGCGCCAACCGTTGCCAGGGGTCTCTGCAGTTACGCAAACCCTGCATTTGATGGGAGCCAGCCAACTGGCCTGGGAACGCTGGCAGGGCGAAGCTCCCGTGCAGCGGGATCCCCGCCAGATGAGCGTTGCCGAGCGCTTTGTCACGGGCATTTTGCGCAACAGCGCCGGAGATCACCTGCGGGGCATTAACCAGGTGGCTGCTTTGCGCTTTAGCGAAGAGCCGGATCCCTTGCTGGAGACGTTGAGGCAGCGCCAAGATTTCTGGCAGGCCATCTATCCGCTGCACTACTATGCCGGCCCAGACAATTCCTGGAGCGGGGATCCCTACGCCCAACCCGGCTTGGCCCACTGGTCACGGCAATTTAACCTCAATCCCTTGATGGTGGCGGCTTTGATCCGGCAGGAATCCCGCTTTGAGCCAGAGATCGTCTCGGCCTCGGGGGCTTTGGGCTTGATGCAGGTGATGCCCGCTACTGGCCGCTGGATTGCCCAGCAGATCGGCCTGGCCCAGTACAGCCTCACCAACCCCGCCGACAATCTCTACCTGGGATCCTGGTACTTCGACTACACCCACCGCACCTATCAAGACAACACCTTGCTGGCCCTGGCCAGCTACAATGGTGGCCCCGGCAACGTGGCCAGATGGCTGAACCGCTTTGGCTTCGGGGATCCGGACGTGTTTGTGGAGCAGATCCCCTTCCCCGAAACCCGGAGCTATGTGAAGTCCGTGTTTGGCAACTACTGGAACTACTGGCAGCTCTACACCCAGGAGGGGCGCACTCTGGTCAGCCAGCGACTGCATAACCCCTCGTCTTCTTCATGACTTCCGGTTTTGTCGCGGGAGTGCTGCCGTAGAGGGAGTGGGCTTTTTTCCCACAGTATTCTGGGAGAGTTACAGTTATTCCAAGATTTGGCAGTCAAGATTTGACAGTGCCGTTCGCGCTGACAGGACGGGGTTCTATGGTCTCTGGGTTTGAACAACAGGAGGGCGTTTGCGTTAGCGGTGCGGAGCACTGTCGCGTTAGCGGTGCGGAGCACTATCAGGGTGCGGCAGAAAAGCAAGCTGCCCGGCAGGAGCTGGCTGTGGATTTTATTCGCCATGGCATAGCCGAGGAACCCCGGCCAGAAGTCGAGGATGCCTTTCGGGCCCTTACAGACGAAGGTCGCAGGCGCTGCCGCAAGATTGCCCGCCAGCTCAAGAACATGGGCTGGAGGTGGGATCTCCTGCTCACCAGTCCCCTGGTGAGGGCTCGGCAGACGGCTGAGATCTTTTTGGACGAGAACCTGGCCGAAGCTGTGGAGGTGTTTGAACCGCTGGCTCCGGGCGGCAGTTTTGCTGACCTGGTGCGCTGGCAAGCAGAGCGGGAACCTCTGGCGTCTTTGGCTCTGGTCGGTCACCAGCCGGATCTGAGCCTGTGGGTACAAGCGGCTGTTGGTCTAAACCCGGCCAACGCCCACGCGATCACCCTCAAAAAAGCGGGCCTAGCCCAAGTGCGCTTTGCCGAAGGCCGGATTGACTACCGCCAGGGATCCCTGACTTTGTTGCTCTCCCCCAAGGTGGTGCTGCGCTGAGAAGAAGCTGGCTCATCATGATAAACGCCCAACGAGTCGGCCAGAGGTTGTGCCCCTAGGTTCAGCGCTGAGAGGAGGTCAGCCGCTCTCCCAGCAATTGCACACAATAGGCCGCCAGCCCCAACCCCACCATGGCAAACATGAAGGCAATCAGGGAAACGGAACCGACCAGCAGGTAGCGCACCAGAATGCTGATTCCGCGGGCCAACGATCCAATCTCCACCTCAATTGGCGGCAACTTGGCCAACATCGAGAGCAGCAGTTGAAAGAACCCGTAGCCCAAACTGACGGCGATGGCGGCCCCCAAGAGGGCACTGAAAGGATGGGGGGATCCCTGTGGAGAAGAAGACATGGGGCAGCACCGGAAAACTCACCTTTATTCTAGGCTGCAGGTACAATGTGGAAGTTTCTTTTCTTTCCGGCAAGCCTGGGGAGTATGGAGAGCGGATCCCACTACGAAGTTTTGGGCGTTTCCGTGGGGGCGACGGCGGAGGAGATCAAGTCCGCCTACCGTCGTTTGGTCAAGTACCACCATCCCGACAGCCTGCTGGCCAAAAAAGATCGGGCCACCGCTGAGCGCATCCGCCAGATCAACGCTGCCTACGCGGTGCTCAAAGATCCGCAATCTCGCCGCGACTACGACCGGCAATTGCACTCCAGCCGCACCTCACCCTGCCCTCAGCCGACGGGATCCCCCCGTGAAACCGTCAGCCACGAAGCCATCGCCCGTGCAGCCTGGATCCGACAGGTCTACACCCCCCTAAACCGAGTTTTGGGGCCCCTGCTGTCTTCCCTAGAGCCTCAGTTGCATGCTTTGGCGGCGGATCCCTTTGATCCCAACCTGTTGCAGTCTTTTGCTGACTATCTGGAAGAGTGTGCGCAGAAACTGGCCCAAGCCCAGCAGATCTTTGGCCGCCTCCCCAATCCCAGCAGCCTGGGGGGAGTGGCTTCTCGCCTCTACTACGCCCTCAACCACCTAGAGGACGCTCTAGAGGAGCTGCAGTATTTCCCCCTGAACTTCGACGACCGCCATCTGCACACCGGACAAGAGCTGTTTCGCCGGGCAGGGGGGCTGCGCCTGGAAGCTATGGAAGCTTACGCCAAGAGTTCACCCTAAGCCAGAGCGGGATCCCCCCCTGGGCAGAGAGGGGCGAGGATCATAGGGGATGGGGATGTACTGCACGGAAGGGCGGCCCATGGTGGCCTGTGGGTACAAGTCCATCAGGGCATAGATTTGGGGTGGCAACTCAGTAGAAATGGGCAGGCCCAACCTTTGGGCTTCTTCGGCAGTGATCGGGTAGTCGTGGGTAACTTGTCCACTGGTTAGGTACTGGATGAGGGGCTCGATGCGTTCGGGGGCAATTTTGCGCTTGGGCACATCGTCCTTCAGGAGATCCCGCACGAAGTTCTGTACCTGTTGCATCGCTTTGCGGGCCAGATCTGCCAGGATCAAGGTTTGGTCATCGATTTCGGCAATGGGTTTATCCGCCACCACCTGCAGAATACTGGCGGCAGCATACCCCCCCAACTGTGGATCCACCGGCCCCAGGACTGCATTGGCATCCATGACGATTTCGTCGGCGGCCAGGGCCAGCATCGTCCCCCCCGACATGGCGTAGTGGGGCACAAACACTGTCACTTTGGCCGGATGGCGGATCAAGGCGCGGGCAATTTGCTCCGTAGCCAGCACCAGGCCACCGGGGGTATGCAAAATCAAATCAATCGGGGTATTGGGTGGAGTGAGGCGAATCGCCCGCAATACCTGCTCGGAGTCCTCGATGCTGATGTAGCGGGAAACCGGGATCCCCAAAAAACTGATCGACTCCTGGCGGTGAATGAGCAGAATCACCCGGCTGCCCCGCTTTTGCTCCAACTCCCGAATGGCCATCAAGCGCCGGAACTCTTGGGCACGACGGTTCAGCAGAGGTTGCAAAGAGCTGAAGATCAGGAAAATCCAGAACAGGCTGCCCCAGTCCACTTTCGCACCTCAAGTGGGATCCCTTTGACTCCAGCATAGGGGATCCAAAATCTTCGGCGATCCCTGAGCCTCATGAGTTGGGTTCAGACGCCGCAAAAAAGCGATCCAAAGCCTGCAGCAAATCCGGTACGGAAGCTTGGTCAATCCAGGATCGAATATAAGCCTGCTGCTCCGCCAAGTTTTCAATGCGGCCCAACTTTTGCATGGCCAAGTAGCGGGTTTCTGCCTCGGCGCGATTGGTTTGCAAGTCCAGCCGCTGCTCCGGGGTCAGCGGATACTCCGTTTGGGCCAACAGGTGATCGGCCACCATCATGAACAGCAGAGGCCCCGCCAATTCCACCTGAGGCTCGGCTTCTGGCTCAGAATCAGCAACAGCGAGATCTTGGAGATCTTGAAAAAGATCCTGACCCAGTTGCAGCAGCTCCTCTGCTGAAGCCGCCCGCAGCACCGTCTCGGCAGCAGCCTGCAGCGGCTCTGGGGAAACCCTGTGGTGGATGGCCAATTCCGCCAGGGCCTGTTCCCATTGATCCCGTTGGGCTTGCACCACAGCCCGCTCTTCTGGAGAAAAGTCCAACCGCTCCAGCAACACCTGCAGAGCCACAGCCCCCACCAACAGGGGGGGGAAGCGCAGCACCGTAGAGGCGGATCCCGCCTGCTCCAAAAAGGCTTCCAAATCCGGGCCAGATCCCCTGTCCAGCAAGTCCTGCAAGTAGGCCAGCACCTCTTGGGGCGAGGTCAACCTGAGGATCCCTCGCACCTGTGCCCGCAAGTCTGCGGGGATCCCAAGGAGCTGCACCTGGGCTTCGGCCCGCGCCTGTGCTTCTGCAATCAACTCCGGCAAATCTGCCGTTGCCCGACCGGCCTGCAACAAAACCTGGCTAGAGTCCTGCAACAGGCTGGCCGCTTCCACAAACAGCAGCACCTGCGGGACTTGCAGCGTTGGCCAAACCATGCTAGCCAAGCTGTGGATCCGCAGGGGATCCCTCCGATTCTGGATTGGCTGGCGCAGCGGGGTGAGCTGAAGTGGGCTTGTGCCAGTGCAGACCGATCAGAGCATCGTACAAAAAGCCCCAAAACTCTCCCTTCTCCCAGATCCCCAGCGTTTGCTGGCAGTTGCGCGCGTCCAGCTCAGGTTTGGCTGCCCAGTAGGCTGCTTGGTATTTGTACCAGGGAACAGAAGGCCAGAGATGGTGGATCAGGTGATAGTTTTGCCCCAACAGCAGAATGTTGGTCAGCCATCCGGGATAGACGCGGGCATTGGACCACCGCTCTTGGGATTGAAAAGGGCGATGGGGCAGGTAGTCAAAAAACAAGCCCAGCAAGAACCCCATGATAAAGGCAGGGGGTAGCCAATAGTTCATGATGTAGTCGGTGTAGCCGAAGTAGCTGGCCAGACCAAAGGTCAGGATAACCACCAGCCGACTCAAGCCCCACTCCAGCAGATCCCAGCGACCTTTCCGCCAGAGCTGCCGCTTAAAGAAAAACACCTCATGGTAGAAAAACCGCGGCGCGATCAGCCACAGCGGCCCTCCCGTTGAGACATAGTGATCTGGATCGTCTTCAGGATGGTTGACGTGGGCGTGGTGCTGCATGTGTACCCGCTTAAAGACGGGATAGACAAAACCCTGCAACAGGGCAGAGCCGTGTCCGAGTGCCTCGTTCAGAAAGCGGTTGCGGTGGGCCGAGCCATGGGAAGCATCGTGAATCACCGTGCCCAGAACATAGAGGGCCACAAAATTGAGCCAGAACACCATCCATTTGGGCCAGTGCCAAAAGGCGTACCCGCCAAAGCAAGAGGCCGAAAGCACCACCGCAGCCAAAAACATCAGCAAGGTGGGATTCCAAAATTCTGAGGGTGGCCCCAACAGCTCACGAGGCAATGCGAAGGGTTTGTGGGCCGATTCAGCAGTAGCAGCAACAGTCATCGGCAGCCATCCTTAGGTGCGCACAGTGCAGACAGAGAGGATGGGTCGAGGCAGCGCGTCCCAGTCATCACACCGAAAAGAGATCGAAGAGATAAGTTTGTTAACTTTCGTTAGTATACGGCAGAGACCTGCCCAGCTTCTCAGCCCAAGCCTCATTTTCCTATCAACCACAGCCCTGGGGGCACCTTCTTCTCCTACCTAGAGGATTCCTGCAGGATCCCGGCAATAGCAAACCGTCCCTGAAGCCGGAGAAAAGCCGTAGTGTGAGGTTCTGTTGCAGCCTCTGTTGCAATTCATGTGTAGATCGCCAGGGGATCCCATCCGGGGTTCAGCAGGAGCGGTAATCTAAGGGTCGGTCAACCTGAGTTGAGGACGAAAACCATGATGCCTGTTGTCGCGCCGCTGGCTTTGACCGCTCAAACCAGCCCCTGGTCCCCCCTGAGCGCCGTGATCATTCTGCTCTGCACAGGGCTGGCTTACCTGAGCTTCAAATCCTCTTCTGGAGTGGCCTCAGAGACCGGGCCAGTACTGGGAATGACCTGGCCGGAAGTCATTGGGGTTGCCAGTTTTGGCCACTTGCTGGGGGTGGGGGTCGTTTTGGGCCTCTCCAACATTGGCGTTCTTTAGGCTGACGCGAACGGAAGAGGGAACGCCTGGGGAAATAAGCACCGCTGTCGTGGAGGGACAACCCAACACAGTAAGTGCTGTCGCAGAACCAGGAACCAGAATCCCTTGCCTGTAGGCAGGGGGGTATGTCAAGTTTCTTGAACTTGGCCGGGATCCCTGCTTGGTGATGTTACACTCTATTTCGATTCTGAAAAAAGCAGTTCCTTCAGCCGCGTTTTCCCCTGAGGTTTGTTGCCATGTCAGCGATGATGCTCCTGGCCAGTTTGCCGGAAGGCTATGAATTGTTTGACCCGCTGATCGACATTTTGCCGATCATCCCTGTTCTGTTTTTCCTGCTGGCCTTTGTCTGGCAAGCGGCAGTGGGCTTCAAGTGAAGCCATCGCTCCTGCTGAGGTCTTGTCCGGAGGAAACTCAGGCAGGGCCGAGGTGCTTCCCCCCAGCTCCTCTCCCAGGTTGGGGGGTTTGTTGCTATACCCCGGCAAAAGCGACAAGCCGTCTTGTCACTGGTCAAAAACGTAAATGCCAATGACTCCCAAAACTGGGCCAGGGATCCGGCGCTAGGGTTCGCGGTCGAGGACACCGGTAATCCAGAGAACCCCTGCCAAGCAGACGAAGTGGGCAAACGTCACGTTGATGTTGGCGGCCAGCAGCAGCACTCCTGTCACCTGGTTGGCCTGGGTGCGGGAAAACATGCGCGCCAACAGCTCGCCCACTTGGGCTTCCATACCAATCAGAGCGAGGAAGGCCCCAATGAGGCTGATATAGGTGACCAACTGCAACTGCTTGGGCAGATCCAATTGGCTTAAGGCATCGGCAGAAGCTGAGCGGCGCTCCGCGTGGAGCAAGTAGCGCCAGTTGAAGAACAGACCGGCTGCCAGGGTGAGCAACGTAAACAAGGTGAACCAGAAGGCGATGATAGCCCCCAGCGAGTCATCTCGATAGACGGTATTCTGGCCAATTAAAAAGCCGAACCACAGCAGCAGCGCCGTCGCCCCCAAGATCGCCTGGAACCAAAACCCGAAGCGACGAGTCAGGCGCAAGCGAGACTTCATCCGCTCGACAGCCGCCCGCACTGACGGCGACATGGGCTCGTTCATCTTTTTCCCCCGCTCGCCTGGATGAACACCAACGTTCGCTTCCAGCCTATCTTCATTCTCCGGCCCCAGTCACTTTTACCAGTCACTTTTATCGGACTGGCGGTCGGGGATCCTCGCTTTGCAGGCGGAGAATTTCGGCCTCAATGCGCTGTTTCAAAGCTTTGCCCTCTTCGGAGCGGATCAAGAGCGTAATGCGGTTGTAGTCGGGCACAGTCATACCGTGGCGAGTGATGATCTCGGTCGCGGTGCGGATGAATTCTCGCCGGATTTGATCTTTGCTGGCTGGGTCGTTTGTGGCTTGGGAGCGCTTTTGGGCCTCTTGCCGGTGGGGCTCCATCTCCAAGACGATACGGGCGTACATTGTTACCTGCTCATCGCTCAACACCACAGAGGTGGTGGGGGTTTGAGCCACGGCCAGAGAGACAGTGAGCACAGGGATCCAAGTGCAAACCCAGATCAAACCCACCAGCCCTTTTTGGACCACGCTTTGGATTGGAAATGCCGTCCACCGTCTCCGACTTGCTTTGCCTGACACCGCTGATGTCTCCCCACCCGCCAACTGTTGCTCAGGTTGCCTAGGGTTTTTGTGAGCTTTCGGCCCCACGCCGGTTCAACACTCTGATGAACCCCGCGGGCTTCGATCCTATCTGCTCCTCTCTGTGAAAGCCCAGGGCGTCGTCCACGCTGACAACTGAGCTTGCTTTTCCATTTGACCGAAAACTGGTCTTTAGGTTCCAGTTCCAGTCCCTTTCCAGCCTATCTGACACCCAGAAGGGAGTGGCCTCTGGGATAATGGGGATGAATTGTTGGTTATTGCCCCTATGCATTTGGAACGTCGCCCGGTTTTCCCGTTTACGGCCATCGTTGGCCAAGAGGAGATGAAATTGGCCTTGCTCCTCAACGTGATCGACCCGCGCATTGGCGGAGTGCTGATCATGGGGGATCGCGGCACGGGCAAATCCACCACCATCCGCGCTTTGGCCGACCTGCTGCCCCAGATCGAGGTGGTGAAAGGGGATCCCTTCAACAGCCACCCGCGGCAGCGGGACTTGATGAGCGATCAAGTGTGGGAGCGCCTGCAGGCGGGAGAAACGCTGGAAAGCACTTGGATCCAGGTGCCGATGGTGGATCTGCCCTTGGGGGCAACAGAAGACCGAGTGTGTGGCACTCTCGACATTGAGCGGGCCTTAGCTCAGGGGGTGAAGGCTTTTGAGCCAGGGCTGTTGGCCAAGGCCAATCGAGGCATCCTTTACGTGGATGAAGTCAATTTGCTGGATGACCACTTGGTGGATGTGTTGCTGGATGCGGCGGCCTCAGGCTGGAACACCGTGGAACGGGAGGGCATTTCCATTCGTCATCCGGCTCGGTTTGTGCTGGTGGGATCCGGCAACCCGGAAGAGGGGGAATTGCGGCCTCAACTGCTGGATCGCTTTGGCATGTTCGTCCAGATCGAAACGGTGCGAGATGCTGCCCTGCGGGTGCGGATCGTGGAGGAGCGCAGCCAGTTCGACGCCGATCCCCAGGCTTTTTTGGCCAAGTATGCCGATTCCCAGCAGCGCCTGCGGGAGCGCATCGAAAAAGCCCAACATCTTTTGCCCAACGTGGCAGTGGATCCCGACTTGCGCTTGAAGATCTCTGGGGTATGCGCGGCTTTGGAGGTGGATGGACTGCGCGGAGACATTGTAACCAACCGGGCTGCCAAAGCCCTGGCAGCTCTAGAGGGGCGCAGTGAGGTCACCGCCGCCGATATCCGTCGGGTGATCAGCCTGTGTTTGCGTCACCGCCTGCGCAAGGATCCCTTGGAAACCATCGACTCCGGCTACAAGGTGGAAAAAGCCTTCAGCGAAGTGTTCCAGGTGAGCCTAGAGAGCGCCGCCTAGCCCTCACCCCCCAGCCCCTCTCCCAGGGGGAGAGGGGAGTAGGGTGGCTGCTAGCTTGTCGGCAATGGCGGCAATCCAGGTTTGCTCCTGCCGGCTGAAGCTGCGTGGGGTATCGCTCCCCAAAATCAAGCACCCTCGCTGGCCGATGGGCTGGCACAGCACGGCCTGGGATCCGGGGGGCAACAGGCCATCGAACTCGGCGCGGGCCGGGAACAGCTTGAGATCCACCAAATACACGGGCCGCCCCGTCTGCAAGACCCGCTGTAAAACGCTCTTGGGCTGAATGGAGGGCATCTGGCCGGGGGTGGCTAGGATCCCCCGTTGCAGGAGGGTTCGCCCACCCACCCAGATCACCACGGTGCGGGCGGCGGTGGTGCTGAGCAGGGTATGGGAGGCCCAAGCCAGCTCCAGTTTCTCGCTTTCGGAAAGATCGGGATGCCAATCACAGCCGGGGATCCCCTGCAGGGGGGCCGTTTGGGGTGGAAGAGGCTGGATCTGCTGCCACAGCAGGCCGGTCAGGATCAAAACGGCGCTGAGGAGGATCCCCAAGGCATCTGAACGGGACTGGCTGGTAAGCAATTCCGGCGTAAAGGCCAGTCGATTAATAACCAAAAGGACGCTGCCCAAAAGGCCGGTCACCAGAGGCAGCCGCCTCACCCAGCGATTGGGATCCCTGGGGGCTGGAGTGGGTTCAACCGTCAAGGCAGGCTAGGCATAACCTAGAGGAAGTAACGGGAGAGAAGGGAGAAGCTCTTTCCTCTCTGCTCCCTTGAAGATTAAAGAACTGAAGTTCAGTATAAAGCCAACTCAGAGACGGCTCCAAATGCCAAGGCGCTCCTGCTGGGCTTTTTCTTGTAGGCCACCGTAGTAGCTGTCGTACTTGATGTTGTGGCTGTAGGGGATGATGCGGGCCAGGCCATTGCGCACCAACATGGCGTTCATCTGATGGCCTTCTAACCAGACATAGGCCTCCACCAAGCCCGTAGCATCTACGTTGCGCAGCAACTTATCCCCTTCCAGCTTGACGGTGCGGTAGAGGATGCGCTCCCGCATCAGTTCAATGGCTTGCTGGTAATAGGGGTTTTCTTCCGGGCTGAGACCCTCGATCCCGGCCAACCGGATTAGGCGCATCTTCTGTTCCCCTTCGATTTGCACCACTAGGGTGTCGCCGTTGACCACCCGCACCACAACCGCATCTGGGTAGCGATCGAAGCGGTGGTTGTCGAAGTAGAACGGGGTATCAGGAACGACCCGGGGCTCTCCAAACCCGTGGCTGGGAAGGACGGGTATGGCCAGAAGCAATCCCAATGCAGCAGAGCCGAGAGCAATACGCTGGAACATGACCTTAATCCCCCACTTTGGACGCAGCCCCCTCTTCTTTTCCCGCCGGGGAGTTTCCGGTGGCAACGCTCAAAGTGTAATGGTAGCGGCAACTCTCCAGAAAACAATCCCACCGCAGATTTGAATTGGCCAGCAGTAGATCCGCCGTTGGTTGGGTTGCCCAAGGCTCCCAGGCGACTGAGCCATTCCTGCTCGCTTTTCTTCAGCTAGAAATCGCAGGAGCCCCGCACTGTACCCGTAGGGTCAGTGCCGGGAGGAATGCGCTTTGATGAAGTAC
>NZ_JANSHL010000011.1:0-48799 GCF_047461575.1 Synechococcus sp. W60.1 | reverse complement strand
TGCAACGGCTGTCTGGCAAGGAGAGACGCTTTCAAACGTGGGTCAATCATCGCATCTCCAAAGCTATTGTCTCTAGGGCAAAAGCTACCAACAGCGCTATCGCCCTGGAAGACCTGACAGGGATCCGGGAAAGGGTCAATCAACAGCCACGCAGCAAAGCCGAGCGGCGTAGGACCAACAGTTGGGCGTTCTACCAACTACGTCAATTTCTGGAATACAAGGCTCTGCGTGCGGGGGTTGCTCTGATTCTTGTTCCGCCTGCCTACACGTCGCAGACCTGCCACCGGTGTTTGCACATCCATCCCGACCCTGCGCAATCCTACCGCAGTGGCAAGTCGTTCAAGTGTGGGCACTGTGGATGGGAAGGGGATGCGGATTTGAATGGTGCGAATGTGATTGCGCTCTTGGGGGCTGCCGTAAACCAGCCTAGAGGTCCGGGCTTGTTTTGTTCTCTGGTAGAGCAGAGCAGGCTCAGGGCTACTGAAAGCCCGCTCCGTACCGCTTAGCGGTCGGAGCCGGGTAGTTTACTTCCCCGGCTCTCCCCGCAGTTGCTGGGCAAATTTGTCGGCGAACTTGTCGCTGTCGAAGCGAGCCTGCGCGTTTTGAATGGCTTGGTGAATGCGCCGCTCGGTCGCGTCCGTGGTGCGGAGCACTTTGCACCCATCTCGGGTGTGGGTATTTGGGGTATAGCCGGGCTGAGGGTAAAAGCTTGGAAGCCCTTCTCTACTCTAAGCCTTGAATCACGTTTTTCTTTCTGCTTCTCCCAAGGCGGCTCCGGCGGTCGTTGCCAAGGTATTAAAAGTTCCACGGCTCCTGCTCTCTTTGGGAGACATTCTGAACTCAAAAAGAGGCTCTGGGGTGGTTATTTGTAGAACCCAAGCTACTACGCGGGTACAGCGGGGCAAGTTTCCGGAGAGGTTATCAAGCGCTACACAGAGGCTCAGAAGACAGAGCAAGGGGGCGATTGAGTCCCTTTGGTCACACTCAAGGCTCATATCCATGCTGGCTTACAAGCTGAGGCAGTTTTGAGGGACGCTCTGTAGCTGCTGTCAACCTGCCGTGAACCTAGGACCGCTGAGATAAACGATGATAAAAACAGCAGCTGCTGTTAACCCTCCGGAGTTCGAAGCCTAGGGATCCCCTCCATGACTTCCCAGATTCAGCCCTGCACACGCGAACAGATCTTGAATGGAATGGGCATCACCACCCTGTTTTCGGCTCTCATTGTGGGTCTCTGGATCGGGCTGGGATCCTCCTTTCCCGTGCCGTTTCGCTGGGATCCCCTAGCCTTGGCGTGGGGGGCAGGGCTGGGACTGGGGGTGGCTCTGCTCAGCGGCGGGGTTTACCGGCTCTGGCCAGCCTATCGTCGGGCAGCCACTGCCTATTTACACTGGGTGGCGGATCCCTTGCGGTGGGGAGATGTCTTTTGGGTGGGCCTGCTGCCGGGCTGGAGCGAGGAATGGCTGTTTCGCGGCGTGTTGATGTCCCTGCTGGTGGCCAGCCCCTTGGGGTGGACAGGCGGGATCCTCCTGAGTGGCCTCTTGTTTGGCGTCTTGCATTGGTTGGGATGGCAAGGCTGGCCTTATGCCGTCTGGGCCGGTGGGGTCGGCATCCTCATGGGGATCGGCTTGTGGCTGTCGGGAAACCTGTTGGTCACCATTGTCGCCCACACCCTTGTCAACTGGATTGGGGTCTGCACCTGGAAATGCTTTTTCTCTCAAGCGGAGCCCTGAAGGCCCTCTCCCCCTGTGGGAAAGAAGTTGAGGGTGGTCGGTAAGCAGCGCAGAACCTCAGGGAAGTCCCCCAAATTGAGGTGACCGTAACTTATGGTCGCTTCAGGTTAGGGTGAGATACCTAGGCTATTGAGAAAAGCCTTTGGTCGCATGTATTATTGCTCCGCAATGCTGACACGACGACGCGACCAACGTTTTGGGTGTGAGCGCATTGTCCTGGTTTGAATTGAAATGACCGTATTTGTCGATGCCTTCTCGTCAATGCCAATCCGAGACCTCTTGCAATTTCCAGTTTTGGGATCCTTCTCGTGGCTGCGCGTGGGGCGATCTTTGCTGCTCGTCGGGCTGGTGGTGTACGGCTACCTGCTCTGGCTGGGCTGGTTTCAATCGGAGCGAATGATCTTTTTGCCTCGTCCCGCCAGCTATCGAGATGGGGATGCCATTCTCAAGCTCACGACCTCTGATGGGCTACAGATTTCAGCGGTACATTTGCCCAATCCCGCCGCTGCCTACACCCTCCTCTACAGCCATGGCAACGCCGAAGACTTGGGGGATATCCTGCCCCGCTTGGTGGGCCTGCAGCAGGCCGGGTTTGGCGTCTTGGCCTACGACTACAGCGGCTACGGCACCAGCGAAGGGATTCCTTCCGAGGCCGGCGCTTACAAAGACATCGAGGCCGCTTACGCTCACCTGGTTGCCCAGGGGATCCTGCCGGAGCAGATTTTGGTTTATGGGCGCTCGGTGGGGGGTGGGCCATCGGTTTATTTGGCAGCCCAAAAGCCGGTGGGGGGCGTGATCCTGGAATCCACCTTCGTCACAGCCTTTCGCGTCTTAACCCGCATCCCGCTGCTGCCCTTCGATCGCTTCGATAACCTCAGCCGCATTGCCAAGATCGATTGCCCGCTGCTGATTTTGCACGGCACACATGATCGTTTGATCCCCTTTTGGCACGCTGAAACCCTTTATCAAGCAGCGAGGGATCCCAAACGCTTGGTGCCTATCGAAGGGGCCGGTCACAACAATTTGCTGGAAGTGGCCGGAGAGCGCTATGTCCCCATCCTGCACCAATTCGTGGCCGAGCTGGTGGATCCCCATGTCGTCTTCCCTCAGTAGCGGCTTAGGTGAGGACAATCTTAAAATCACCTGTAATCCGCTCGGAAAATCGGTGTTTATGTGGCAAGATCAAGAGGGATCGGATTGAAGGATTCGGATCCCTGTCTCACCGGATTGAACCCTTTTACGGAGGATCAAGAGCGTATGTCTCTCCGACTTGGCGATACTGCTCCCAATTTCACGCAAAAGTCTACCCACGGCGAAATCGATTTCTACTCTTGGGCCGGGGATAGCTGGGTGGTGTTGTTCTCTCACCCCGCCGATTACACGCCGGTCTGCACCACAGAGCTAGGCACTGTTGCGAAGCTGATGCCCGAATTTGAAAAGCGGGGTGTGAAGGTGATCGCCCTCAGTGTGGACGATGTGGACTCCCACGTCGGCTGGGTAAAAGACATCGAGGAAACCCAGAACGCCACTTTGACCTATCCCATTTTGGCAGATGCAGACCGCAAGGTCTCTCAGCTCTACGACATGTTGGATCAAACCAACCTCAATCAAGAAGGGCTGCCCCTGACGGTGCGCTCGGTGTTCGTTATTGATCCCAATAAGAAGATCCGCCTCATTCTCACCTACCCAGCCAGCACGGGCCGCAACTTCGACGAGCTCCTACGGGTGATCGATGCCCTACAGCTGACGGATAAGTACAATGTCGTCACTCCCGCCGACTGGAAAGACGGTGACGATGTCATCATTCCGCCTTCGCTGAAAGATCCGGAAGTGCTGAAAGAGAAGTTCCCAAAAGGCTACAAGGAAATTAAGCCCTATTTGCGGGTCACCCCTCAGCCTAATAAGTAGTAAAAGCCCGAACACCAACTTTGACGGGCGCTTGAGAAGGGATCCCTTCGTCGGGTAAAGCTGGGATCCTTTTGGTCTGGATCCCCTTATCGGGGATCCTTTTTACTGTTCGGGGAAGGAGGCTGCCTCTGCTGCTTTTTTGGCCAGCTCATCTACTGTGAAGTAGCGATGAAATTTATCCGTCACGCGCAACCAAGGGGAACGGCAGCCTTCTTTGCGATAGCGGGTCACAAAGCCTTTTTCCACCAACTCTGCCACGTGCTGATAAGCACCTTGGCCGCGCAACTCCACCAAATCGGCTTGCGAGAGGGGGCCACGCAGAATGATTGTAGCCAGGGTACGGGTAGCACCCACCCCAATTTCAGGGGGTAAAAGCTGGTTGGCCAGCTCCAAAAACGGCTCCCGCAACTGCAGGGCAAACCCTTCCCCCACCTGTAGGACTTCCAGGGCAGAATCGCGATGGGCATAGTCTTCCATTAATTCCAGCAGCGCATCGTAGGCTTCGTCGCGACTGCAATGGGCCAACTGGGCCAGGGCGGATAGCTCCAGGGGCTGCCCTTTTAAGTAGAGGATCGCTTCGATCTGATTTTTCAGGGCCAAGACACGCTCCCTCTGACCTTGCCTTTCCGCCAACAAGGGATGCGAAATCGACTTAAGAGAACGCGGGGCCATTGCAACAAGGGATCCGCTCAACTTGCTCCGTAGCATAGCAGCAGTTCTAGGCTGAGGGATCCTTTGGCCGAGCGAGCAGCCTTGCCCTCAGGCTAGAATCCCACCCCCGAGGCCACCACCATCACCACCACCGCTGCAAAGATAATCAAAGCGTAAAACTGGGCCTTGCCGCTCTCCAGGTATTTCATCGCCTCGCCGCTCACCATGGTCACCAAGCCCGTCAGGTTGACCACACCATCCACAATGCGGCTGTCCACCTCCAGCGCCTCCCGTGCCACGAAGCGGGTGCCCTGCACAAAGACTCGCTCATAGAGATCGTCGATGTACCACTTGTTGAGGGAGAAGTAGTAGAGCGGTTGCAGGCTTTGGGGGAAGGTGCCCGGGTCGATGCGCTTTTGCCAGTAGATCAAGCTGGCCAAAGTGATGCCGATCAGCCCAATGCCCACGGAGCTACCCGCCATGATCAGAAACTCTGCCCAATCGAAATGGCCCGCCAGCACCTCCTGCCACTCTGCTGCCACCAGCGGCAAAATCGAGCCTGCCTCCGCCACAGACTCAGCCGGCGGGTGGATGAAAGCTTCAAAGAAGTTGGCAAAAGGGGTGCCCACCAGGCCAATCAGCACAGAAGGGATGGCCAGAGCCAACAGCGGGAAGGTCATCGACCAAGGGGACTCATGGGGCTCTGAGGCGTGGCCATGCCCATCGTGTAGGTTTTCCTGAGCTTCAGGATGGCTGCTGGGCTGGGGTTTTTCTTGAATGTTCATGGCTCCGGGGCCAAAGGCCGGCTGTTTCCCCGCGAAAACATAGGCAAAAGCCGGCACAGGACGACCCGCGCTGACAGCCACCTCCTGCCGCAGTCTCAGGTTGGTGCCGCGAAACTCCCCTTCAAAGGTGAGGAAATAGATGCGAAACATGTAGAAGGCAGTGATGCCGGCGGTGAGGAAGCCCACCCCCCACAAAGCTGGGTTCCGTTCAAAAACAGCGCCCAAGATCTCATCCTTAGACCAAAAGCCGGCGAAAGGCGGGATCCCACAAATGGCCAACGTGCCGATCAAAAACGTGATGGCCGTAACCGGCATGTATTTGCGCAACCCCCCCATCAGGCGCATGTCTTGGGCCAAAACCGGGTCATGGCCGACCACCGCTTCCATGCCGTGGATAACTGAGCCAGAGCACAAAAAGAGCATCGCCTTAAAGTAGGCGTGGGTCATCAGGTGAAACAGGCCCGCCCCATAGGCCCCACATCCCATAGCCATGACCATGTAGCCCAGTTGGGAAATGGTGGAGTAGGCCAAGCCTTTTTTGATGTCGTTTTGGGTGATGGCAATGGTGGCCCCCAAGAAGGCTGTGCCCGCCCCCGTCCAGGCAATGATGTCCATAGCCACCGGGATCCCTTCCAGCACCGGGAACATGCGGGCCAAGAGGAATACCCCAGCCGCCACCATCGTGGCTGCGTGGATGAGAGCGGAAATGGGCGTGGGGCCCTCCATGGCATCCGGCAACCACACATGCAGCGGGAACTGGGCCGACTTGGCCACCGGCCCCAAGAACACCAACACCGCAAACAGGGCAATTAAGCTGCTGCTCACCGCTCCGGCAGCCAACATCTCCTGCAAGTTGCGCCCGATCTCGTTGAACGCGAAGGTGCCGGAAATCCAGTAAAAGCCCAAAATGCCCAACAGCAGGCCGAAATCTCCCACCCGGTTGACCACAAACGCCTTTTGCGCTGCTTCTGCCGCCGCCTGCCGGTCGTGCCAAAAGCCAATGAGCAGGTAGGAGCACATCCCCACCAGCTCCCAGAAGATGTAGATCTGCACCAGGTTGGGGCTGACCACCAAGCCCAGCATCGAGGAGCTAAATAAGCTCAGGTAGGCGTAGAAACGCACATAGCCGGGATCGTGGGCCATGTAGCCGTCGGAGTAGATTTGCACCAGAAAGGCCACCGTGGTCACCACCACCAGCATCATGGCGCTCAGGTGATCCACGACAAAGCCCATGTCCACCGAGAAGGATCCCGCCTGGGCCCAGGTGATGGTTCTGAGGACGGTTTCGTGCCCTTGCACCTGGCTGACCAAAAGGGCAAAGGCATGAACCATCGCCGTCCCGGTCGCGAACACGCTCAAAAAGGCAGCCAAAGAGCGGTTGGCCCTTGTCCAGGCGTTGAACATCAGGATACCTAAGCCGAGGAGAAAGGCTGCCACCAAAGGATAGACGGGGATCAACCAGGCGTATGTGTAGATGAATTCCATGGGAAATGCTTCCGAATGCGTCCTCTCACAGCAACGAACCTGCTCTGCTAGCCCTGCAATTGGCCGGTGGGAGTGTCTGGTGGGCTGGCATTTGCTCAACTGCTTCTGCCATTGTAAACTTTTGCGACAGAGTGCGGATCCGGATCCCGAGCATCAAGTCCATCACAGCAGAGGCTTTTCCCAGAGATCAATCGGGATCCCCGCAGCTAAATCTGTAAATATCCTAAAGAATCGGCTCTGAGCCGAAGCCGACGGTCGCAGGCCAAAAGATGACAGGGATCCCTTGCCAACGCTACAACAAAGGCTAGATCTCTCAGCGGTCTGGAGAAGCTGCCCATGAGCTTGAACCTGGTGACCTTGGTGGGGCGAGCCGGCATGGATCCGGAGGTGCGCTACTTTGAGTCGGGCAAGGTGGTCTGTACTTTTAGCTTGGCGGTCAACCGATTCCGCAAAGGGGAAGACAAGCCCGATTGGTTCAGCCTAGAGTTGTGGGACCGCACTGCCGAGGTGGCGGGAGAGTATGTGCGCAAAGGCAGTCTTATCGGAGTAACGGGCAGACTGAAGTTTGATCGCTGGACAGACAAATCCACCGGAGAAGAGCGCCAGAGACCCATCATCGCTGTGGATCGGCTGGAATTGCTGGGATCCCGTCAAGACCGCGACGCCAACCTGCCCCCCGAAGAGCCGTTTTGACTTGTCTGGCCGGAGCCGGGCAACCTCAAGGTTTGGCTCTGCCCAAGCATCGCCTGCATTCCTGCACCACCTCTGTCAAATCCTGGCTGCACCAGGGATAGTCCAAGGGGGGTCGGCGGATCACCCACAGAGGGATCCCCAGGGTTTTGGCCACCGCCTGCTTGATCCCCAGCCCGCCTGCTTCCCCAGAGGCTTTGCTGATCACCACCTGAGGGCTGAGCTGTTGCCAAAGCTGTAGTTCCTGCTCCAAGCTGAGGGGTAAGCGCATCCCAATCACCCGCTCGGCAGGGATCCCCGTTTGCACCGCCTGGGAAACCGATTCCGGCAGCACCCGTGCCCACAGTTGGCAGCGATCTTGCCAAGGCACAAACAGGGGCAGCACCTTCACTCCCACCGTCAACAGCACCCGCCGCCCTGCCAGCACCGCATCTGTGAGCACCCCCTGCCAATCCGGTGCCACCTGGACCCAGGGATCCAGCTCCAGAGGAGGGCGTTCGTAGCGCAGGTAGGGGATCCTCAGTTGAGCCGTCACCTGGATGGCCAGTTGCGAGATTTGCTGGGCAAAAGGATGAGAGGCATCCACCACTACGCGGATCCGGCACTCTTGCAGGAATTGTTCCAGAGATGGCGGCGAAAATCGGGTGACCACCACCTGACCAGGCAAATCCTGATACAGTCTTCTGGCCCCTTCGGTGGTGACGGTTGCCACCCAAGGGATCCCCTGCCGGCTGAGGGCGTCGGCCAAGCTGCGGCTCTCGCTGGTGCCCCCGATCAAAGCCACTTCAACTGGACTACCAACTGAGCTCATGGTGTGTTGCCAAACTTTGACGCCCGTAGATACGATCAAGATCACCGGCTGGAGGCAATTGCTCATGATCGAGATGCATGTGGCTGGGATTGCGGTCGATGCCGTCAACCAAAACCCCATTGTCATCCTGCGCGATGGCAGTGAGCGTCGTGCCCTGCCGATTTGGGTGGGAAAAGCAGAGGCCAACGCCATTTTGCAGGCCCTGGACGACCAAAAGCCACTGCGCCCCATGACCCATGATCTCATCCTCAACTCCTGGAAGACGTGGGGGATCAAGCTGGAGCGAGTCATCATTCACGCGTTGCTGGATAACACCTTCTACGCGGTGCTCGTCACCGTGAATGGTGACAAAAAACAAGAGATCGACTGCCGCCCCAGCGACGCCATTGCCCTCGCTCTGCGGGCCCATGTTCCCATCTGGACGGTGGAAGAGGTCATTGCGGAAGCCTCGATCCCCATGAACCAGGATGCCGACGAGGCGGAGCGGGAGGCCTTTCGCAAGTTTGTAGAAAATGTAACCCCCAGAGACTTTATCCGCAGCTACCCCATGACCGACCATCCCACCGAAGCCGACAGTTAAGCAGCTAAGGCGGATCCCACCCCCAGGGATCCCGGCAGACAGGCCATGCCCCAGGTTGCCAGGTTAACGGTCTATCCCATCAAGTCCCTGGATGGGATCTCTTTGTCTGAGGTGAGGCTGACGGCGGGGGGAACTTTGGAAGGGGATCGCCGCTACGCCCTCTTGGATGCGGAGGGGAAGCGGGTGAACGGCAAGCGCCATGCTGCGGTCCACCGCCTGCGGGCCCGGTTTGATCCCCAGTTGGGCCAGGTGCAGTTGTGGGGGGATGGCAAGACGGCCCAGTTTGACCTGCAGCAGCAGCGGGATGCTTTACAAACTTGGCTCAGCCACTGGTTGGGCTTTCCGGTGCAACTGCTCGAGGATCCTGTCAGGGGATTTCCAGACGATCCCTATGCCGACGGCCCCACCCTGATCAGCACAGCCACTCTGGAGACGGTGGCCGGTTGGTTCCCCAACTTGACCCTGGAAGCGGTTCGGCAGCGCTTTCGCATGAATATCGAGCTGTCGGATTGCTCTGCCTTTTGGGAGGATCGTCTCTTTGCCCGCGCAGATCAAGGGGTGCGCTTTCGCATTGGGGAAGTGGAGCTGCTGGGCCTCAACCCCTGCGCCCGCTGTGTGGTGCCCACCCGGGATCCCCTGAGCGGAGAGGCCTATCCCGGTTTTCAAAAGCACTTCGTAGCGCAACGGCAGAAAACCTTGCCACCCTGGGCCGAAGCCAGCCGCTTTGACCATTTCTATCGCCTTGGGATCAATACGTGGATCCCGAGAACGGAGGCGGGCAAGCACCTGAGGGTTGGGGATCCCGTCGAAATCCTCGGGGTTGAACCCCTCAGCCTCTACCCTGAGCTGAGTCGAATCCCAGGTTAGTTTCCGACCTACAATCAAGCTAGAGCAGCTCTTTTGGCTTGACCAAGCTATGCAAACCCTGGATCGGCCCAACGCCCCCCCCCAGCAGCCCTACCCAGAACCGGTCTATCCCCGTCGCCCCACCCGCACGGTGGCCGTAGCTGATGTGTTGATCGGCAGCCAGCACCCGGTGGTGGTACAGTCCATGATCAACGAGGACACCCTCGACGTCGACGCAGCAGTGGCCGGGATCCGCCGTCTGCACGAGGCAGGCTCAGAGATTGTGCGGGTTACCGTTCCCAGCATGGCCCATGCCAAGGCGATGGAGGCAATTCGGGAGAAGCTGATCCAAACCTACAAGCCGGTGCCTTTGGTAGCCGATGTCCATCACAACGGCATCAAGATCGCCCTGGAGGTGGCCAAATACGTGGACAAGGTGCGCATCAATCCGGGGTTGTTCATCTTTGAAAAACCTCAGCCCGGTCGCACAGAATATACCCAGGCGGAATTTGAGGCCATTCGTAACAAAATCCGGGAAACCTTCACCCCCCTTGTCCAGACCCTCAAAGCCCAGAACAAAGCCCTGCGCATTGGGGTCAATCATGGATCCCTGGCAGAGCGGATGCTCTTCACCTACGGGGATACGCCTGAGGGCATGGTGGAGTCGGCCCTGGAATTTGCCCAAATTTGCGCCGAGCAAGACTTTCACAATGTGGTGCTTTCCTTCAAGGCCTCCCGCCCGCAGGTCATGTTGGCGGCCTACCGGCTGGCAGCCCGTCGCTTCGATGCCCTGGGCCTAAACTATCCCTTCCACTTGGGCGTCACCGAGGCCGGAGACGGGGAATATGGCCGCATCAAGTCGGCGGTGGGGATCGGAACCCTCTTGGCTGAAGGGATCGGCGACACGATTCGGGTTTCTCTTACGGAAGCGCCGGAAAAGGAGATCCCGGTGGCCTACGGCATTTTGCAAGCTCTGAACCTGCGCAAAACCATGGTGGAGTATGTGGCCTGCCCTTCTTGTGGCCGCACCCTCTTCAATTTGGAGGAGGTGCTGCAGAAGGTGCGCGCCGCAACTCAGCATCTGGTGGGGTTGGACATTGCCGTGATGGGCTGCATTGTCAATGGGCCGGGAGAGATGGCCGACGCCGACTACGGCTACGTGGGCAAGACGCCGGGGGTGATCTCTCTCTACCGCGGCAAAGAGGAAGTGAAAAGGGTGCCGGAATCGGAAGGCGTGCAGGCGCTGATCGATCTGATCAAAGCCGATGGGCGCTGGGTGGATCCCCCTTCTTCCCATTAACTCTGCTTCCCCCTCAAGAGGCGACCTGCCCAGCCATCCTGCCGCGCTCTTGCTTCGCTCAGAAACTGGCTAGTGGCGTTTGCCACGCAGAGCTTTGGCGCGGTTGTTCACCTGCCTTACAAACAGAGGCAGCAGGTGCGCCTGGATATATTCAAACGCTGCTTGTAGACCTTCTTTTTCGTAAACCAGGCCGATTTCCGCCTCAACCTGCGTGGGATCCCTGAAGGCCGACAAAAATTGGTTGGAGGTCAGCCAAGTGAAGAGTTCTGCGCGATTCAGGTCACAACTGGGCGGGGAGGGCACTTGCCAGTCTTGAGGTGGGCCAAGCAGCCACTGCCGGGCAAACAAGCTTAACACCGCATCCCCCAGCCAAGCCTTGTCTCGACGGGATCCCTCGTCCAATTGGGCCACCTGCTGTCTGATGGCCTGGCCAGTCGAGGAGCAATGGGATCCTGTCAGCATGGAAATGGGAAGTGTGCAAGAACTGGCAGCAGACAAGCCCGGCGGCGAAGCAGCCCTGCCTCATTTTAAGATAAGGTCTGGCCCGCCCTCACCAGGGTTGCAGATGGAGTGTGGCATTGCGAGGATCCTTGGAGCATGTTGTTGGAGCTAACCCCAGAAGAATGCGAATCGGTGATTCCGGTGGTGCCAACGCGCCTTCAGTATGCGGCTTACTGGAGCGATGCCCTCAAGAGCACGGGCCGCATCATCACGGCCATTTTGGTGGGTGTGGCGTTGCTGGTTCTCTCTCGCGCTTTCGGCGAGGGATCCTTTCTGGGGGCAATCGCCTTCCTGGTCGGGATTCTCTCGTTGCTCTATCCCTTCCTGTGGGGGCCGCTCTATACCATCTCCCGCCGTCAGCTAGCCTTTCGCGAGATTCCCTATGGGGGATTGTTTTTTGGGCAGGTGTTGCGCACTCGCCGCTACGAGGTGGTGGTGGAAGAGCGAGAAAAGCTGGATGAAGAGGGCAACTTCTACATTGAAGAGGTGCGGGAGCGCCAGTTTGAGATGGAAATTGGCGATGAGACCGGAGTCGTCTATCGTGTGCGGGCCAAGGACGATCCCCGCTACAGGCGAATTGTCAAAAAGCAATCGGTGCTCGGGTTGGTGAAAGCCTATTCCCGCGATTTGCAGCGCCGGCCCACCTTGAGCGAGGTCTATGTGGTCAAGCTGGGGGAGTGGGTGGGAGATGTCTCCTATCTGGATCGGGAGGCTTTTTTGGATATGGCAGATGAGCTGTTGGAGCTACAGGCCCAAGGACAAGCTTGATCCCCTGGATCCCTGGTGTTCTCTGGGATGGAGGGGAAGGGATCCCTGCCTTTTTATTCTGAAACCTAAACGGCTGCCTATCCGGGAGCGCCGCTTTTAACGCTGGGTTAGCCGCATTATTGTACTGGCCAGGGGTAGGGTTGGGTAGTTTACTGTGGACTGGCGGGAGCTTTAAACTGAGGGCTGTAAGCTAAAAACAACTGCCATGGGCGATCCTCTCACCCCCCAAGTTAGCGAGCGCATCTGCAAGCACATGAACGAAGATCATGCCGATGCGATAGCCCTTTACGCCAGGGTCTTTGGCCAGGTGGAAGGAGTTACCCAAGCCCGCATGCAGGCTATCGACCCAGAAGGGATGGACTTGCAGGTGCAGGTCGACGGGGCCGTACAAACGCTGCGGATCCGCTTCGACCACCCCCTGCGGGACTCCGAGGACGCCCATCAAACCTTAATTGCCATGGTGAAGCAGGCTCGCGCTCAAGTTAAACAGGCTACAAAGTGATGAGAGATACAGTTGAGGCTTAGCTGGCCTGCTGTAGGAGCAGATCCAACTGGCCGCGAGCCTCTAGCGCGTAAAGATCGTCGCAGCCGCCGATATGCTGGTCGTTGATGAAAATTTGCGGCACCGAACGGCGGCCGTTGGCCCGCTTGGCCATTTCCGCCCGTGCTGCCTCGTCTCCATCGATGGCGTACTCGATATACTTCACGCCTTTGCGATCCAGCAGTTGCTTAGCCCGGATGCAAAAGGGACAAAAACGCCAGGTGTAAATCTCAACAGTCATAAGAAAACAACAAACGCTTTTACATAGCTTAACATTTTCACGGAGCCGGGATCCCTTTCCTTGCAAACCTGGGGTTTTCTGCCTCCCATGGTCTAGTTGGCTTCCTTCCAATTGTGGCCAATTTGGATATCCACCACCAGCGGTATGGAGAGGGGCACTGCTCCTTCCATTTCCCTTTGGATCAGCGGTTTTAGGGCCTGCCATTCCGAGGGATCCACCTCAAACACCAGCTCATCATGCACTTGCAGGAGCAAGCGGGAACGAAAGTTCTGCAGCTTTTGCCGCAGGCGCACCATTGCTACTTTGATAATGTCCGAGGCGGATCCCTGAATGGGAGCATTCACAGCTGCCCGCAATTCCGCTTGTTTGCGATGGCCTGTCAGACGAGACAAATTGGGAAAATAGCGACGGCGACCCAAGATCGTTTCTACATAGCCATGCTTTTCCACAAAGGCTTCAGTGGAGCGCAGATAGGCAAAAATGCCGGCGTAGCGCTCGTTAAATCGCTGTAAAAATTGCTTGGCTTCCGACAAAGAAACCCCCGCAGTGCGGGCAAAGCGCTGCGCTCCCATGCCATAGATCACCCCATAGTTGATCGTTTTGGCCAGGCGGCGTTCTTCGCTGGTTATTTCCTGTTTTTCCAGGAGCAGGCGGGCGGTCAGGGTATGCACATCTTCCCCTGAGCGAAAGCCTTCCAGCAAGGCAGGTTCTTGGCTGAGGTGGGCCAAAATGCGCAGCTCAATTTGAGAGTAATCTGCTGCCGCCAATAGCCATCCCTCTTGGGGAATAAAAGCTTGTCGAATCCGGCGACTGAACTCGGTGCGAATGGGAATATTTTGCAAGTTGGGGTTTGAGGAGCTGAGCCTGCCGGTGGCAGTAACGGTTTGGTTAAAGTCGGTGTGGACTCTGCCGGTATCGCTTCTTACCAGGGCAGGCAGAGCATCCACATAGGTCGATTTCAGCTTGGCCAAGGTGCGGTATTGCACGATGGTTTCGATGAGAGGATGATCCCCCTCTAGCTTTTCTAAAACTGAGGCGTCAGTGGAATAGCCAGTAGCCGTTTTGCGGGTTTTGCGAATGTCCAATTTCAGCTTTTCAAAGAGCAGGGATCCCAGTTGCTTGGGAGAATTGAGGTTAAAGGTTTCTCCAGCCTGGGCATAGGCTTTCTGCTCCAAACTTTGCAGCTCTTGTTCCAGCTCTTGGGAAAATTGCCTCAGAAACTCGGTATCAACGCGAATGCCGATCCACTCCATTTCTTCCAGAACTTGGGCCAAGGGCAGCTCGACTTGAATAAAAAGATCCCACAGGCGTGGATCGGTTTTCTGCAGCTTTTCGGTGAGGATTGGCACCAGACGATAGGCACAATAGGCGTCGGTTCCACAGTATTCTGCAACTTTGGAAATCGGGATATCGGCAATGGACTGTTCCTTGCCCAGCAACTTTTTGTAGCTGGTGGTTGGCAAACCCAAATGGGTAGCTGCCAAATCGGCCAAGTTGTGGCTGGCTTCTGGATCCAAAACGTAGCTGGCCAACATGGGATCAAACTGGATCCCTTGCAGGCGGATCCCGTGGGCGCGGAAAATGCTCAGGTCGTACTTACAGTTTTGTAGGCTTTTGGGTCGGTTGGGATCTTCCCAAAGGGGTTGCAGGCTTTGTTTAACCAGCTCCCAATCCAGGTTGGATCCCTGGCGGTGGCCGATGGGCAAGTAGGCGATATCTCCCTCTGACCAACAACAGCCGATCCCCACCAATTGGGCATCCCGTGGATCTAGACTGGTGGTTTCAGTATCCCAAGCTACAATCCCTGGGCAGGCCAGCAACTCTTGCCGCAAAAGCTCCAGTTGTTCCGGCGTATCGATGATGCGCACCGCCGGCAGAGAAGGGACGGGATCGAGGGCAAAATCAAACCACAGGGCTTCGTCAGGAGCGTTTGCGGGATCCCCGGTGGGATTAAAAGCGCCAACCACCTCTGCCTCGGTTGGGATCCCCCCCAAAGCCGTTTGTATTTTGCGCACTTGGGCGATGAAGCTGTGAAACTCCAATTTTTCCAGCAGCGGCAGCAATTCTGCTTGATCAAACCCGGTTAATTTCATGCTCTCCCAGTCGGGAGAAAGAGGAACGTCGCATTTGATCCGAGCCATAAATTGCGAGTGATGGGCCGCCGGGATCCCTTCTTTGAGGTATTGCTGGACTTTTCCTTGGATCTCGTCCAGGTGGTCGAAAATTTCATCCAAACTGCCGTAGCGCTCCAGCAGCTCCACAGCTCGCTTGGGGCCGATCCCTTTCACCCCGGGAATGTTGTCAGAAGGGTCACCACAGAGGGCCTTATAATCCACCACCTGCCAAGGCCAGATGCCCAATTTTTCTTTCACTTGTTCGGGGCCAAACTCGCTGATGCGATCTTTGCTGTTGAGGTGCAAAACCCGAACTCTTCCATCGGTATCGATCAACTGGAACAGATCTTGATCGCCACTTAAGATCTGCACTCGGTAATCTTGGGGGGCTAGCCTACTGAGGGTGCCCAAAATGTCATCGGCTTCAAAACCAGGCACCACCAAAATCGGGATGCGTAGTGCCGTCAACACCTGCTTCAGGTTCTCCACATCTTCGATAAACTCCGGCGGCGTTTCCGGGCGGCCTGATTTGTAGGTTTCGTCGGCCTCGTGGCGAAAAGTGGGCTGCCGTGTATCAAAGGCAACGGCTACATGGGTAGGAGTGTATTTGTCCAAGACTTCTAACAGCGATTTCAAAAAGCCAAAGCTGACGCTGGTGGGGATCCCAGTGGAAGTGCGCAACCCCCCCTCGCGGCTGTAGGCAAAGGCGTAGAAGGAGCGATAGGCCAGAGAGTGACCATCCACCAGCAGCAGTGTTGGAGTTTGCCAAGCCATCAGCTGATACCTTGAGGGTGAATCTAGCCTATCGGATCTGGGCTATGGGCAGAAGGGATCCCACATCCGTCTCAAGAACTCGAGCGGCGGGCTGCTGCCGACACCCAATGGCAACTTCTGTAATCACAATCTGTAGGCACAATCTGTAATCACAACTGGCTAGGACGAGATCCAAAAGCCCACCGACGGGCCCGCCAACCCTGATTTCCGTTTTGCGGGCTACAATGCTCATGCCCATTTTTTCAATTGGTTGGCTCAATCGGCAATACCTAAATTTGTTACCCAGTTGATCACCCAAAGCATTGCCCTCTGGTTCTGGACAAAATACAGCCCGCCACAATGCTCTTCTCTTCTCAGCAAATCCTGCCTCCATCTCTCTACCCACCCCTGCATTGGGGCCTCAAGACCCTCTTTCCCGACGGCCTGTGGGAGTTGCCGGCAGATCCCCATACCCAGCGGGTGGCTCTGACCTTTGACGATGGCCCTCACCCTGAGTACACCCCTGCTTTGTTGCAGGTTTTGATGGATTTTCAGGTGCCGGCCACGTTTTTTGTGTTGGGAGAACGGGTGCAGCGCTGGCCCCACCTGGCCCGTCAGATCCGCCAACAAGGCCACCGCATTGGCCTTCACGGCTGGCAGCATCGCCCTTTTACCGAGCTTGCCCCTGGAGAGCTTTATCAGAGCCTGAAGCGCAGCCAAACCACCCTCGTGGCTGCCTGTGGCGGGATCCCTGACGATTATCGGGCTGTGCGCCCGCCCAATGGCTTGTTTTGGCCGCAGACGCTTGCGGATTTGCGCCGTTGGGGCTTTTGTCCGGTGATGTGGAGCGTGGTGCCTGAGGATTGGCTGATCCCACCGGTATCGGTGGTAGTGGAGCGGGTGCTGGCCCAGGTGCGGCCTGGCTCCTTAATCGTGCTGCACGATGGGGTACAAGGAGGAGCCCAAGTGGTTGAGGTAACGCGGCAGTTGATCCCAACTTTGAAGAAGCGGGGATTTGAATTTGTCCACTTGCCGGATCCCTGAGATCTTTCCAGTTGGGGAGAAATAAATTAAATACAGTAGAAGCACGCGTAGGCAGGAGGGTCAAGCCATGGGCGCACGCAAGATCATCTACGGCATTTTTGGGCAACGGGCCGGCAGCGTCATCGTCGGAACTTGGAACTGGCTGTGGGGGATCCCGGTGGAGAAAGGTGGCACAGAGGCGGTGATGGTGGCGGAAGAATCCCTACGCACGATGCAGGAGACGGTTCAGCGTCTCACGGAAGCCGTTGCCACCCAAGTAGCCGCCTATCAGCGGGCTGAGCAGAAGTACATGCAAAAGGTGCGGGAGTACCAGGCCCTGGAGAACAAAGCTCGCCTGGCCGCCCAACGGGGCGATCAAGAGGCTGCCCGCCTGGCTATGTCCCAAGCGCTGCAAATTGAGGCCATTCTCGGCCCCCTTAAGGAGAACGTGGAAACTGCCGAGCGCTACGTCAACGCCGCCAAGCAAAAGCTGGCCCGCGAGAAAGAGCGATTGGCCGCTTACAAGAGCGAGCTGAGCAACCTCAAAGACATCAACGAGGTGAACCAAGCTCTGGAGCAGATGACCCGCATCAACAATTCCTACAACATCGACTCGGCCAAGTCCCAATTTGAGGCGGCAAAGAATGCTATCCAGGCTCGCCAGCTCAGATCCCGAGCCATGAGCGAGCTCTCGGAAGATCGCAGCGAGCAGATTGCTGCCCAATTGGATGAAATGGCCATGGACGATGAAATCTCCCGCCGCTTGGCAATGCTCACCGGCCAAGGAGGTGCCCAGGCCAACCTGCCGCTACCGGATCTGGATTTCGAGAAGCGGCTCCCTCAATAGCGGCAGTTGCTTTTAGGCCGGTAGGATCCCCTGTTTTCAGTCTCAGCCGACATCGGCGACCACGCTGCTGAGCCGGAGTTTTCCGTGGGCGCAGTCCGGCCAACTGGGCTGGATACTCAGGCCTGAGCACGCCCGGCACCCAGGCCAAGGGGTTAGAGCTGGCGCGCTCGTACTAGGATGATAAAGGAACAATAGGCAACCCATCTGAGGAGAGGATCCCAGCAATGTCAGCAGCACGAGGCGCGCATTCTGCCCGATCAGGCCTGTGGCCCACTTACGCAACCAGCCCGTGGCTGTCTAGAGCGCTGTTGCTGCTCTGTGTCTGCCTCAGCTTGGTGGTCGGTGCCTGTTCCGCAGGCTCTAACCTACGGGCCTACAGGGATCCCAGCGGAGCCTTTGCTTTTGCCTACCCCAATGGCATGGTGGCGGTCAATCTTGGGCCGGGAAAAGGGCCAGTGGTTCTCCTGCGCGACCTGGTGTACGAGACCGAGAACGTCAGCCTGATGATCGCCCCGTTTGACAAGGGGGAGACGATTGCCGATTTGGGCAGCCCGGATGAGGTGGGGCAGTTGGTGGCGGAGAAGATCATTGCTCCTGAGGGATCCGGTCGCTCGGCCAAGCTGTTGGCTGCCGAAGCCTTTGAGCGGCAGGAGCACCCCTATTACCTGCTGGAATACCAAACCGATATGGGATCCCAGCTTCGTCATGAGGTGGTGACGGTAACCGTTCGGCACCATCGCCTCTATACGCTGACGGCCTCTACCCAGGAATCCCGCTGGCCTCAGGTGCAAGCTGCCTTTAGGAACGTGGGCCGCTCTCTGAATGTTTCCTAAAGCTTTTCCTGAGAGGATTTTCTCAAGGGATTGAACCGGGTTGACGGACTTGGGTAGGTTAAGGTTGAGCCCTTTAGGGCTGAGTTATGGTCATTTTAGGTTGGGGGCGAGACGCCTGGGCTACTGAGAAAAGCCTTGTGGTTCTGGGGATTATTGCTCCGCAACGCTGACGCGAAGACGCGACCAACGTTTTGGGTGTGGGTGCAGTGTCCTAGCTTGAATCGAAATGACCCTACCTACTGGTTCCAGCCGGGCCATCTGGTGTTAAAACGTAAAACGGTAGTGTTTTGAACCTGCGGAGATGGGATCCCACCCTCTTGGGCCTGCTCTATGACCGTATACGTGGTTCAGATCAGCGACCTGCATCTGTTTGCCAAGCCCCATCACCGGCTGCTGGGGGTGGACACGGAAGCCTCTTTCCTGCAGGTGCAAAAGGCCATTGCCGCTCTGGATCCCTTGCCGGATCTGCTGCTGCTTACCGGAGATCTCTCTCAAGATGGCAGTGCGGCATCTTACGCCCGTTTGAGAGCCCATTTGCAGGCTCTCCCCATCGATACTTACTGGTTGGCAGGCAACCACGATCGCCTGCACACCATGAACCAAGAGCTTCATGCCGAGCGGCTATTTGGGGACAAGAGCTTCAGCCGGGAAAATTGGAGCTTTATTTTGTTGAACTCCCTCGTGCCCGGCAAAGATAGCGGTTACCTGACGGAGCGCACGCTGCTGTGGCTGAGACAGGAATTGCAGCGGAGCAAAGCCGCCCAACACCATGTTTTGTTGGCCCTGCACCATCCCCCTTTTTCGGTGGATTCTGCCTGGCTGGATCAAAGTGCCCTGCAGCAGCCGGAGCGGTTGTTTGGGGTTCTGGACGAGTTCGACCACATCCGCCTCGTTGTATTCGGCCATATTCACCAAGACCTGCACCGCCGGCGGGAGGGGGTTGATTACCTGGCTTGTCCCTCAACCTGTGTGCAATTTCGTCCCAAGAGCCCCCAGTTTGGCCTGGAGGTAATTCCCCCTGCCCTGAGGCAGATATGGTTGGAGCGAGATGGCAGCTTCAAAACTCAGGTTCAACGGGTGGGAGCTGCTCTGCAACGGCCCAACCTGGCCCTGAAGGGATATTAGCTCTCCCCCTCTTGAACCTCTGTGGGGGGTAGCCCGATGGCCTGCCCCAAACAGACGCTGGCCCCCAGCAAGGCCAACCACCCCGGCAGCAGCGACAGGAAGGCCACTGCAGCCACCAGGGTATTGTTTCCCCCTTGCAAAAGGCTGTAGAGCAGCATCGGCAGCGTGAGAACCCGCCCACCGCCGACAAAGAAGGTGAGCAAAAATTCGTTCCAAGAGATCAAAAAGGCAAATACCGCCCCAATGGCTGCCCCAGGGGCAATGAGGGGCAACGTCACCTGCCACCACACTTGCCAGGGATCCGCCCCCAAACAGCGGGCCTGCGCCTCGTAGCCGCGGTCGAAACGGGCGAACACACTGCCCATCACCAGAGCCATGTAGGGAATGGTGGGGATCAGATGCACCAAAACCACCGCCAGCAGGGTACTGTCCAGCCGCAGGCGAATCAGCACCCCTTGGATGCCCATCAATACGGCCAAAGGAGAGGTGATGATGGGCAATAGCAGCAGCAGGCGCAGCCAGGCAGGCACGGGACGGGTGCCCAAAACTCGTCCCGCCGGGATCCCCACCCCCAAGGCCAGCAGGGTGGTAAACAGGGCAATTTGCAAGCTCTGGCCGAAGGCTGCCCGGAACTGGGATCCCCAGCTCAGCAGTTGCTGCCAACCGGCTATGCTCCATGCCTGCGGCAGGGCATCGGGAAAATACCAGGCCCGCGTGAAGGCCCAAAGAGCCAGCACCCCAAAGGGCAAAGCCCAAAGGAGGGCCACTCCGGCCACCCCAAGGCGGAGCAGGGATCCCCCAATCCATCTGTGCATGTGGCGTCCTTTCACGGCCTTCTCCAAGGACTCCGTCCTGCTGAGGCGACCGGCGGTTGCCAAAGGGATCCCCTGGCCGCAAACAGCCCTGCCATCCAACTGACCACCGCTGCCGAGATGACCAACAGGATCACCCCCAGCGCCACCGCCTGCTGCCGCTGCTCCAGGTTGATGTGGGTGAAGCGCTGATAGATCAGAACGGGCAAGGTGCGCGGGTAGGTGGGCCCTAAGAGCAAGGGAACCTCAAAGGCGCTGAAGACAAAGCCGAAGATGAGAATCCCGGTGGCCAGCAGCCCCGGCCTCAGCAAGGGCAGCGTTACATACCAAAACGTCTGGGCGGCAGAAGCCCCCAGCAGCCGAGCCTGTTGCTCCAGCTCGGATCCCATCCCGCGCAGCAGCGTCAGCGCCACCAGAGCGGCAAAGGGGATCTCCTTCCAAAGCCAATAGAGCAACACCCCCACATAGCCGCGGTCGTTCACCCACAAGGGAAAATCCTGATCCGAGGCAATCCAGCCCAGTTGGAAGGCCAGCCGCGCCAGCCAACCGCTGGGCCCCAGCAGCAGCAGCATCCCTGCCACCCCCACCAAATGAGGAATCGGCAGCGTCAACTGGCCAAGCCAGATGGCCCACCCCCCCACCCCCCGCAACAGCAGCGCCAGCCCCAGCCCCAAAAGCAGCGCCAACCCCGTTGCCAACAGAGCGATTCTGAGGCTGAGCAACAGGGATCCCCCGACTTCCGCATCCCGCAGCAGCTCCCCATACCCCTGCAGGGTAAACCCCCTCTCGCCCAGGCCGTAGAGGCCCACACTCTGGGCCAGAGCCAGCAGCAGCCCCCCGCCGTAGAGCAGGCCCACCAACCCCAACGCCGGCAAAAGCGGCCCATACTGCCGGATCCCCTTAAGCCCCACCGGCCCAGATCCCCGTCCATTTAAGCTATTCATTGAGCCAGTCCCAAGAGCTGCCTCACGAGAGAATTCAAGATGGGAGCGGATCCCTCGACGATCAAGCGATCAAGACTGCCTAGTGCTCCACACCGCCAACGCGACCAACCATTGCGATCTTTACATCCCATGGAGAGAACCCTAGACCAGATTAACCAACGCATTGCCAAAGGCCAGGCGCGGGTGTGGACGGCCCTGGAAGCCAAAGCCAAGCTGGCCACCTTGGGGATCCAGGAAGCCTTTGAGCAGGTGGATGTGATCACCACCGGCACCTTTGAGCCAATGGAGTCTTCAGGAGCCATTGTGAACCTGGGCCATACGGATCCGCCCATCAAGATTCGCCAAGCTTGGCTGAACGGGGTACCGGCCTATGCCGGATTTGGCGCGGTGGATCTTTACCTGGGGGCAGCCCAACCCAGCGAGCAAGCGGATCAAGCCTATGGGGGCGGCCATGTCATTGCCGACCTGGTGGCGGGCAAGCGCGTCCATTTGCGGGCCATCGGCCAAGTGACCGATTGTTACCCCCGCGCCGACTACGAGACCACCCTGACTCGGGATCAGCTCAACCAGTTTTACCTGTTCAACCCCCGCAATGCCTACCAAAACTTCATCGTCGGGGTGAACGGCGGGGATCGGCCTTTGTACACCTACTTGGGTCTGTTGGAACCGCATCTGGGCAATGCCGTCTATTCCAACCCGGGAGAGCTATCCCCCTTGTTGAACGATCCCCTGTTGCGGCGGGTGGGGATCGGCAGCCGCATCTTTTTGGGAGGCGGCATCGGCTACGTCGCCTGGGAGGGCACCCAACACTTTCCGCTGCAAAAGCGATTGCCCAACCAAACTCCCATCGGCCCGGCGGCCACTCTAGCCCTGATTGGGGATGCCAAGCAAATGCAGGCGGAATGGGTGAGGGGCTGCTACTTCCGCAACTACGGTCCCAGCTTGATGTTGGGGGTCGGGATCCCCATCCCCATCCTTGCTCCTGCGGATTTGGAGGCCATTGCCATTCGGGATGAGGAGTTGGTTGCCCCCGTGATCGACTTTTCCATTCCCCGCCGGGTGCGGCCCACCTTTGGCTTGGTGAGCTATGCCCAGCTCAAATCCGGCCAGATCACCCTCAATGGCCGCAAGGTTCGCACCGCTCCCCTGGCCAGCCTGCGCCGCTCCATGCAAATTGCCGAAATCCTCAAGCAATGGATAGAAAGCGGCCAATTTACCCTCACCCAACCTGTCGCCCCCCTGCCCCTGGATCGGGAGTTTCTCCCCCAAAACCCTCTCAGGTGACGTCCTCCCCTCAATGAATTGGGGGCCTCCTCAAGCGGATGCACGCAGCGCTTTGGTTCGGGGACACCGTGCCTCCCTACTTTTGGGGTAAAGCGGCTCTCCAGAAGAACCGCTACCGGAATTCGCCCTGGCAGCAACTTCTCCAGGCAACCCCATCAACCCCACTTCAGGTGCTGTCTCAACAACTGAGCGTGCTGAGCCGATTGCCTCGCCCACAGGTCAGCTTGGGTAGGGCTGAGAGCTAGGCCCTCTGAGTAGCAGGCCAGCCAAGCTTGGTGTAAGGCTTCAGGATCGGTGGGCATCTCCTGCAGATCCCAGCCAGGCATGCCCAATTCCTGGAGCAGCGTTTTCACCTTGGGATCGTAGCTGAGACCAAAACAGGCGCAGCCCTCTGCCGCCGCCATCACCAATCCGTGGTAGCGCATGGTGATCGCCAGCCTGACACCCCGAAAGACTCCTTTCAATAGACAGGGATCCCGAATTTCCAGCACTTGGCTACGGTGGGGTAGGCGCTGCTGAAGCTGCTGAGCCAAGTGGTAGTCTGGCCCAAGGTCAGGGGATCCGGGAGGAGCCAGCTGAAAGGGCACGAAGAGAAGGTATGCCCCCGTGGAAGCCTGGAGACGCTGTAAACCCTGGCTCAAAGCTTCTAGACAGGCTCCAGTCAGTTGCGGATGCGGACGCAAGACCACAGCAATGCGGGGCTGAGGCCACGTTTCCCATTCCGGCAAGGTTTTGGACGGCAAACTCCAGACGGGATCCGGAGCCACCTGGTGAGGGATCCCCCACTCTTGCAGCCATTGGGAGGCAACCCCATCCCGCACACTGATGGCCGTGCAACCTGCCAACGAGCGACGGGCTAGTGCGCGAATCCACCCCCGCTGCAGCGGCCCGATCCCCTGGGCCCAGGCAAGGGTCTTCAGTCCCCAGCGCTGGGCTAGGCCCATCACCCCCAGGTAGTAGAGAGGGCTGCGCCAACTGGTGCGATCCTGCAGCAGGCCACCTCCACCCCAGATGAAAGCCTGGGCCTGGGCCAGACAGCGCTGCAAAGCCCAGCCGTCAAAGCGGGGGCAGGCCAGCACCCCATAGGTGGCAGCCGTTTCGGCAGGGCAAGGGGAGAGCACCACCGGCTGCACAGGGTCGGGCAACTGCTCTAGCTGTCGTAAGAGAGCCAGCAACAGGGCTTCGTCGCCAGCATTTCCGTAGCCATGGTAGCCGCAGATCAAAACCCGAGGCCCTTGCATAGAACCGGCTCGCTCAGGAAAGTCGCGCTGGGATCCTGCTGAGGTCAAGGTTGGGTTGCATTCAGCCCGGTTTATCGAGAACTCAGTTCAATCTACTGCTTTCTCTGGGAATCCAGACCGCCACCATGGCAGAGCTCCTCCCAGGAGAGAGATGCCGACAAAAATTGGGAAAAGGCCGTGACAGCAAAACCTAGGCAGATGCCAGCTCCTCTAGCCACTGGGTCAGGTCGGCCAGCGTCTGAAAGTCCAGCAGAGCCTCTGCCAACCCCTCCAATTGCTCGGTGGGCAGGCGGCGGATGGTCTCAGAGAGGTCTTCCGGCAGGGGCCCCAGCTTGCGCTGCAGTTGACTCAAGGTCAGTCGAGCAGCCTCTTGTTGCAGACCTTGTTGCAAACCTTGCTCTAGGCCTTGTTTCAGGCCCTCCTCTCGCCCTTCTTTGAGGGCTTCTGCTCGCCACATCTGATAGATGGTCGATTCCCGCACAGCCAAACCTCCCAGAACCCTGCTGATTTCCTCTGGCGTCCATGTTAATCCTGCTAAGACGGCAGTGGCCGCTTTCAACTCCTGCCGCAGCTTGGGATCCTCCATCTCAGCTATGGCTCTGGCCACCTGCCGCAGACGGGGTTCTGGATTGTCCGGCTCTGCCAGTACCGCCAAGGGCAAGAGGCCTGGGTATCGGGATAGCACCTCTGGATCTTGTTCCCACAGGCGCAAGACCTCAAAGCGATGGGACAGGGATCCCCGTTGAAAAGAAGTCTGGTACACCCGTTCTGACTGGGTTTTTCTTAGGTAGATGACAATCTGCTGCACCTCCTGGTCGGGATAGCGACGGAACAGGCGCAGGCAATAGTCGGCCATGCGGAAGGGGATATCGGGATCCGGGTCGGTTTGAAACTCCAGATGCAAAATTAAGTTTTGGGCCCGCAGCAGGATAAGAGAGTCCGCTCGGATGGGCTCGGTGGACAGCTCCGTCGGCTGTAGCTGAGCCAAGGAAACAGGGGATCCCAGTAGCCACCGGACAAAAGACTCGGGGAACCATTCCACCAAGTACTTGCAGACGTTATCGTAGGCCACAGGATCCCTTTCCCAAAAAGCCGATTCTCCCGATGGCTCCTCTGCCGAGATCAGCCGTAGTACCCTTGGTTGATGCGGTTTTCCAGTTGGTTAGCCCCTTCCTGATACTCGCCAAACACGAAGTTCTCGGCGTTGGCTTTGATCAGGGCCTTTTGCTGCTCTGTCAGGCCTGAGATCTGCAACATGTCTTCCAGGCTCTTGTAGGGGGCATTTTTCACCAGGATGCGAGCTAGGGTGGGATAGAAGCCGGGCAGTTGGCGGTAGTTGCGCAAGATGGTGTTGTTCACGTCAATCGGAGTGTCCAAGTGCTTTACCGGGGGAAGCTCTGCGGCCCTGGCCACAACAGGGATCCCCAAAGGAGCGAAGCACAGACAGAGCACTAACACCACACGAACCAAGATGGACAGCAGCCAGCGCATAGCATCACTTCTCCAAGCAGAATCCAAAAGGCTCATCTGTATAGGTTGCTAACATTCTCCGACCATCTAGTGTCTCATCCCCTCCACCCCGAATCGAGGGCCAAGACAGGATTTGGATCCCGACAGAAACAATTTTTAACAACTATGATCAGGAGACAGTCTTTCTTGCTCTCCCTTTCTCGGCTATCGCACCATGTCCGACTTGGCCCTTCTCCACTCGACTCGACTTGACCCCCCCAGCCGGGATCCATCTCCAGGGATCCCACAACCCACGCCTTCTCCGGAGCTGGAGTTGCTGGGGCAGACCGAACTCTTTCTCAGACGGCACATTGGGCCGGATGCCCGGCAAATTGGGCAGATGTTGCAAGTGTTGGAGCTGAGTTCGCTGCAGGAGCTGGTGGAGAAGGCGGTGCCGCCGGCCATTCGCAGCAGCCAGCCTTTGCAATTGGGATCCCCTTGCCCTGAGCTGCAGGTGTTGGCGGAACTGAAGGCAATGGCTGCCCAGAACCAGGTGTGGCGATCCTTTTTGGGCATGGGCTATTCCAACACCCTGACGCCACCGGTGATTCAGCGCAACATCCTGGAAAACCCTGCCTGGTACACCCCCTACACCCCCTACCAAGCTGAGATTGCCCAGGGACGGTTGGAAGCCCTGCTCAACTTCCAGACGATGGTGATCGACCTGACGGGGATGGAGATCGCCAATGCTTCCCTGCTGGACGAGGCCACCGCAGCCGCCGAAGCCATGGCTCTTGCCTACACCTTGGCAGGCAGGGGATCCCCAGTTTTCTGGGTGGATCGGGGCTGTCATCCCCAGACGATTGCAGTGGTGCAGACGCGGGCAGAGCCCTTGGGGATCCAGGTGCGCGTGACGGATCTGGCGGAGTTTTGCCCGGAGAAGGGCTTTGGGCTGCTGTTGCAATATCCCAGCACCTATGGGGAAATCCGGGATTACCGGCAGTTGGTGGAGCAGGCGCACCAAAAGGGGATGGTGGTGACGGTGGCTGCCGACCTGCTCAGCTTAACCCTATTGCAACCCCCAGGAGAGTGGGGAGCGGACATCGTGGTGGGATCCACCCAGCGCTTCGGGGTGCCCTTGGGCTATGGTGGCCCCCATGCGGCTTACTTCGCCACCCGCGAGGCCCACAAGCGGCTGCTGCCAGGACGGCTGGTGGGGATTTCTCAAGATGCTCAAGGCAAGCCGGCCCTGCGCTTGGCGTTACAGACCCGCGAACAGCACATCCGGCGCGACAAGGCCACCAGCAACATCTGCACTGCTCAGGTGCTTTTGGCGGTGATGGCCTCTATGTATGCCGTCTACCACGGCCCCCGTGGCTTGCGACACATAGCCGAGCGGATCCACCGCCAGGCCCATCACTTGGCCACCGGGATCCGTCAGTTGGGCTATGAGGTGGGGCCAGAGCATTTCTTCGATACCTTCTGGGTCAAGGTAGCTTCTCCAGAGCAGGTGCAGGCGATCCAGGCCGGCGCTGCCCAGCGACAGATCAACCTACGCCAGATCGATGACCAGACGCTGGGGATCAGCTTGGATGAGGCTACCACCGCTCAGGATCTGCGGGATCTGTGGGAGATCTTCGCCGGAACCCTTCCCCGCAGCGGAACGGAGTCCTTACCGCCAGCTTGGGATCCCGACAGCCCAGAGCTGGACTTGGGCCAGAGCCTGCCGCCCCAGCTCCTGCGCACCACCCCCTACCTCACCCATCCGGTCTTTAACCGTTACCACTCGGAAACTGAGCTGCTGCGCTATATCCACCGCCTGCAAAGCCGGGATCTGGCTCTCACCCATTCCATGATCCCCTTGGGCTCTTGCACCATGAAGCTGAACGCCACGGTGGAGATGATGCCGGTCACCTGGCCGGAGTTTGCCCAGCTCCATCCTTTTGTGCCCCTGGAGCAGGCCCGCGGCTACCAAGCCCTCTTTGCCCAGTTGGAAAAGATGCTGGCGGAGATCACCGGCTTTGCCGGAGTTTCTCTGCAGCCCAATGCCGGATCTCAGGGGGAATATGCCGGCCTGTTGGCTATCCGCCGCTACCACCAAGCCAGAGGGGAAAGCCGGCGGCAGGTGTGCTTGATCCCCACCTCGGCCCACGGAACCAACCCGGCCAGCGCCGTGATGGCGGGGATGCAGGTGGTGAGCGTAGCTTGTGATGAAGCCGGCAATATCGACATTGAGGATCTGCGGGCCAAGGTGGAGCAGCACGGGGAGCGGCTGGCCGCCTTGATGATCACCTACCCTTCTACCCACGGTGTGTTTGAGGAAGGGATCCGCGAGATTTGCCAGATAATCCACGAGGCGGGGGGACAGGTGTACATGGATGGGGCCAACCTCAACGCTCAGGTGGGCCTCTGCCGTCCTGCCGAGCTGGGGGCCGATGTCTGCCACCTCAACCTGCACAAGACCTTCTGCATTCCCCATGGGGGAGGTGGGCCGGGGGTAGGGCCCATTGCCGTGGCCCGCCACCTTGTGCCCTATTTGCCTGGCCATCCTGTTTTGCCCGGCTGTAACGGCCCCGTCAGCGCTGCCCCGTGGGGCAGTGCCAGCATTTTGCCCATCTCCTGGGCCTACATTCGCCTTATGGGATCCGCCGGCCTCACCCTGGCCAGCCAAGTGGCCATCCTCAACGCCAACTACATCGCCAAGCGGTTGGATCCCTACTACCCAGTGCTCTACAAGGGGCCGGGGGGGTGGGTGGCCCACGAGTGTATTTTGGATTTGCGCCCCCTGAAAAAAAGCGCTGCCATCGAGGTGGAAGATGTGGCCAAGCGCCTGATGGACTATGGCTTCCACGCCCCCACCATCTCCTGGCCGGTGCCGGGGACAATGATGGTGGAGCCCACCGAGAGCGAATCTCTGGAGGAGCTGGATCGCTTCTGCGAGGCGATGATTGCCATCCGCCAGGAGATTGCCGCCATTGAGCGAGGCGAGATGGATCCGGTGCGCAATCCCCTCAAGCTGGCCCCCCACACCGCCGAGGTGGTGGCTGCCGACCACTGGGATCGCCCCTATCCTCGCTCGCTGGCCGCCTACCCGCTCCCTTGGGTCAAGGCCCACAAGTTCTGGCCCAGCGTCAGCCGCATCGACAACGCCTACGGGGATCGCCACCTGGTGTGCAGTTGTCAGCCCTGGCTCGACGAATGATGGCTGCTCTGGAACTTGGCCCAGAAAGGGAGATTGGTTGTATCCAAAGGCGGGATCCGCTATAACCAGTCAGGGATCCCTGGCCAACGGATGAGAAAAAATCCCCGTCTTGAGCGGTTCACGTCAGTGGGGCCAAGTTCTTTGCCTATTCTTACTCGGCTAACCCTGGGGCTGTTGGCGGGATCCCTCGTGGCCTGCCGCAAGATGCCTGATCCGGTTGCTCAAGAAGTGGATCAGGATCCCGTGCGGCGTCACATCGGCAAAGATGGCACGCATTTTGAAGCTTCCCTGGGGGATACCCGCGCTCTTCCCCCCCAGTTTCCCCGTCACTTGCAGTTGCCCAACGCTGTCATCGTCTCTTCAGGGCAGATTCGGGATCGAGAGGGGGGCCTTGCTTCCCTGATCTTGCAGACCTCTCAGCCTCTGGAGGCGATTGCCGCCTACTACCGCCGCACCCTGTGGGGCCGCGGCTGGGACATCCTCTCGGACATCGAGCAGGCCAATGGGATCCGCACCTTGGTGTTCGAGTCTCCCCCCCACCCCAAAAAGCCTCTCCAACAGGCGGTGGTGCAAGTGGGATCCCCCCGTCGGGGGCCGGATCAGGTGGAATACCGCGATATCTTGATTTTGCTGAGCACCGTATCCCCCTCTGCCACGGCAGAAGACCTCTCTTCAGCCAAGCTCGCTCCCCCAACTTCCCCCTGAGGATGCCTGTCTACACCCAGTCAATTCCGATTGCGGCCAGCGTGGCCCAGGTGGATCGCTGCCTTACCGACCTGGAGTTGATGAAGCGCTGGCTCAACCCGCTGTTGGGCTGCGAGGCGGTGGGATCCCCTCTGGCGGAATTGGGCAGCCGCTACCGCTTTTTCCTTCGCTTGCCGTTTGTATCCCCCAGCTTGGATTGCGTGATTACAGAGCGGGCAGAAGGCTTGGTGCAGTGGCAGTTTAAGGGATTTTTTGAAGGAACCGACCGCTGGGAATGCCATCCCCAGCCGGGGGGTACCCTTCTGGTCAATTGCTTCAACTTCCGCATCCCCAGTCCCTGGGTGGCGGCAGGGTTTTACCTGTTGGCAGCAGGGCCGACCCAGCAGGATATGCGGGCCCAGCTCCGACGGCTGAAGGCGGTGGCCGAGGCTTTGGGTTAGGCTGGTGGCAAGTAGTAAAGAAACGTAAAAAAACTGCAATGACCAGCAACAGCGGACTGTTTAACCGTCGCTTTGCCGACAACTTCATCCCCCAACCAGCCAACACTTCTCTGGAAATCGGCCAGATTGCCCCCGATTTTGAGCTGCCGCGCGTGCAAGGGGATCCCGTGCGGCTATCGGACTACCGCAGCCAAAAGCCGGTGGTTCTGGCTTTTACTCGTATCTTCACCGAAAAGCTTTTTTGCCCTTTTTGCTACCCCCACATCCAAGAGCTGAAAGCCCGCTACGGCGAGATCCAAGCCTTGGGGGCCGAGCTGCTGATGGTCACCAGCACTGATCCGGTTCAAAGCCAGCAGATTCAAGCAGACCTGCAGCTGCCTTACCCGCTGCTGGTGGATCCCGAGTGCAAAACCTTCCGCCTCTATGGGGTTGGCCAAGCTTTGGGAGCACCCCTGCCGGCCCAGTTCGTTGTGGATCGGGAGGGCAAACTGCGCTTCAAGCATGTTTTCTCCTTTGCCCAGCCCAATGCCGATACCGATGAGGTGCTGCGGGTGTTGCGGGAGGGGCTGCAAACCGGCTGGGATGGAACCCGTAGGGTGGCCCCTATCCCCTTTTTCTAGGGATCGGGCTTCTCTGCCATTGGACTTCCAGGGAGAGAGACTGCGATGTTTGCCCGTCTGGCCCAGAGTGGGGCGCGTCAGGCCGAGATCCTGGAGGTGGTTTTGCGCCACGGTTGGGACTACATGCGCCGCTTGCTCTCTTTTGGCAAGGCTGGGGAACCCCAACTGCCCCCCCCAATGGTGCTGCGCAACATTTTGGTGGATCTGGGGCCGGTCTATGTCAAGCTAGGCCAACTGCTGAGCACCCGTCCGGACCTGTTGCCGCGAGAGTACATCGAGGCCCTCAGCACTCTGCAGGCCGACGTACCTCCTGTTCCCTGGAATGCGGTGGAAATCCTGCTGCGGCAGCAGTTGCGGCAGCCGTTGGAGCAGGTGTTCAGCAGCCTGGACACAGAGTCGGTTGCGGCGGGATCCATTGCCCAGGTCCATCGGGCTTGTCTGGTCAGCGGCGAGTGGGTGGCCCTCAAGATCCAGCGGCCCGGGCTGGAGGCGGTGGTGGAGCGGGATACGCGGCTAATCCGGGGCATTGCCGAGCTGGTGGCGCAAACGGAGTTCGGCAGGTTGGCAGATGTGGTGGCCTTGGCGGATGAGTTCTGCCGGGCCATTCAAGCAGAGCTGGACTTTACCCAAGAGGCCCGCCACACCGAGCAGCTCCGCCAACAGTTGCAAAGGGGGCGTTGGTTTGATCCGGCCCAACTGGTGGTGCCGCGCATCCATTGGCCTCTCACTACGCCAAAGGTGTTGACGCTGGAGTGGATCGAGGGCCGGCCCCTGTTGGAGGCGGATCGCAGCGACGCGGACCCGGAAAACATCGCTCGCCTCTTGACCCGCGCCTTTTTTCAGCAGATCTGCATCGACGGCTATTTCCACGCCGATCCCCATCCGGGCAATCTGTTTTATCTGGGATCCGGTCGCGTGGCCCTGCTGGATTGCGGCATGATTGGGCGGCTGGATCCGCGCACGCAGCAGATTCTGCTGGAGCTGATGCTGGCCATTGTCAGCCTCGATGCCCAGCGCTGTGCCGAATTGACCCTAGAGTTGGCCCTGCCGGAAAGATCCACGGCCCGCTTGCGGGAGCAGCCGGTTAGCTTGGCCCAGCTCCAAAGCGACTACGAGCGTCTGCTGCGGCAGTACTACACCCTGAGCATTGCGGAGCTCAACTTCAGCCAGCTCTTTTCTGAGATCCTGCAGGCGGCCCGGCGCAACCAGATCCGCATTCCCGGCAATTTGGGCCTCTGTGCCAAGGCGCTGGCCAATTTGGAAGGGATCGCCCGCCAGCTCACCCCCGGCTACAACCTGCCGGAGCAGCTTCGCCCCCTGATGGCGGATGTGTTTCGGGCGCAATTGCTGGGGGAAGCCCCTCTGCCTTCGCTGCTGCGCACGGCTTTGGATTTGAAAAATCTCTCTCTGCAATCGCCGCGCCAGATGGAGCTGCTGCTCAGCCGCATCACCTCGGAAACCCAGCGCTGGAACTTGACCATCCAAGAGCTGGACGGGATCCGCAGCAGCCTGGATCAGTCGGCCAACCGCCTCTCCTACAGCATTGTGGTCGGCTCTCTGATCGTCGGGGCCGCCATCATCTCGGCTCAGACGCAGCGCTTCCAGGTCTTTGGGCTGAGCGAACTCCTCTTCGGCGCGGCCAGCCTGTTGGGGCTGTGGCTCGTCATCAGCATCCTGCGCTCCGGTCGCCTGCGCGGCTAGATTGGCTGAGGTTGGCTCATCAGTGGACTCAGGGCCCTACTGCCCTTGTCTGGATCTCGATGTTTCCAAAAGAACACCAAAACGGTATCAACGCCTCCGCGAGCGATCCGCCAAAAGCCGCAAAGGCCGATTCTTTCGTTCGATCCCTCGACGCCTTGCGCCACAAGGCTTTCCGGCTACAAAACCCCCTCGCCAAAACTCTTTTTGCCGACTTTTTTCCGGATCCCTCGCAAATGGGCCTTGCATTCCTTGCCCTGCTTGGGTTTAATAGGGGTGGAGTTCCCCCTTCGGGGGGATCCCTAGAAATTGGAAACAGCCGAAGTTGGTGGTTCGTAATGTTGGTGGACGCCAATGTTCCCCCTTCGGGGGGATCCCTAGAAATTGGAAACAACAGCAAAAACTCCCACACCTATGGGATCCGACAGTGTTCCCCCTTCGGGGGGATCCCTAGAAATTGGAAACGTGCTGTTGGCAGTAGCGGACCTACGTCGGCGGCCCTTGTTCCCCCTTCGGGGGGATCCCTAGAAATTGGAAACGACAATGAAATACACCAAAGAGCAGATTCTGCGTTCCTCCGTGTTCCCCCTTCGGGGGGATCCCTAGAAATTGGAAACCAGAGCGCTGCTCGTACATTAGGGATGTCGCTACCCTTATGGGAGTTCCCCCTTCGGGGGGATCCCTAGAAATTGGAAACCCACCTCTCCCTTTACGGGATAGAAAGAACACCCAGGATTGTTCCCCCTTCGGGGGGATCCCTAGAAATTGGAAACATTTATTCAAAAGCTCCCACAACTCTTCTTCCGTCATGTCGGAGGGTTCCCCCTTCGGGGGGATCCCTAGAAATTGGAAACGTCTTTAAAAGGCCTCGGAAATTATAGAAAGTCTATCGTTCCCCCTTCGGGGGGATCCCTAGAAATTGGAAACCTGATATGCCCTTTATAGCAATTCAACTCAGTTCTGAGTTCCCCCTTCGGGGGGATCCCTAGAAATTGGAAACCCAAAGAGTGTGATTTGCATTGTAAACTCCTCCCTTATGCGGTTCCCCCTTCGGGGGGATCCCTAGAAATTGGAAACCAAGTTCAGTTTCACAACTGCCATAATTAACCTCCTTGGTTCCCCCTTCGGGGGGATCCCTAGAAATTGGAAACATAATTCAGAAACAGTGGAAAACACTTAAGCTAAACGGTTCCCCCTTCGGGGGGATCCCTAGAAATTGGAAACTCCGGGAGTTCTTGCGCACCTTTGGCTTGGGCTTGGTCCGTTCCCCCTTCGGGGGGATCCCTAGAAATTGGAAACTGCATCCCAAAAACATACTGTCGAGGCTGAGATTGACGGTCGTTCCCCCTTCGGGGGGATCCCTAGAAATTGGAAACGACTTCAACTAGGTTAGACTTGGACTTTACGTCCAAGTTCCCCCTTCGGGGGGATCCCTAGAAATTGGAAACACCCGGTTCCAGCCGGTTTCTAACACGATCCAGTAACCGGTTCCCCCTTCGGGGGGATCCCTAGAAATTGGAAACAAGGACGGAGTACCTAACATCTGGACCTACATATACGGTTCCCCCTTCGGGGGGATCCCTAGAAATTGGAAACTTTCGCCTCCCGAATCCTGGTTTTCGCTGCACGGTCGTTCCCCCTTCGGGGGGATCCCTAGAAATTGGAAACCACATGCATCTTTGAATGCGAGTTCCAAATCATCAAAGTTCCCCCTTCGGGGGGATCCCTAGAAATTGGAAACGACTTAGGTATCCGAAACTAAACCTTCCTCCCTAACACGTTCCCCCTTCGGGGGGATCCCTAGAAATTGGAAACGATACATACCACCCTCCGTCCTCGCCCTTTTCGCAGAAGGTTCCCCCTTCGGGGGGATCCCTAGAAATTGGAAACTTCCTTCTGCAAGAAGGAGGACGGATTCCATTAAGATGTTCCCCCTTCGGGGGGATCCCTAGAAATTGGAAACCAACCTCCCTACCTCCTCATTGATAGGCTCAGTATACAGTTCCCCCTTCGGGGGGATCCCTAGAAATTGGAAACCCTAGGACGAAGTAATGGGGGTGGCATGTGCCATACCCCACTGTTCCCCCTTCGGGGGGATCCCTAGAAATTGGAAACTTCAAGATTTCATACGTTTCCTTCAGGCTATTACTGTTCCCCCTTCGGGGGGATCCCTAGAAATTGGAAACAAAACGATCCAGGATCCCCTAAAGTAGAAAAGCTTCAGTTCCCCCTTCGGGGGGATCCCTAGAAATTGGAAACTCAGTGACTTAGACGCCAAGTACACCAAAGAACAGGTGTTCCCCCTTCGGGGGGATCCCTAGAAATTGGAAACGGTGGGAAATCCGGGGCAACTACGCCGAGCGCCGGTACGAAGTGTAGTTCCCCCTTCGGGGGGATCCCTAGAAATTGGAAACTCTAAACCTCCCCCACCCAAAGCACCCAGGATTATCTCCTGTTCCCCCTTCGGGGGGATCCCTAGAAATTGGAAACTTGACTCCCCAATCGTAGAAAACCTTCCTCGATCAAAAGTTCCCCCTTCGGGGGGATCCCTAGAAATTGGAAACAAAAAGAGATGGGCATTAACGTCTAAACCTCCCCCAGTTCCCCCTTCGGGGGGATCCCTAGAAATTGGAAACGCTATGTCACAAGTTGTGCAGTCCTTTATAAACTTCAAGTTCCCCCTTCGGGGGGATCCCTAGAAATTGGAAACGAGCAGGACAACATCGAAATACGCTTCGATGTCGTTGTGTTCCCCCTTCGGGGGGATCCCTAGAAATTGGAAACTCCCCAAAGTTGGGGTCGTACCTACTTACACCCCTGAAGTTCCCCCTTCGGGGGGATCCCTAGAAATTGGAAACTGCTGGTAGGACTGCACCTTCGCCTTAAACCCTGGAACATGTTCCCCCTTCGGGGGGATCCCTAGAAATTGGAAACTACTAAGGAGCAGATTATACGAGCAGAGCGCTGCTCGGTTCCCCCTTCGGGGGGATCCCTAGAAATTGGAAACGGGTGTTCTTTATCCCAATCAAAGGGAGGAGTCTATGTTCCCCCTTCGGGGGGATCCCTAGAAATTGGAAACGTGTAGCAGGCCGAAGACTTCTGCCAGGTACCCTTTGAGTTCCCCCTTCGGGGGGATCCCTAGAAATTGGAAACTATCCGGTTCCACCCCTGTTCTAGGATAATCCAATGTTCCCCCTTCGGGGGGATCCCTAGAAATTGGAAACCGTGCCAGTCGTACCGGTCCTCCACCAGCCAGAGGCCGTTCCCCCTTCGGGGGGATCCCTAGAAATTGGAAACAGGTATGAACCTGGGTGCTTGAGGGGGAGGTTAAACTACTTGTTCCCCCTTCGGGGGGATCCCTAGAAATTGGAAACTTATCCCCAGTGAAGGGAGAGGTGGTTATGAATCCTGTCGTTCCCCCTTCGGGGGGATCCCTAGAAATTGGAAACCTTTTTGGAAAAGCACCCACCCTGCTGGCCACATCGAGTAAGTTCCCCCTTCGGGGGGATCCCTAGAAATTGGAAACGCGACCCAGCCTGAGGGCCTCGGACGCAAAGCCTTGGAGTTCCCCCTTCGGGGGGATCCCTAGAAATTGGAAACTGAAGCGACAGGCTTCAATCCAGCTCACCATACCCAGGGTTCCCCCTTCGGGGGGATCCCTAGAAATTGGAAACTGGGTTAAACACGCTGAGGTAATCTAACCTCCCTCAAGTTCCCCCTTCGGGGGGATCCCTAGAAATTGGAAACCTCGCTACCGGTGCTCTCCTCGACAATGAGGAATTTGGTGTGGTTCCCCCTTCGGGGGGATCCCTAGAAATTGGAAACGTTGGCACACGTATTGTATGCCTCGCCGAGATAAGCAGACGTTCCCCCTTCGGGGGGATCCCTAGAAATTGGAAACTGGATCTTCGCACCATTGATGGCGGCACCTGCTAGGTGTTCCCCCTTCGGGGGGATCCCTAGAAATTGGAAACTAGTTTGTAGTGTCCGGAGTCAGTTGAGGAACCTACCCAGGTTCCCCCTTCGGGGGGATCCCTAGAAATTGGAAACGAATATCCATATAGACTCCTCCCTTCTTCAGGGATGTTCCCCCTTCGGGGGGATCCCTAGAAATTGGAAACTGCCTCCATCCCGGAGGTCGGTTTGACGTTGCTACCGATTTGGGTTCCCCCTTCGGGGGGATCCCTAGAAATTGGAAACGGGAAACGGGATGGGAGCGACTCTTCGGGTTAAACGAGTTCCCCCTTCGGGGGGATCCCTAGAAATTGGAAACATCCTGAGCGAAGCTTCGAAAGTAAATTCCTTTCGAAGGTTCCCCCTTCGGGGGGATCCCTAGAAATTGGAAACCTCACGTAGTGTTTTGATATAGCTAGTGTTGATCATGTAGATGTTCCCCCTTCGGGGGGATCCCTAGAAATTGGAAACGGTTCCCTGCGGCGGTCTAGGTTGGGATGCTACCTCCTTGTTCCCCCTTCGGGGGGATCCCTAGAAATTGGAAACTGTTCAAAGTGAAGTAGAACTGGGAATTGATTGAGTGTTCCCCCTTCGGGGGGATCCCTAGAAATTGGAAACCTTCTCTCGAGAGCATAAAACCTCCCTTTGTGGGAAATAAACGTTCCCCCTTCGGGGGGATCCCTAGAAATTGGAAACTGCCCCTCTTTGGGGTAAGTGGCGACGCACTTAAGGTTCCCCCTTCGGGGGGATCCCTAGAAATTGGAAACGAAACTACCCAAAAATCAGCACCTTGCAGAAGCAACAAGATGTTCCCCCTTCGGGGGGATCCCTAGAAATTGGAAACTCTCCGTTGATGGTAATACAGTTTGTGCCTACTTTCCTCGTTCCCCCTTCGGGGGGATCCCTAGAAATTGGAAACGTGAATCCTTTGAGCTTGGGCGCCCATTTGCCCTTCAGGTTCCCCCTTCGGGGGGATCCCTAGAAATTGGAAACTTACCGCGGTCATTGGCTGGTTTTAGAGACCGGCTGGAACGTTCCCCCTTCGGGGGGATCCCTAGAAATTGGAAACGCGACTTAGGTGCTCCGCGTAGGAGCCTCCATGCCTCCATCCCGGTTCCCCCTTCGGGGGGATCCCTAGAAATTGGAAACCACGTCCTATGGCCTGCGGCACGGCGCTGGCGTGGCAGTCAAGTTCCCCCTTCGGGGGGATCCCTAGAAATTGGAAACCTCCTAAAGACAGGTGAAAGACTGAACCTGCCTTCTAAAATATGTTCCCCCTTCGGGGGGATCCCTAGAAATTGGAAACTCGAATCGGAGGACCTAATGCCCGAATGGGCAGAGGCCGTTCCCCCTTCGGGGGGATCCCTAGAAATTGGAAACGGGGGAGGTTATTTGCGTATGCCTAGGATATATAAGATTTCGTTCCCCCTTCGGGGGGATCCCTAGAAATTGGAAACTTCCCTAGGATGGCCGCGATATCGCGGATATATTCGCAGTTCCCCCTTCGGGGGGATCCCTAGAAATTGGAAACTTATGTTAAACCGATCCCGGTCTTCATCAAACCAGGTTCGCGTTGTTCCCCCTTCGGGGGGATCCCTAGAAATTGGAAACTGGTCGTTAAGAACCTCAATGGCAAGAACTACTACTGTTCCCCCTTCGGGGGGATCCCTAGAAATTGGAAACTAGATTAGTTGTATTATTAGTTGTAACAGATTACATACTGTTCCCCCTTCGGGGGGATCCCTAGAAATTGGAAACATACATTCCAGGTTTCAGGACAAAAGTTCAGTGCTACAACCATGGCGTTCCCCCTTCGGGGGGATCCCTAGAAATTGGAAACGTTGCATATTCTCCTCCCTTCAAGGGAAATAAACAACAGTTCCCCCTTCGGGGGGATCCCTAGAAATTGGAAACCCGTTTGCCAGACGGACTTGATCTCTCCACTCAGGTGGGAGTTCCCCCTTCGGGGGGATCCCTAGAAATTGGAAACTGCTTACGCAGGACTTCAGCCTGCGCTTTGGCTTTCGTTCCCCCTTCGGGGGGATCCCTAGAAATTGGAAACTAGTTTTGTAGTTACTTTTCATGATGATAGTAACCAGTGTTCCCCCTTCGGGGGGATCCCTAGAAATTGGAAACGTTTTTGCTGACGATGCGTAAACATCCCAACCTCCTAAGTTCCCCCTTCGGGGGGATCCCTAGAAATTGGAAACACCCGCTTAACGAAGCGGTGTCCGCTTCTGTAATATATAAAAGGTTCCCCCTTCGGGGGGATCCCTAGAAATTGGAAACTTCTCCGCGCCCTAGGTATCAAACCTTAGGTATCAAATAGTTCCCCCTTCGGGGGGATCCCTAGAAATTGGAAACATGATGATAGTAACCAGTGGTTGCATATTCTCCTCCCTGTTCCCCCTTCGGGGGGATCCCTAGAAATTGGAAACAAGAATTTAAAGATGTTCATCGTATTTCCTCCCTTGTTCCCCCTTCGGGGGGATCCCTAGAAATTGGAAACCCGGAACTATTTCACTCGGTTGGCACTCCGCCTTGCGGGCCTTGTTCCCCCTTCGGGGGGATCCCTAGAAATTGGAAACAACCCTACTCTTTGCACCCCTCTCGGGCGTACAAGTTCCCCCTTCGGGGGGATCCCTAGAAATTGGAAACTCTCCGTAAACTCTGCTTTTCTACGCAGGAACGGACTGTAGACAGTTCCCCCTTCGGGGGGATCCCTAGAAATTGGAAACAATACAAATACTGTAGTCACTACACCAAGCACAGATAAGTTCCCCCTTCGGGGGGATCCCTAGAAATTGGAAACCTTGGGGCCTATCTCGACAACAGGGGCGAAGCAAGACTCATGGTTCCCCCTTCGGGGGGATCCCTAGAAATTGGAAACCGGGGATCCAAACCCCAACTTGCAAGCACTGCTACAGTGTTTGTTCCCCCTTCGGGGGGATCCCTAGAAATTGGAAACACAAGGATAAGCGTAAGTGTCGTTCATATAAACCTCCAGGTTCCCCCTTCGGGGGGATCCCTAGAAATTGGAAACCACCAAGAGATCATGGTGCAACTGGAAGAGTACAAGCGTCGCAGTTCCCCCTTCGGGGGGATCCCTAGAAATTGGAAACAGCAAGGCTTGAGCACTTTTGAGATTCTTTCCAGCTTGTACTTGGGGTTCCCCCTTCGGGGGGATCCCTAGAAATTGGAAACCTTGCTGCTGGGTCGTCTGCCAGGGCGGGCTGTTGGTCCACTGTTCCCCCTTCGGGGGGATCCCTAGAAATTGGAAACGGCCACAGCCGTTCTCGCTAGAGCTGATACCGATAGCGGTTGTTCCCCCTTCGGGGGGATCCCTAGAAATTGGAAATAATCGCCGAACTTGGCTTCGAACATGGCTTTCGCCATGTCTAAGTTCCCCCTTCGGGGGGATCCCTAGAAATTGGAAATCACTTGACAACTAGTTGGTGGTCCATCTACCGCCAAAGTTGAGCTGTTCCCCCTTCGGGGGGATCCCTAGAAATTGGAAATTCATTAAACACAAAGAACGTGTTATCGATAGTACCTTCGGTTCCCCCTTCGGGGGGATCCCTAGAAATTGGAAATCTCCGTTATGCTGTCGTATACCATGCAGTCACGGAGAAAGTTCCCCCTTCGGGGGGATCCCTAGAAATTGGAAATTGGATCGGGAAAATCCACAGCCCTGTCTCACTCGCGTTCCCCCTTCGGGGGGATCCCTAGAAATTGGAAATAAGCTGCACTTGTCGAAGTGCAGCTGTAATAATGTCATCATTGTTCCCCCTTCGGGGGGATCCCTAGAAATTGGAAATTCATGACGATTGACCATCGTTATGGCCACTGGATTGTGTTAGGGTTCCCCCTTCGGGGGGATCCCTAGAAATTGGAAATATTACCAGAACGTTCTCTCTAATGCCCCTAGAATGCCCAGTTCCCCCTTCGGGGGGATCCCTAGAAATTGGAAATACACCCAGGTATTTCACCTGGGTGTTGTTTCTACTCCGTGAGTTCCCCCTTCGGGGGGATCCCTAGAAATTGGAAATTTGTATGAAACTTGCCCCATATTAAGCATTACAGAACTTGTTCCCCCTTCGGGGGGATCCCTAGAAATTGGAAATCGGTTCAGGAGTGTAAACCAGTGCGACCCCAACTTCGGGGAGGTTCCCCCTTCGGGGGGATCCCTAGAAATTGGAAACTTTAGGTGGGCAGGGGGGTAGTATAGGTGCTGTAGGGTTCCCCCTTCGGGGGGATCCCTAGAAATTGGAAATTCCTAGAAGTGACTGTGATTAATACAGATTTAGACAGAGGTTCCCCCTTCGGGGGGATCCCTAGAAATTGGAAACTCCCTACCGACGTGGCGAACGGCTGCCTATGGTCTGACTGGTTCCCTGTCACTCCTACGTAAAAGGTGGCGAGCTGCTGATGACGATTGAGCACTTTCTCTTGGAAGACGCGCTCACGTTGCATGAGCAGATGCAAGAGCTGGACACCATACTGAAGCGTCTGGCCAGACTAAACAGCGCTATTGGTTAGCCAGCGACAAATTTGCACACTTATCGAGTTCTGTCCCAGGTCAAGCTGCGGGCAAACTTTGCTGCACATTTTTTCGCTGTATATGTATCTGCCTAAACCCCCCGACTACGCGGAGCGCTACGCCTACGTCAAGACTCATAAAGCCGCCCTAGCGTTGTACAATTTCCTGTCCTTAGCAGGGCTGCTGACCGCTTCCGTGCTGTTTGCCACCCAAGCACCTTGGCTAGCTATTTACTGGCTCTACATTGCCACTTACGGTTGGTGGCTGGCCTTCTCCTACGCCGTGACGCTGGTGGCGCGACCGTTTCGGTTGAGCGAGCACGAGCGGTTGCTTCGGCGATACGCCGACGGAGCCGAGCGGGTGGACGTATTCGTGCCCAACTGCGGTGAGGACTTGGCCGTTTTGGAGAATACGTTTGCCCACGCGGCGCGCCTGAAGTGGCCGCGAGACCGTTTGCGCTTGTACTGTTTGGACGACCGGGGACGTCCTGAGGTGCGCAAGCTGGCAGAGCGCTACGGGTTTGTCTACTTGAGTCGACCCGACCGGGGCCGCATGGCCAAGGCGGGCAACCTCAAATACGGGTTTACGTACAGTGCGCTGGCCGAAGGCGGCGGTGGAGACTATATTTTGGTTTTGGATGCGGACTTTGCGGTGGCGCCGGACTTTCTGCGGCAGACGGCGCCGTACCTGCGGGCCGACCCCCGGCTGGCCATTCTGCAGACGCCACAGTACTTCGACAGTCGTGACCCCCGCCTCAACCGTTTGGCCCGTGGCGCTGCCTATGTGCAGGAGCTCTTTTACCGGGTGGTGCAGACGGTGCGGGACACCTGGGGTGGGGCCATCTGCTGCGGTACCAGCGCCCTGTACCGGCGCAAGGCGTTGGAGAGCGTGGGCGGGTTTTACCAGATACGCCACTCGGAAGACGTCAATACGGGCTTTCAGCTCTTGCGCCACGGCTGGCGGATTCGCTACATTCCGCTGATTTTGTCCAAGGGCCTCTGTCCTGACCAGATGCCGGCGTACTTTGTCCAGCAGTACCGCTGGGCTTGTGGCAGTCTGTCTCTGTGCTTCTCGCGTCGCTTTTGGCTATCGCCCATACCGAGGATGGTGCGCCTCAACTACTTCGGCGGGATGCTCTACTACCTCTGCACGGCCGCAGCAGTGCTGCTGACGCCCCTGCACCCGTTGGTGATGGCGTGGTTCTTTCCGCAGAACGTCCATTGGTACAACCCGGTCTTTGTGCTGCCCGCGTTTATTTACACCTTTGCCGTCACACCGTTCTGGCACCGAGCCCCTTGGGGCCTGTATGCGCTGCGTTTGCCCGTCGTCTATAGCTGGGCTCACGCTTTTGCCATTTGGGACTTGGCCACCGGCAACCTCATGCCTTGGCAGCCCACGGGCGCAGCGAGCACCAACAACAAGCTACGTCGCTTCCAGCGTTTCTGCTACTGCTGCCTTGGGTACAGCATCGCCGTTACTTTGGTTACCTATGTAGGCGTGGGGCGTGCTGTAGCCACCTACCCGCTCTACGATTTCTTGCCGACTGCGTTGTTAGCGACCTTTTGGCTGTGGGTCAACGCCGGCGCAGCTATCGACGACGGTAATTAACCTAAGTTGGAGCTTGGGGTATTTGAGGAGTCGTGCGTTGCTATCGACTGGCAAGGCAGTTTGGAGGTGCCGGGCAGTAAACTGCAAGAGTACCCTCAGCTATCCTAAATACAGCACGACCTTAAGCTGCGAGCTGCTTTTTAGGACTATCCAACCACCATCCAGGGCTACCTGCAAGCCGCTTGCTCGTCTGCTCTGTTGCCCAAGCTCTGGGCTGCGGAGCCGGAGTTGAGCTAGGTAGAGGTCGACTTTCTAAGTTTGTCACAAGCTTAGGGTGAGGATTGACAGCTTGTGGGCGCTCTGGAGCTTAGGGTCTGGCTTTGAAGCTATTTCTTTCCTTCTTTGGGAGATCCATAGGGAATTGGAAAAGATCCATAGGGAATTGGAAACAGTTCAAGCAAGCGCTTGAATCTAGACTTTCGTAGGTCGAAGTGTTCCCCCTTCGGGGGGATCCCTAGAAATTGGAAACAACTTGTTGGATCCCTTGCCACCTTGGGGTGTATTTGTTGAGTCAGTTTCCCTGCAGTGAGGGATCCCTAGAGATGGGGAAAGGACTCAACAGCTTGCACCGGCTGGCGCGTCAGTATGCGCTTCGAGTTCTGGATGCTACCGGTATAACCCTCAATGGCTCACAGCCCTGGGATATTCAAGTTCACGACGAGCGGCTATACCTGCGCTGCCTGCTCTATGGATCCCTGGGCTTTGGCGAGGCCTACATGGAGGGCTGGTGGGATTGCGAGGCCATTGATGAGTTAGTTTGTCGTCTCCTAACTGCCCAGGCACCGCAGCAGGTGGGTTGGCTAATTCAGCCCCTACTTGGGCTGGACAGTCGCCTCATCAACCGCCAGCGGGGCAAGGGGGCATTTGTCATTGGCCGGCGCCACTATGACATTGGCAACGATCTCTATGAGGCCATGCTGGATCACCGCATGATCTACAGCTGTGCCTATTGGGATGGGGGCGCGCAAACTCTGGATGAAGCCCAAGAAGCTAAGCTTGACCTCATTGCCCGCAAGCTGGAACTCCAACCCGGCATGCGGGTGCTCGACATCGGCTGTGGCTGGGGCGGCACAGCCCAGTACCTGGCCGAACGCTACGGGGTGCAGGTTGTGGGGATTACTGTTTCCAAAGAGCAAGCCAAACTGGCCAGCGAACGCTGCCGCGGCCTGCCGGTCGAGATTCGGTTAGAAGACTATCGCCAGACCCAGGGAAAGTTTGATCGCATCCTTTCTGTCGGCATGTTTGAACATGTTGGCTACCGAAACTACCGAACGTTTATGCAGGTAGCCCGCCGCTTGTTGAACGACAATGGCTTGTTTCTTCTGCACACCATCGGCAGCAACGTGGCCTACCAGGGGCGGGATCCCTGGATTGAGCGCTACATTTTCCCCAACTCGATGCTGCCCTCGCCTCATCTGATTACTGCAGCCTTTGAGGGCTTATTTGTGCTGGAAGACTGGCACAATTTTGGGATCAATTACGTGGCCACCTTAAAAGCCTGGCACGCCAATTTCGAGCAGGCATGGCCAAAATTAGCCGACCGCTACGATGAGCGCTTTCGCCGCATGTGGCGGCTCTATCTCCTGATGAGTGCCGGTAGCTTCAAGGCCCGGGCCAGCCAACTTTGGCAACTGGTCCTCTCACCACGGGGAGTAAGTGGCGGCTATCGCTCGCTTCGGTAACGACAGTCCCAAAAGTTTGCAGGTGCCCCTGCGCCCTCGCTGAGTGGGGGTGTTATGATGAGTTTGATTATCATTCTCACTCTAGACAAGCTGAGGGATGCCCGCAGCTCTGCAGCAAATTGTCAATCGCTTCCAGAAGGCCAAGACCTCGCGGCAGAAGTATGAGCTTCTCCTAGCCTATGCCAAGCGCCTGCCACCTTTTCCCGAAGCGGAGAGGAAGGAGGAGAACCTAGGTTGTGTTGATCTTTCATTTGAGCCAAAAGAGAGCACTGACGAGATAGAGAAAACTCAAGAAGTTCCTGGCCAATTTGTCAAAACGAGAAAATAGATGCCGGTACTGCTTTAACTTATGAAAAAAGCATTCGATTAAATGCCTCTCTTGGTACAGATGCTTGTCATAATGCCGCTGCGTCTTTCTATTCCTTTTAGGTGGAATAACCGCTTGAGCTTCCCCTATCTTCTTAATCAACTTATCCGCATCATATCCTTTATCCCCAATTACTTTGGTATCCTTTCTCTGCCAGCCCTCTATCAATTCTTCCCCTTGAGTAATATCGCTCTTTTCTCCGCCAGTTATTCTCAATTCCAGCGGATTTCCCAACCCATCTACACTCACATGAATCTTGGTGCTGTATCCGCCTCGGCTTCTCCCCAAAGCTTGCTCCCCTTTTTTCCGGCAGCACAGGAGTGCGCTCGAACCGTGGTTGAATCAATAATGAGATGCTCTAAATCAGGGTCGTCAATAAAATACTTGAACATCCGTTCCCACACTCCAACACGACTCCACCGGTGAAATCTTTGATAGATGGTGTACCATTTGCCATATCCTTCTGGGAGGTAGCGCCAAGGAGCACCGGAACGGGCTATCCAAAGAACTGCTTCAATAAACTGTTTGCAGTTTGCTTCTTTCCCAATGTTAACTCTCTCTTCTGTCTGTAAAAAAGCTAATATCTTCTGCCATTTGTTTTCATCTAAAAAAACCAACTTCATCCTCTTTCCTCTATAAATTACTCTCTCTATCCTAACATAAGATCAACACGACCTAGTCAGAGGTTGCGCTTCGCGGGTGTGGCTGGCCACCGAGTTTAGGGAGGGCAAGGTCTACATCCAAGGGGATGCCGATGCTCAGTTGGTCAAGGGTTTGGTGGCCATTGTGGTGGAGGGGCTAAGTGGCCTAGCGCCGGAAGAGATTTTGGGGGTTTCCCCAGAGTTTGTGCAGGAGATGGGCCTCAATTTCAGCCTTAGCCCTTCCAGGAGCAACGGTCTGGTGAGCATGTTTTCGATGCTGCGGCAGAGGGCCTTGGCTTTTGGGAAGTCAGTTGCTTCCAGCTCTGCTGTCTCTGTTGTCTTGTGAGGTATTCAGGCTCATGACTGATCAAGCTAACTCTATCCGTTCGGCTCGACCGGTGCGATCGCTGGTCTCGCTGCTGGCCGCCCTCTCGGTCGGGATCCTGGGAAGCCTGCAGATGCGCCAAGAAGAGTCCCGGGCCCAGCAGGGATCCAGCCCCCCAAAGGTGGTGACCACGATTTTGCCGATAACGCAATTTACCCGTGCTGTGGCCGGGGATCGGGCAGAAGTCACGCCACTCCTTCCCCCTCAGATGGGGCCCCACGACTTTCAGGCTCGACCTGAGGAGGTTCGTTTGCTGGCTCAGGCGGATGTGCTGGTGATCAACGGGTTGGGTATGGAAACGTTTTTGGAAGGGTTGATCGCCAGCGCTGGGAACCCCCAATTGCAAATCGTTGACAGCAGCGAAGGGATCCCAACTTTGCGGGCTGAGGAGCCAGAGCATGGGCACTCCCACGGTCACGGCCATGGACACTCTCATGGACACAGTCACGGCCATTCTCACGGGCATGGCCATGGCCACTCTCATGGGCACAGCCACGGCGAGTTTAACCCCCACATTTGGCTGGATCCCAGGCGGGCCATTCAGCAGGTGGAAAATATTCGTGATGGCCTCATCTCTGTAGATCCGGCGGGGGCAGAGATCTACCAGGCCAATGCGGCTGCTTTTATCGAGAAGCTCAAGGCTTTGGATGAGGAGATCGAGCAGCGCTTGGCTCCCTTTGCCGGCAGAAAGTTTGTAGTTTTCCACAACTTTGCCCCCTACTTTGCCGAGCGCTACAACCTCAAGGCTGAGTTTTTGGTGGAGATCCCTGAAGCCAGCCCCTCCCCCGAAGATGTGCGGCGGGTGATGGAGACGGTGCGGGCATCCGGCCTGAAGACGATCCTGGTGGAACCGCAGCTGGGGAGTAACAACCCCTTTGAGGTTTTGGCCAGAGACCTAGGGATCCAAGTTCGCGTTTTCGATCCCATCGAAACCGCTGGCCCTGAGGGGATCGAGCCGGAATATTACCTGACCATCATGCGGCAGAACGTGGATAATCTGATCTCGGCCTTTGAGAAGGAGACGGCCTTTGTGCCGCTGGAGCTGCCCTGGCTTGGGCAAGGTTCACTGGAACAACTACTGGCGAGGGGGCGGTGACCGGCGAGGTTGTCCTGCGCGTCGAGGGGCTGACGGTCTATCGGGGATCCCAGTTGGCGGTGCAAAATGTGTCGTTTGAGCTGAGGGCGGGATCCCATACGGCCATTGTCGGCCCCAATGGCGCTGGCAAAAGTACCTTGGTGCAGGCCATCTTGGGGATCCTGCCGCGGCAGTGCGGCTCGGTTTGGATTCTGGGAGAGCCGGTGCGCCTGTCCGGCTATTTGCCCCCCTCGGTGCGGCAGCAGGTGGCTTACGTGCCCCAGCGTTTTCAGTTCAATCCTGGGATCCCCATGGTGGTGGAGGAGTTTGTGGCTTTGGGTTGGGGGGCGTTGCAACCCCGCTGGCCCTGGCAGCAGCGCTCTGCTCGGCAGCAGGCGGTGCAAGAGGCGCTGGAACGAGCCGGCGCATCCCACCTGTCCTCCAAGGCTCTGGGCCAGCTCAGCGGCGGGGAGCTGAAACGGGTGCTGTTGGCCTATTGCTTGGCTTGGCCGCGGCGGCTGCTTATCCTCGACGAGGCACCGGCAGGCTTAGATACGCTCAGCGAGGGGGAGTTTTACCGGCTCCTGGAAGAGCTGCGCCAATCTCTGGGCTGGGCCATTTTGCAGATCTCCCATGATCTGGAAATGGTGTCTTGCTATTGCGACCGCGTGCTGTGCCTCAACCAATCCCTCATCTGCCAGGGATCCCCCCAGGTGGCTTTGGCACCAGAAGTGCTGAGCCGGGTTTATGGGCCTGTTCGCGACAGCGGTGCGGAGCACCATTTTGTCCGCTACATCCACCGTCACTGAGGGGAAGGCGATGTTGGAGGGCTGGGTGCGGGTAGTGGAGCTGTTGCAGTTGCCCTTTATGCAGCGGGCCATGCTGGGTGGGATCCTCACCGGCATGACAGGTGGGCTGCTGGGCAGTTTTGTTATTCTGCGGCAACTGTCGTTTTTTAGCGATGCCCTGGGGCATTCGGCTCTGCTGGGGATTGTTTTGGGAGTGCTGCTGGGGCTGAATCCCACCGTGGTGTTGATGGTGTTTGGGGTGGGATTTGCTTTGGGCGTCACCTTTGTCTTGGAGCGCACTCAACTGTCGGCGGATGCGGTGCTGAACATCATCTACTCTTCCTCTTTGGCGCTGGCCGTTATCGCCCTCAGCTTGCTGCCCGGCTATCGGGGCAACCTCAACCAGTTGTTGTTTGGGGAGATTTTGGGGATCAGCCCGGCAGCCCTGTGGACGAGCGGGATCCTCTTGCTGATCAGCTCGGCCTATGTGGGATTGACTTTGCCCTCCCAAATGTTGCTGACCCTGGATGAGCCGCTGGCGCGGGCGCGGGGGGTTCAGGTGGGCTGGCAGAAGCTGGCTTTTGTGGTGTTGCTGGCTGTGGTGGTGGCGCTCTCAATTCGCTCTGTGGGGGTGTTGCTGGTGAGCGCTTTTGTGGTCATCCCAGCCTCGACGGCAAGGCTTTTGGGATCCCGCTTTACAACCTATGTGCTGCTGGCCATAGGTATTGGGGGACTGAGCGCGGTGCTGGGGATGATCGCCTCGGCAACCTTCAACCTGCCCTCCGGCCCCAGCATTGTTGCCACCCAGTTGCTCTTTTTTCTCCTAGCTATGGCGCTCAAGGGGGTGTCGCAACTCCTGCAGCTCTAGCTAGCGGCAATCCAAGAGCTCTCTCGGGCAGCGGCTTTTCCTGCAGAAGCTGGCCAAACAGGCGGCGATAGCTCTCTGGAAAGACCTGCCCGCTGAGGGTGGGCTGCTCGTAGACGCGCTTGAGGGTGTTGAGATCCCGCTTGGTAATGTTGGGCACCCGCAACACCCGCCGATTGCCGGTAGCCGCCGCATGGTGTCCGCCATACATCAGATCCCGCAGGTTCGGGCTATGGCCCCACAGCCCCAGCCCATGCCCGATCTCGTGTCGGGCCACCGCCGTTATTTCGGCCAACCCCTGTCCTTCTGCAATGACGATGCGCACCCGCTGCTGCAAAGAGCCATCGGAGGCGAAGAAAAACTTCGGGCGGGCCGCCCCAGCCACCCCGCCGCCAATAGGAGGAACGCGGTAAATGCTCATCCCGTAGAAAGCCTCCTCCTCTTTGGCCACCACCTTGAGCGGGATGTAGGCCGACCACTCCTTCACCGCTTGCTCCACGGAGGCCTTCCACTGGGGGTGATCCCCTTGGATGTAGATAGGGACGGGATAGAAGGCCCACTGGGCATAGGCTCCACCTGGCAAAAGCGGCTCGATTTCCTCAAAGTAGTCTCCCACCGCCTTGTCGTAGGCGTAGCGACCCAGGCCGGGGGGGAGTTTGAGCCGCATCGGCTGCGGCAGTTCTCCGGCTTGAGTTTGAGCCTGGGCTTGCAGGGCTTCAATGCCAAAAAAGTGGGGAACCAGCAGGGATCCCCTGCCCCCCACTGCCAGGACGAGGAGCATCGTCCAGCCGAGGATGCAAAGCTGTAGAATGCGCCGCCGCATCAAAGCCGCCCTTTCGCCCTTGTCTTTCTACAAGGTTAGTGGCTCAGAAAGCAAGTGTCGTTCGTTTGACATCCTCCCCGGCCTGAAGGCCGGAGATTCCTACCACGCTACGCATGGATGGCTCCTTGCGCAGTCGTCTCG
>NZ_JANSHL010000010.1:106336-109495 GCF_047461575.1 Synechococcus sp. W60.1 | reverse complement strand
CCAAATCCACTCCCACCACCTCTCCGGTCTTCTCCACCTGGGGTGTTGGAGCTTCGTACTTGAAGGAGATGTACCAATGTCCGGCTCTCAAGCTAACAACCACGTTCTTGGGTGTGGTCACCGGGAGCAGCTCTGCACAGCGCAGCCAATCGAAGATAGGTACCTTGATGCGGTTGCCAGAAGTGCGAATACTCCCTTCCAGGTAAAAGCTGTCTCGCACTCCCTTGCGTTTGAAGCGGGGAAACTTCCCCAACCCACCCCGCCAGCGCTTAAGGGCTTGCTCCAAGTTGCGTAATGCCTGCTGAGGGGCGCATTTGGAGACCTGGTAGTACCAGGGATGCGCTTGCTTCACTTCAGCTACCAGGCGCTTGTGCAGGTCAATGGCGGTGGGGAGTTTTTGCTGGTTCTCCAGGGCTTGCCGACAGACTTCTAAGCCCCAGTTATAGGCGTGGCGGGCTACCCCAGCGTGTTGGGCGGCTAGAGTTGTTTGCTTGCGGTTAAGAATGAGTTGCGTCCGAAAACCCAGTAACATGCCCGCCACACCGCAAAGCGTCCATGAGTTCCGTGAAGCTTTCGGCTTGGCGCTCACAAGCCCCCTTTAGCTTTAGGTAACTCATATTGACTACTGTAAGCTTTTCGGCCTGCTGTTGTCAGCCTCTGGTTTTGTCTGCTGGTTTTGCTGGGGTTGGGGGGGTGGGGACGGCCAGCAGGGATCCCCTGCCACGGGTTGGATGTGCAACTCCAGGTAGCCGGTGGCCGGATCCGGTTGACGGGAGAAGCGGTACTCCGGGCTATCGGCGAGGACAATTTCGGCGGTGGTGTAGATGAGGCAGCCGGGGCGCAGGTGTCCCCCCCAGGTTTGGCCTCGGGCATCGGCAACGGTGAGATGGAGATGGACTCCGTCAGGGCACAGGGATCCACTCAGGGCCAGGATCTCCAGGCGTTCCGACAGCAGGTGATCCCCCATTTGGTCGGCCAGGCGCAGGGTGGCTTGGCTAAGGCTGCCGACGGCGCTGAGGACAAACCCCGCTTGCAAGGGCTGCTGCCGGGCCACTCGCTCCAGTTCCTGCTTGAGATCTTGGCCGGGGAAAAGGCGCAAGGGATAAATCTTGAGGGATCCCGGCGGCATGGGCTGGAGCTCTTGGCGGCGGGAGGAGCGGATCCCAAGTCGCCAACCGGGCTTGACTACCGGGCGGGAGCGAGCGATCACCAAGCAGTCATCCGGCAGGGGGTAGCGGGCAGGGATGGTGGAGCCGGCAGCAATGGTGACATCGGATCCCACCTGCAAAGGAGCCACCAACACCGAGTTGGCGCCTGTTTTGCTGCGATCCCCAATTTCGGTGAAGTGCTTTTGCTGGCCGTCGTAGTTGGCGATGATGGTGCCCGCGCCGATGTTGACCTGGGATCCCAGCTTGGCATCTCCCAGGTAGGCCAAGTGGGCGGCGTTGCTGTGGGATCCGATCTGGGTATTTTTGGTTTCCACAAAGTTGCCGATGCGGCAGTGATCCCCAATCTGGCTGTGGGGGCGCACGTGGGCGTAGGGGCCTATCCAGACGTGGTTGCCGATGCGGCTGTGGCTGACCACCGAGTAGAGAATGTGACACCCAGATCCAATCTCGCTGGACTCGATCCAACTGCCCGGCCCCAGGCGGGTTCCCGAGCCAATGCGGCACACCCCTCGCAGATGGGTTTGGGGCTCGATCACCACATCGGGGGCCAATTCCACCGTTTCCTCCAGGCTGCTGCTATCGGGATCCACAAAGGTGACCCCGGCTTCCATCCAGGCTTCTTTGAGGCGATCCTGCAAAATCTGGTACGCCTGGGCCAGTTGGCGGCGGTCGTTGATGCCCACAATTTCTTGCGGATCGGCAACATCCAGAGCGATGGCTTTGCCCACCCGCTTGACGGCATCTGTTAGGTAGTACTCCTGCTGTGCGTTGTTGCTGTTGAGATGGGGCAAAACCTGGGCCAGAGCCGGCCAGTGAAAACAATACACCCCACTGTTGATGCGGCGATTTTGCCGTTGGGCTGGGGTGCAGTCTCGCTCTTCCACCAGTTCCAGCACTCGCTGTTGGGCATCGCAGAACACCCGTCCATAGCCATAGGGATCCGCCACCTGAGCCGAGAGCAAGGTTACCTCTGGGTTCACCTGGCGGTGGCGCTCCACCAAAGCTTGCAGGGTTTCTGCCCGCAGCAGGGGCACATCCCCGTTGATCACCAGCAGATCCCCCTGAAAACCGCCCAGGACGGGCAACAGTTGCTGAACGGCGTGTCCGGTGCCCAATTGCTGGGCCTGCTCCACAAATTCAACCGGGTACTCCCGCAGGGCTTGGCGCACCTGCTCTTGTTCATAACCCACGACCACCAGACAGCGGTGGGGTTTCAAGGTTAGCACCGTGCGCAGCAGCCGCTCGATCAAAGACAGGGATCCCAGCTTGTGCAGCACCTTGGGCAGCCGTGATCGCATCCGGGTGCCCTTGCCCGCTGCCAAGATCGCTACCGATAGCTCCCGCTCTGCCATGTTCCTTCCCCGAACTGCCCCCATCAAGTATAGGCGGCAGGATTCTGCTCAAAAATCTTCTGAGGTTGGATCCAAGTTCCTGAGCCCTGTGCGGCCAAAACTGAGCTAGCTTAATGGCACGTCTAGCTGGTGCAGTCTATGGCCGAGAGCAGGGGCCCTGATATGCCCCCACAAGAACGTCGGCGGTTGATCCGAGAGGTGGCCGGTTGGCTGGCGATGCTGGGGGTGCTAATTCCAGGGTTACAGCGCTTTTACATGGGGCACCGACGCTGGGGCTGGGGTTACTTGGTGGTGGGGCTGATGGTGTTCGTTCCTTCCATCCCGCTGCAGATCCTCAGCTACGGGGTACGCGCCCTTTGTTTGCTGGAAGGGCTGTGGATCCTGACCATGAGCAATGCCGATTTCGATTTTCGATTCAACCGAGAGTTGATCGAGCTGGAATGGACTAGTGTGGAAGGGCGAGAAGCCCGGGATCCCGAACAGCAGTTGGAAAGCCAGTTGAAACAGGGCTTGATCACCCGCGCTGAATATGAGGAGCGCCGCCGGCAAATCCGCAAGATTTCGTAAACTACCCGGCTCCGACCGCTAAGCGGTACGGAGCGGGCTTTCAGTAGCCCTGAGCCTGTTCTGCTCTACCA
>NZ_JANSHL010000010.1:76631-106326 GCF_047461575.1 Synechococcus sp. W60.1 | reverse complement strand
AGTAAACTACCCGGCCCTGACTGCTTCGCAGTACAGGGCGGGCTTTCGGTAGCCCTGCAGTTGGCAAGCCAACCACGGGCCTCTAGGCTGGTTTACGACAGCCCCAAGCTTGGCAATCATGTTGGCCCCATTCCAGTCCGCATCCCCTTCCCATCCACAGTGCCCACACTTGAACTGCTTCCCACTGCGATAGGATTGCGCAGGGTCGGGATGAATGTGCAAACACCGGTGGCAGGTCTGCGACGTGTAGGCAGGCGGCACCAGAATCAAAGCAACCCCTGCACGCAGAGCCTTGTATTCCAGAAACTGCCTCAGCTGGTAGAACGCCCAACTGTTGGCCCTGCGCCGTTCAGCTTTGCTGCGTGGCTGTTGATTGACCCTTTCCCGGATCCCTGTCAAGTCTTCCAGAGCAATAGCGCTGTTTGTGACCTTTGCCCTAGAGACAATAGCTTTGGAGATGCGATGATTGACCCACGCTTGAAAGCGTCTCTCCTTGCCAGACAGCCGTTGCAGCAGTTCTCTGCATCTGCGCCGCGAACTGCGTGTGCCCTTACTGGCTTTGCGTTGGAGTGCCGCCCTCAACCGGGAGTAGTGGTCGCGGACTCTGTTCAACTGCTGTCCATTCCAGTTGTCCCCGTCTGACGTATGGGCGATATCCGTCCTGCCCAAGTCCACCCCGATCACCCTGTCGGTATCTTGTTGCTTGGGTGGTTTTTTCTCTACGCAAATCTGGATGTAGTAGGAGCCATCCTTCCGCTGGACTAGGGTGGCCGATTTGGGGTTAGAGCCAGCCAGCATTCCCCTCTGGTAGTTACCAATGGCTAGCTCAAAGCGTTCTCTCCCTTCCACCGTGGTCAGCGACACCGTCCAGTCTTTCTCGCGGAATGAAAAGATACGTGCGTCGTAGGTAACGAACCTACGCTTGAACTCTTTAACCGGACGGTTGCGCTGTCTCGCCACTTTGCGAGCGCCTGCCACCCGTCTGCACACCTGTTGAGCCAAGTTACTGGACAAGCCGAACCGGGCTCGAATCTCGTAGTAGCAAAGGGATTGCAGTTTGACCGCGTTGACGATCTTCTCCGGCGTGTTCTGGTTGACCCAGTTCAAGGCTTGGCCAAAAGCCTCCATCGTCGCGTCCAATTTGGCGGCTTGCGACGGGGACACCTTGAGCTTACAGGATATGGTCAGGACTTGGCTCATAAGTTCATTGTACTTCATCAAAGCGCATTCCTCCCGGCACTGACCCTACGGGTACAGTGCGGGGCTCCTGCGATTTCTAGCTGACGCAAGCATCTGCCTGGATAGACAGCCCGATAGATGGATAATGGTTCTGGTGTTGATTTTCCCGGCAATAGCTCCTGCCCGAGCTGAGCTCCTTCCTCTCCCCTGTTATCTTGCACCGTCCTTTTGCCTTATGTTGCCAAGCCTTCCTCTCGCAGCTATCCCCCTGTTCTCTATTGCGGCAGCCATGCTCTTGGTCTATCTGCCCATGGGGGTGGTGGGCTATGCCCGTGCCCGCGTTGGCTACGACCTGCATGCCCCTCGGGCTATGTTCGATAGGCTACCTCCCTACGGGCAGCGGGCCACCTGGGCCCACGCCAACGGGTTTGAGACCTTTGGGATGTTTGCGGCAGCAGCGTTGATCGCCTACATCACCGGCCCTCACTCGGATCCCTGGTATTTTGGCCTCAGCGGAGATGAAGGGGTAGCTGTGCTGTGTGGGGTGTTTCTGCTGGCGCGGCTGCTCTACAACTTTTTCTACATTGCCGATATTCCCATTGGGCGATCCCTCTCCTTCTTGGCGGGATCCCTGGCCACGTTGGGCCTGTTGCTGATTAGCCTGCTGCCTTTTCTCGGCACCGGCCTGGCCTAATCTGGCGAGAGAAACTCCCCCGTCATTTGTTGAGCCTGCCGGTACCCTGGCCCAACCTGCGATACTGGAAAAGGACTTCGTCCTGCTGTCGCCAACGGCGTCCTCTGGGTGCCTCTCTTTTGTCCCACGGCCCACTACGCAACGGTCAGCCATGTACACTCTGGAACTGCTCCTGAAAGGGAACCCTGCCCCCATCGTTGTCCACCAAAAAGAGGAAGAAGCGGCCAACCGGGCCTACCAAAGCATCGTCAATGCTCTGCAGAGTGGATCCCCTCAGAGTTTGGAGCTGACCTGCGACCGCACCGGCAAAAAGGTGTTCCTGCTCACCGGTGAGCTATGTGGCGTGCAAATGACTTCCAAGTCGGGCGGCGCCAGCCCCATGGGAGCCCGTCCCGGTTTTTTGGCCCAGTTGCAAAGCTGAGGACAGCCCTTTTCTCTCTGCCGCTAAGGGATCCCCATGTCTGAGGTGGCCATTCGGGTGGAGAGCCTGACCTTTGCTTGGCCGGAACGTCCGCCGGTTTTGCAGGCGTGCAGTTTTGTCATTCCCAAGGGCCAGTTGTGGATGCTGTTGGGGCCCAATGGCAGCGGCAAGTCCACTTTGTTGCAACTGTTGTCCGGATCCCTGACCCATCCCCAGCCCCTTTCGGGCCACCTGGAGATTCGCGGTCGGCTGGGCTATGTGTTTCAAAACCCGGATCACCAACTGTTCATGCCCACGGTGGGAGCCGATGTGGCCTTTGGCTTGGGAGCAGAGGCTCTGACCTTGGCGGAAATTCACCAGCGGGTGGAAACAGCCTTGGAGCAAGTCGGATTAAAGCACCTGATCCGTCGGCCCATCCACGGCCTCAGCGGCGGACAGAAGCAACGAGTGGCAGTGGCAGGGGCTTTGGCCCGGCGCAGCGAGGTGCTGCTTTTGGACGAGCCGACAGCCCTGTTGGATCCCGACAGCCAGGCGGATTTGCTGCGGTGCATCCGGCAACTGGTGGATCAAGAAGGCATCACCGCCCTTTGGGTAACCCATCGGCTGGCGGAACTGGAATGGGCAGATGGGGCGATTTTGCTCTCGGAAGGTCAAGTGCGTCAACAGGGATCCCCAGAGCAGGTGCGGCAACGGATTGAACAACTGTTTGGGGCCTGAGGGATCCCTGCGCATCCTGATCCCAAAGAGATCGCGAAAGCGCAGCTGCACCCCCCTGCCGTCACTGTTTAGAATGGGTAATGTATCCGGTTGATCAATTCGGTTGGCACAAGGTCATTATCCTGAACTTATTCCCCGTCTGGATCGGCTGGTTTCTACTTGTTGATCCGGGATTACGCTGGATCCCTGCAGATTTGCGTCAGCCGGTTACATCAGCGGGCCACCGGCCCCATCTAGTCTAAAGGAGCTTGAGAACATGGGACTGTCTGAAGTGATCGCCAAAGAGCTGGAAAATGCTCGCAACGTCTGCTCTGAGTACGGCGAAGGGGATCCCCACTGCCGTGCGGCCTGGGATGCGGTTGAAGAAGTGCTGGCAGCTCGCAGCCACCAGCCGAGGACTCCCAGCAGCCTAGAGCAGCACTGCGCTGAAAACCCAGATGCTGTTGAATGCCGGGTCTACGATACCTGATTCTCGGGAAGTCTACGGTGTAGATGATCTCTGTCGATTCCCTAGGGATCGATGGGGATCTAGGCTTGGGGTTCCTGACAAAATCCAGCAGCCTGCCGGATCCTTATCCGGTGGGTCTTGCTTTTCTGGGTTGGAAGGCGTGACTGGGTGCAGCCTTTTGGTTGCCATCCATCGAAACCAAAACCAGGACTCATCAAGCTCAAGGCTGGTGGAATCCACAGGGCTCGTGGAGAACGTTTTTCACGAAGAAAGCTTTCGAGCCGGATCAGCTCGCAGCCATTGCCCCACCCACAAGGCGAAGGCTATTCCCAGCAGCAGCAGTTGGGGGAGCAGCGTCTGCCAAGTGGGATATATGCCCAGCCAGCGCAGCTTTGGGATCCCGACCAGGGGGGTGATGGGCAGCCAGTCCGCCACCTGCAGAGCGTGCAGGCCACTGCCCAAAAACTTAAAGCCCAAATAGAAAACCAGCAGACTCAGGCCCCGGAAAAAAACTCCCAGCGGCAATTTCAGCCCCACCTGCAGCAGCAAGATCGCCAGTGCCACCAACACCAGGGATCCCAGGCCGATCCCCGCCCAAAAATCTTTTGCCGAGAGGGAAGAGGCCAACCCCACATAAAACAGCACCGTTTCCGCCCCCTCGCGAAACACCGCCACAAAGGCCAGAAAAGCCAAGGAAAAAACCTGACCCGTGGCCAGTGCCGCCTGCGCCTGTTCCCGCGCAAAGGTTTGCCAAGAAACCACTGCAGCCCGGCGGTGCAACCAAAGGCTGACCGAAAACAACAAACCTGCTGCCGCCAGCCCGGTGATCCCTTCCAGCACCTCTTGCCGCGTGTGGGTGAGCATCTGCTGGAAAAACAGCTTCACCAGCAGACCGAGCATCACCGCTGCCAGCAAGCCCGCGGATCCCCCTATCCACACCCAGCGCTTCTGAGCCGATTGCCCGCTCTTGCTCATAAGGGCCAGCAGTGCCACCAGCACCAAGAGAGCTTCCAGGCCCTCCCGCAGCAGAATCGAAGCAGCATCCAGGAACGTGTAGTCCGACATAGGCTCACCCAGACAGGCGGCTCAGTTTTAGCTGGAGCCAAGAGGATTTCTAAGTGGTGGCTGGGATGAACTTGAGGGCAGCAGAATTGATGCAGTAGCGCAAACCCGTGGGTGGGGGGCCATCCCGAAACACATGCCCCAGATGCCCACCGCAGTTAGAGCAGTGGACTTCCGTGCGGGGCACAAACAATTTCCAGTCCGTCTTGGTGCCGATCACATGAGGAGCAATCGGCTCCCAAAAGCTGGGCCAACCGGTGCCACTGTCGTACTTGGCCGCCGAGGAAAACAGCTCCTGACCACAGCCGGCACAGACATAGATACCTGGGGCTTTGTTGTCGTAGTAAGCGTTGCGGAAGGGGGGCTCAGTGCCCTCTTGGCGCAGCACATAGTATTGCTCTTCGGTGAGCAGTTGCCGCCACTCGGCGTCGGTTTTGGTGAAGGGATAAGTCTGTTGGGCCATTGCTCTTTGCTCTCCTGCTAAGCTGAGGGGTGCTGTGACGAACCCGGCCACTGCCGAGGTCAATAGCTCGCGTCGTCGCATCGTGAGGTTCATCTGTCGTCGCTGTGTGAGTGACAGGGAGGCGATCCCTGCTCAGAGGGATCCATCCGCCTTTGTCCGCCACCTGTGGGTTGAGACCTGCAAGCAGGTTACCCGTATCTTAACCCTTCTTTACGCTCCCTTCTGCAAAACAGGGAGATAGCCAGTATTCTATGGGTTCCATTGGCAGCTTCTATCCCCAGCTTCAGGCGCCATCCCGTTACAATGAGCGCAGGTGGGCTGCTTGTCCAACCCTAGACGAGTAATGGAGTTCTTCCTATGCTGCTGGTCGGCTCAGGTGCAAAGTTTGTGCAGCAACTGGAGCAATCTGGGGCTTTGGCCATCTTTGTAACCCCAGAAGGGGGATCCGAAGGGCACTACCTGCGGCGGCTGCGCGGAGCTGGGTATGAGGTGGTCACCCTCTCCAGTAAGGGAATCGGGGATCTGGCCAGCTATTTGACGCGCATTCATGGGGTACGGCCTGCCACATTGGGCAAATCGGAGCGGCGCACCTATTTCTTTCCCGCGTTGATCGAGCAGTATCGGGCCACCTTGCCCCCAAAAGCTAAGGGGTTGGTGTTCTGGTTTTACGAAGGGCATGTGTTCAGCCAACAGGAACTCTCCTACCTGGTGAAGCTGAGTCGGGAAGACAAGGGAGTGAAGTTTGTGGTGGAACTGGGCCGAGAACGGTCAATTCGTTGGCAACCTCTGCAGAGCGCCTGAACCTCTCTTCAGGATCCTGGAAATTTCTTTGCTACCATCTCAAGTAGATGGCCTGCGGCTCAGATCCCCATCCTGCTAGCGGTTTCTCGTGTCTGTGACCTTGCCAACCGCCTCGCTGCAACAGGGTACTTGGTTTAAGCTGATCTGCGGCGCAAGTTTCCACCACTTGCCCTCGGTTCGGGAGCTGGCTTTCCTTTACACGCTGGCCGGGGCAGATTGCATTGATGTTGCTGCCGATCCGGCCATTGTGCGGGCCGCTCAAGAAGGGATCCAACGGGCACAAGCCGAAGATCCCCAGGCGGGGTTCCCTTGGTTGATGGTCAGCGTCAATGACGGCGAAGACGTCCATTTCCGCAAGGCGGTGCTGACGGCTCCTGTTTGTCCTGCCGACTGTCCTCAGCCTTGTCTGGCAGTTTGTCCCCCTCATGCTTTGATCCAGGCAGCCCTTCCTGCTCAAGTCCACATCCAGACAGAGCTGTGCTACGGCTGTGGGCGCTGTGAGCCGGTTTGCCCCCACCGGCGCATTGCTACCTTCGGCTACCAAGTGGCTCTGTCAGAAGTTTTGCCGCCTTTGGTCGAGCTGGGCATTCAGGCGGTGGAGATCCACACCTGCATCGGTCGCCAGAGGTCATTCGAGCAATTGTGGGGATCCCTGAAGCCCTGGCTACCTCAGCTCCAGGCAATCTCAATTAGCTTTAACGATGGCCCGGGCCTAGAGGCTTACTTAAGGGATTTGCTGGCTCTTATGGATCCCTTGCCGGAAGTGTTGATCTGGCAGGTGGATGGCCGGCCTATGAGTGGCGATATCGGAGCTGGCACCGGCAAAGCCACCCTGAAATTGGCCGAGAAGGTGCTGAACATGGGCCTGCCCGGCTATGTGCAATTGGCAGGAGGAACCAACGCCCAAACGGTGCCGCTGTTGGATCCCCGGTGGCCGGTGGCGGGGGTAGCCTTCGGCAGCTATGCGCGACAGTTGGTGTCAGCCTATCTGGAAGAGCCAGCTCACAGCTCATCGGAGTCAGGATGGAATCCTGGATTGGTGGCAGGGATCCCGTTGGCCAAGCAGTTGGTGCAGCAAGTAAAGCGGCGATCCGTTGCTTTTAGGCAAACCTGTTTTTCCTGCGTTTAACGACGTTGCTCAGCCATGAGTTTCCCCGTACAGCCCTCAACCCCAAGTCCGTCGATGGATCCGGAAAGTGCTCCGCACCGCTTACGTGAACGTACCGGCTTTCCCGGCCAGGTTCAATACAGCGACGACCTGAGCAAGCTTTTGGATATCCTGCCTGCTCCAATTCGCGAGCGCCTAGAACAGCATCCTCACCTGGATCGATTGGTGGAGGTGGTGCTGGATTTGGGCCGCCGTCCCGAAGCCCGCTTCCCCGGCTTTGCCGATTACCTTTCAGAAGACGTGATCACCCGGGCCGACTTGGATCAGGTGATCAGCCGGGTTGGAGAGTTCAGCAGTGACAACCGCGCAGGCATTGCCTCTACCCTGCACCGGATCAGTGCCATTCGCAACCGCCAAGGCACGATCATTGGCCTCACCTGCCGGGTGGGTCGCTGCGTTATCGGCGTGATCAGCATGATCCGCGACTTGGTGGAACAGGGGCGCTCCATGCTGTTGCTAGGCCGACCAGGGGTGGGCAAAACCACGGCCCTGCGGGAAATTGCCCGTGTGCTGGCCGATGAGCTGGGCAAACGAGTGGTTATTATCGACACTTCCAACGAGATTGCCGGCGATGGCGATGTGCCCCATCCGGGTATTGGTCGGGCCAGACGGATGCAGGTGGCCAGCCCAGAGCTGCAGCACAAGGTGATGATCGAGGCAGTGGAAAACCACATGCCCGAAGTGGTAGTTATCGACGAGATCGGCACTGAACTGGAAGCTTTGGCCTCTCGTACCATTGCCGAGCGGGGGGTACAACTGGTGGCCACCGCCCATGGCAACCGCATCGACAACCTGATCAAAAATCCCACCCTCTCCGACTTGGTGGGCGGGATCCAATCGGTCACCCTGGGAGATGAAGAGGCGCGGCGACGGGGCTCTCAGAAGAGTGTGTTGGAGCGCAAAGCCCCCCCCACGTTTGAGATTGCCATAGAGATGCTGGAGCGATCCCGCTGGGTCATCCACGAAGATGTGGCCGCCACTGTGGATCGCCTCTTGCGCAACCGCGAGCCGCTGACCCAAACCCGCAGTTTAGACGAACACGGCCAGGTGGTGATAGTGCGGAGCACCGCTGGCGCAAACGGGCGCCCGGCTCTATCTGGCCCCCAATGGCCCCCTGCCGGCAGCACAATCTCCGCAGCACGGGAGCGGGGAGGATGGCAACGCTCTGGACGGATGGAAGCTCTGCCTTCAGAGCCGCTTGAAAGTCGCTCGCAGCAGCAAGGAGAATCGGGTTTGCTCCTGGAGAGGCGAGAGGACTCCGTCCCGCTAACGCCAGCGGGATCCCGTCCTGCCGCTCAGGTGGTGGCCGAATCCAGAGTAGAATCCGGCTCTGACGAAGAAGAAGATTTGGACTGGGAGGGATCCGCCCTAGCCCCGACAGGACGGCAGCAGAATCCGGATGGGCCGCTGATGATCTACCCCTACGGAGTGAGCCGCTTCTACCTGGAGCAGGTGATCCAAACCCTGAAACTGTCGGCGGATGTCACCAAAGATCTAGACGAGGCAGACATTGTCTTGGCCTTGCGATCCCAAGTGCGTAGCCGTTCCAAGATCCAGCAGATGGCCCACTCCCGCCAGATCCCGATTCACACCGTCAAGGCCAATACTCTGATTGCCCTGGCTCGCGCCCTGCGCCATATTCTCAACATTGAAAGCGAAGAGGGATCCGATTCCGACCTGGAGCTGTTCATTCGCGCCAGCTCAGGCGATGAAACCGAAGCTCTGGAAGAAGCCCGCCTGGCGGTGGAGCAAATTGTCATTCCCAAGTCTCAGCCGGTGGAACTTTTGCCCCGTTCGCCTCTGATCCGCAAGCTCCAACACCAGTTGGTGGAACATTACCACCTGCGGGCCCAAAGCTTTGGCGAAGAGCCCAACCGCCGCTTGCGCATCTATCCCAACTAGCCCCACACGATAGCGCAGCCAATAGTCCAGCTCTAGAGAACCTCTATCCATTGAGCCGTCGTGGCCAGAGAGGGAGGACTCCGTCCCGCTTCTGTGAACGGGATCCTGGGTTAAGATTTGGCTACGCCAAGTGTGGTTTCCGCCGTTGCGACAGCGTTGCAGTTGTCGGCGCAGTGCCGTAGGTATAGCAGCAGGGTGCCCTAGGCATAGCATCATCCATCGCTACAGGGACAGCTAATGACTGCCACAGAGGTACGCTGGACTACTCGAGACATCGAGGCTCTGCCAGAGAATGAATGGATCCGCTACGAGATCATCGACGGAGAACTGCTGGTGACTCGCTCTCCTCATCACAAACATCAGCACATTATCGGGTGTTTGTTCTCCGCACTGCATCGGTGGTCGCTAGAAACAGGATTGGGAGAACCCTCAATCATGCCAGGGATCCTCTTTTCCGAATTTGATAATGTATCTCCCGATGTTGTTTGGGTTAGTTATGAGCGGCTGTCCCAGATTCAAGATGAAGCAGGACATTTTCGGGGTGCCCCTGAGCTGGTGGTTGAAGTCCTATCACCTGGAAAAGTTCATGAGGATCGAGACCGCTTGGCAAAACGGAAACTCTACTCTGTGCATGGGGTGCAAGAGTACTGGATCGTCGATCGGTTGGCTCAGAGAGTAGAGGTGTATCGCAGACAACAGGCCCAGTTGGTCTTGGTAGAAACGCTGTTGGCTCAGGATGCGTTGTCTTCTCCCCTGTTGCCCGGCTTTGTCTGCACGGTTGCTGAGCTGTTTACCTCCCGACCCTAGGCTCCAGGCGTACAACAGCCGGAAGGGATCCCATCCCATCGGCCAAATCAATGAAGCAACCAAGATGCCTGCTGCTGCGTACTCTAGCCGGAAAAAGTGCGGCTTGGCCCTGGCCGAAACTGTTCCGGTGTAACAAAATGTTAAGGGCAGCATTTGTACGGGGATCCCTTCTGAAGGGGCCGGTCTTTTGCTGGCTCATGACCTACATTTCGCACACCTCCAAGGACACATGGCCATGTACAACAATCGTCGTGGTTTTCTTCGCTGGCTGGCTCTCGGTTTTGGCTCGTTGGTGGGTTGGTTACCTGGGTTTACCCGGCGCCGTTTTGCCCTGGCCCAGGGAACTGCTTCTGGCTCTAAGGCTTCTGAGCCGGAGTTTGTGAAAGTTGCCACCCTGGCCGATCTCAAAGATGGCCCCTTCAAGGTGGAAAACGCCTTTGGGAAAAACACCGCCACCCTCTGGCTGGTCGGGGATCCGCAAAAAGAAGATTCTCTGCTGGCTTTGGATGCCGCCTGTCCCCATGCGGGGTGTGATGTGAACTGGCGGGGGGAGAACTTTGTCTGCCCCTGTCATGGCTCGGCTTTTGCTGCCGATGGCAGCCGTACCCGTGGCCCGGCCAAGGCAGACCTGGCCATCTACAAGGTCAAGGTGGAGAAGGGAGAAATTTTTGTAGCCAAAGCCTCATAAAGTTCTGGGCAGGCTGTGGGCTTTGAGGCCAGGCAAAAGGAGTCGGGTATCCGGATTGAGAAGACAATGGGCTGAGCTACCGAGGCTCTCCCTATGGCTCGTCCCTACCGCTATCTGTTCCTCTCCACCCCTGTTGGACCTCTGGGATCCGGGGCCGGTGGTGGTGTGGAGCTCAATCTTGCCAACCTGACGCGTGTCTTACTCCAGATGGGATCCCAAGTGCGGGTGTTGGCCCCTGTGGGATCCCGAATGGCGGAGTTGCCGGAGGAGGTGATCGAGCCGGTGGCGGGCCTTCCCCCGGCCTATGCGCAAACCCAGCGCCGCGATCAGCCGGTTCTGATCCACACCCCCTCTCTGCTGGCCAACCTGTGGCAGCGGGCTGCCCACCTGCAAGATCAGTTCGATCTAATCGTGAACTGGAGCTACGATTGGCTCTCGTTTTATTTGACGGATTTTTTCCGCACCCCGGTGGCCCACATTGTTAGCATGGGATCCCTCAGCGATGCCGTCGATCAGGCTCTAGAGCACATTGCCCATCGCTACCCTGGTCGGCTGGCGGTGCATTCGCGGGCGCAAGCCCAGACCTTTGCCTTTGCCCGAGCCGAGATGGCGGCAGGTCGGGATCCCTTTGTCTATCTGCCCTGCGGGGTGGATCTGCGCCTCTACGACTTTGTGCCCCAGGGGAATGGATCCCTGTGTTGGATTGGGCGCATTGCCTCCGAAAAGGGCCTGGAAGACTGTGCTGCCCTAGCCGAGAAGACGGGAAGGCCGGTGGTGATCCTAGGCCACCTGCAAGAGCCAGGCTACTGGCAGCAGATCCAAGAGCAGTACCCGCATGCCCAATTGGATTACCGAGGGTTTTTGCCCACCCCGCAAATGCAGCGGATCTTGGGGCAATGCTCAGCCTTGATCATGACCCCCAAGTGGGTGGAGGCCTTTGGCTTGGTGGCGGTGGAAGCTTTGGCCTGTGGCGTGCCGGTGATTACCTACCGCCGGGGTGGGCCCGCGGAAATTGTCAGCGATGGAGAAACCGGCTGGATCGTCGAGCCGGACAACGTGGCAGCTTTGGCAGAGGCTGTAGAGCGCCTAGATCACATCGACAGGAGCCGCTGTCGGCAACGGGCAGAAGAGCACTATTCCCTGGGCGCGATGGCAGAGCAGTTTCTGGCCTGGAGCAGGCAGATTGGCCGGGATCCCACCTGGGCAGCCCGCGAGGGAGGAGACAGGCAGTGGTACTATTAACTTACTTAATTCTGGCGAACTGTGTCAGACACGCAGCCCAACAACGGGAACGTTTTGACTTACGACGGGGAAACCATCATGACGACTGGGAAAGGATCTGTTGCGCTGGTGCGATCAGAGGTTCGTCGGCGGTCACAGGTTCTGGGAACGCAGGTGATCAGCCAGGGCAACGCAGCCCGGCTTGGGGTAGTCAGCGAAGTTTGGGCGGATCTGGAAGCCAAGCAGGTTCTGGTGCTGGGGGTGCTGGAAAAAGCCCTTGCCGGATCCCCCCGTTTGATGGAGCTGCGGCAAGTAACAGCGTTGGGTCAGGATGCAGTTCTTGTCCCCAGCGAAGAAGTTTTCGATAACTTGGATTTGGAGGGCCTGAGTCGCGTGGTTGGCAGCGAGGTGGTAACCGAAGAAGGGATCCGCCTCGGCAAAGTTAAGGATTTTGAGTTCAACTCCGTCTCCGGCATCATCACGGGCTTGGTGCTCTCCAACCTTGGCCTCACCTTTTTACCCGGCTTCATCCTCAGCACCTATCTGCTCTCCACCGATGAGATTGTCTCTGTGGGCGGGGATCGCCTTATTGTTGCCGATGGCGCCGAGACCCGCCTAACCCAACTGGCCAAGGGGATTTTGGAAACCCTGGGAATCGGCAAGCCCCCTTGGGAAGCCGGAGTTAGCCCTGCTCCTGCCCTGCCCAGTGCTGTCGAGAGTTCCGCCGTCGAGGAAGATTACGAAGAAGAATACGACGAGGAATACGAAGCCGAAGAAGAAGACGTTTACGCAGAAGAAGAGCCTGAACCTGAGCCGCAGCCTGTGCGTCCACGCCCGCCTGAGCCCGCACCCGCCCCCGAACAACCGGCTTGGGAACAGGAGTATGCCAAAGAAGAGGCCCCTCCTTCTGAGCCTGCCCCTCCTCCTTCCAGCTCCACTCCTGTGGATGGTGATCCCTGGGAAGATAAGGCCGGGGAGCCCACTTGAGTTGCCGGGCTTGTATCAACTCCCCTTTCCCCTCAGGGAAGTGGCTGGGGGTGGTCGCGTCAGCCGAGAGTACGGTCGTTCCCCCTGATGTCAGGGCTGCTTCTTGCGTCAATCCCCAGCTGTTTTCTTCCAAGGGGTGAAGGGATCCCCCATCTGTCTATCCCGGCAGGGCAGGATCGGCTTCGGCCAAGAAGCGCAAAGCCACCGACAAAAAGGTCTGCGGCGCTTCAATGTGCGGAAAAGCAGCCCCCGGCAATCGGTAAATCGGCACCTCCGGGCGCAAGGTGCGATATCGCTCTGCCTGTTCTGGGCCGGTGAGGCGGTTCTGTTCTCCCCAGACCAGAACCATGGGCTTGGTCACCACGCGAAAGTCGTCTTCGATGGGCAAGTTGAGCTTGCCGGTGAGAAAAGAACGGGGGGCAAATTGAGCCCCCGCTTGGTGAGCTGCCTGGTAATAGTAGTCCACCACCGCCTCATCCAGGGCGTAGCTGGGGGAGAACAAGCTCTGCTCTGTAAACAAGCGTACACTCCAGGGGGCGGTGATGCCGTTGTAGAAGGCCAACCCCAGAACGGGCAGGCTGAGGAATCCATAGGCAATCTGGGCCAAAGGGATCCCGAGGGCATCGGGGATGAGGCTGTTGTCTCCCAGAGGGGCGATGAGCAACAGCTTCTGCCAATGGTGGGGTTGTAGACGGGCCGAGCGCAGCGCAAACCCTGCCGAGAGAGAGTTTGCAATGACGTGACAGGGTCGCCCGATCACCTCCTGGACAAAATCCCCGATCATCTCGGCGTAGAGACTGCCGGTGTACTCCAAATCTGGACGTTCTGAGTTGCCCCACCCCAACAAATCCAGAGCATAGACTTGATAGTGCTGCCCCAGCTCCGCCATAATGGCACGAAACTCATAGCTGGAGGAGCCTGCCCCAATGCCGTGCACCAGCAACAACGGCTGGCCGGATCCCATGACCTTGTAAAACAGGCGATGGCCGCGCCAGAAGTGATGCCTTTCCTCTCCCGGCAGCAGGCTCTGCAGAGGCTGAGTTTGGGAAGAGATCCAAGCGTTGAAAACGGCTAGAGCACCCAACCCGCCGACAGTAGTCCAGAGCCCGATCTTGAGAACTTGGCTCAGCTCTTTCATCCTCAGCAGCCCAGCTAGGGAACCTACTTTTTCTTAAGGCGGTAGGTGATGCGCCCTTTGTTGAGGTCATAGGGGCTCAGCTCCACCTTAACCCGGTCGCCGGGCAAGATCTTGATGTAGTTGCGGCGAATTTTGCCGGAGATATGAGCGAGCACGTTGAAGCCGTTGTCCAGATCCACTCGGAACATGGCGTTGGGCAGGGATTCCGTAACGACCCCCTCCATTTCAATGGCATCTTCCTTAGACAATGAACCCTCCCAAAAACGACACGACAAATAGGACGACACTCCACAGCCGCGACGACACGCGCTGTTAAGAAATGAAAATATGCTCCACCTCTTCTATCCTAACTGTTGCAGTCCTTCATCAGGGGATCCCTTAGGACTGAAAAGGCGTGCGATCGGTCAAAATTTCTGCTCCAGACTCGGTGACCAAGACCGTGTGCTCAAACTGAGCTGACCAAGAGCCATCTACTGTGACCACCGTCCATTGGTCTGGCAACACTCGGGTTGCCTCTCCCCCCGCATTCACCATCGGCTCAATGGCCACTGTCATGCCGGAGCGCAGCTTGGGATTGGGCAGATCGCGGGTGCGATAGTTGGGAAACTGCGGCTCCTCGTGCAGGTTGCGCCCCACCCCGTGACCAACATACTGCTTCACCACAGAATAGCCCCGCCCCTCGATGTAATCTTCAATGGCACCCGAGACATCCTGAAGCCAAACGCCGTGGCACACACAGTCGATGCCCGTCTGCAGGGCTTTGGCCGCAGTATCGATCAGATCCCGAGCTGCGTCGCTCAGGGGTTCCAGGCCGATGGTGATACAGGAATCCGCATGCCAGCCCTCGACGATGGCACCAAAATCCACTTTGACCACATCTCCCGGCTGCACCACTTTACGGGGACTGGGGATCCCGTGCACCACCTCATGGTTGACACTGACACAAACGCAGGCGGGAAAGCCGTAGTAGCCCTTGAAACTGGGCAAAGCATTGAGTTGGGCCACCCGTCTCTCAGCATAGGTATCGATATCTGCCGTAGTCCAGCCCGGCTCTAGGCGCTCCGCGATCTCCTGCAATACTTGGGCCACCACCCGACCGGCCCGCCGCATTTTCTCCACTTCGCGGCGAGATTTGATCTCAATAAGCTGCATGCCCCGCCGCTGGGAGGGATTTCCAGCTCCTGCTCTGATCACGTCGTCCTCCTGAAGCCTTCCAAAAGAGCCTGCAGATGTTCCTGTACGGATTCCATCGGCTGGTTGCCGTTGACCCGCTGCAAGCGCCCCTTGGCCTCATAAAAATCAATTAGGGGAGCCGTCTGCTGCCGATAGACCCCCAGACGCTTGAGAATCACCGACCGATCCGCATCATCGCTGCGCCCCTGTTCCTTGCCCCGGGCCAGCAGCCGGGCCACCACCACCTCATCCGGCACCTCCAAGTTGAGGACGTAGTCATAATCTTGGCCCAGCTCTTGCAGCAGCTCTTCCAAGGCCTCTGCCTGGGCTAAGGTGCGAGGAAATCCATCTAGGATCCAGCCCTGCTCTGGAGATTGCTGCAACTGCCCCTTCACCATTCCGATCAGCACCTCGTCGGGCACCAGCTCTCCCGCATCCATGTAAACCTTGGCCTGGCACCCCAGGGGCGTTTGGGCTTTCACCTCGGCCCGCAACAGATCGCCTGTGGAAATTTTGGGCGTGTGGTAAATGGCCGCCAGCCGCTCCGCCTGTGTACCTTTGCCCGCCCCCGGCGGCCCCAGAAAGATCAACCTCGGCACTACTGTTTGACCATCCCTTCGTAGCGTTGTGAGATGACATAAGTCTGGATCTGCTTGGAGGTCTCGATCGCCACCCCCACCAAAATCAGCAGCGAGGTCGCCCCCAAACCTTGGAAAGTGGTGATGCCGGTTGCCCGTTCCACCGTCGTCGGGATGATGGCCACCGCGCACAGGAACAAAGCCCCCAGCAGCGTCAGCCGGTTGAGGATCCCTTCGACATACTCGGCAGTGGCCTTGCCCGGGCGTACCCCTGGAATGCTGGCCCCCATCTTCTTCAAGTTTTGAGCCAGATCCACCGGGTTGATGAGCAAAGAGGCGTAGAAGTAGCTGAAGAAGAGGATCAGCACGAAATAAAAAGGAATGTAGAACCAGGAGGTGGGGGATAGGAAGTTGGCCACTTGCACCAAAGTCAGGTTTTGGGTGTACTGGGCCAGGGCCAGAGGCAGGGACATCACCGAGTAGGCAAAGATGATCGGCATCACCCCCCCTTGGTTTAGCCTCAGAGGCAGATAGCTTTTCTGCTCGCGGAACAGCTTGTTGCCCACCTGGCGCTTGGCGTAGACGATAGGGATCTTGCGGCTGCCTTCTTGGACAAAGACAATGCCGACAATGGTGACCAAAAAGATTGCCAGCAACAGCAAGATGCCACCGATGGTGCTGCTATCGGCACGGGCCAGGCTAATAGTCTGTCCGAGGGCACGGGGCAGAGTGGCAACAATGTTGACGAAGATCAAGAGCGAAGGGCCACTTCCCACCCCTTTCTCCGTGATCATCTCTCCCAGCCACATCACAAACAGGGATCCCGCCGCCAGAGCCAGGGTGGTGGAGGCCATGAAGGCCAACTCATTGGTGGTACTGGCAAACTCCCGCACCCAAAAGGAAATGCCAATGCCCTGGATGATGGCCCAAACCAAGGTGACATAGCGGGTGTACTGAGAAATCTGCCGCCGCCCCTGTTCTCCCTCGTTTTTCTGCAGGTTCTCCAAGGCTGGAATGGCCGAGACCAGCAACTGCATGATAATTGAGGCATTGATGAAGGGCAGGATCCCAAGGGCGAAAATTCCCAAAGCAGAAATCCCCCCGCCGGAGAAGACATCCAGCAAGCCAAACACAGGGCTGTTGGCAGCTTCGGCAGCAAAGCGGGCCCGATCGATACTGGGAATGGGGATGTAAATGCCCAGTCTGACCAACAGCAGCAAGCCCAAGGTGAGAAACAGACGGCTGCGCAGGCCAGAGGCCATAGCCATCTGCATAAAGGTCTCTTGGGCAGAGGGGGCGGAACCTCGTGTGTCAACCATAGGGAAGAGAATCTCGCGGGAGCAAAGGGCAAGGTTAGCTATCTACCACTCTACGCTGCTGGTGGAGCAGTCGGCAAAATCAAAGCAAAATCAAAAAAGTGCAACTCAGCGCCACCCGGCAGAAGCCGGCCAGAGCAACGGGAAGAAGGGGTTTAGGATCCCAAAATCTCCACCCGACCTCCGGCTGCCTCGACCTTGACTTTGGCTGAAGCAGTAATGGCCGCCGCCCTGATCGTCAGGGGCACGCTGACTTCCCCATCTCCCAAGATCTTCAGCGGGCCATCGTTGGTGGTGACGATCCCTCGTTCCATCAGGCTTTCCAGGCTGACCTCGCTGCCGGCAGGCAGATCCGCCAAGGCGCGCAGGTTAACCAGGGTGTATTCCAGACGCCGCCTGTAGCGAGGGAAATGCTTAAGCTTGGGCAAACGCCGGTAGAGGGGAGTTTGCCCCCCTTCAAAGCCGGGTCGTGTACTGCCCCCCTTGCGGGCCTTTTGCCCCCGCATCCCCTTGCCACAGGAGGCTCCCTGTCCAGCAGAGACGCCACGACCTAGGCGCCGCCGCCGCCCCGTCGAACCTGCTTGAGGCCGAATGTCTTTCAGTCGCATGTCTACCTCTAGCTCACTTGCTCAATATCACCTGTCCATCACTTGCCCAATAGGCGGCGCACATCGATGTCTCGGTCTTGGGCCACCTGCTTAAAGGTACGCATCCGCCGCAGCGCATCGATGGTAGCACGGGCATTGTTAAGGGGGTTGCTGGATCCCAGTTGCTTGGCCAAGCTGTTGCGTACACCCGCCAGCTCCAGAACGGTGCGGACTGCCCCCCCTGCGATGACGCCTGTGCCGGGAGCTGCTGGCATGACCAAGACAGTGGCACCGCCGCCTGCCCCCTGCATGGGATGGGGTACGGACAAACCTTTGGTGAGGGGCACCTCAATCAGGTGTTTTTTACCGTCCACAACTCCCTTGCGCACTGCTCCGATCACATCGTTGGCTTTGCCCACGCCAACCCCGACTTGGCCCCGCTCGTTGCCGACCACCACCACAGCGCGGAAGCTCAACTTCTTGCCGCCCTTGACCACCTTGGTGACGCGGCGAATCTGGATGACCCGCTCTTGCCACTCCGTGGGTTGCTCTTCGCGGTTTTTTTTGCTTCTGCGACGTTCCCTCTGCTCAGCCATGTGCTATGTCCTCAGTAGCTAGAACTGTAATCCTGCTTCTCGGGCAGCTTCTGCCAAAGCCTGAACGCGCCCGTGATAGAGCTTGCCCCCCCGATCGAAAACCACGCGGGAAATGCCCATCTGTAAGGCTCGTTCAGCAACTGAGCGGCCCACCAAGGCAGCCGCTTCTTGAGTGGCTGTCCCGGTTTCTTTGAATTTTTCGCGCAGCTCCCTGTCCAAGGTAGAGGCGGAGGTTAAGGTATGCTGGGCTACATCGTCGATCACCTGGGCGTAGATGTGTCGATGGGAGCGAAACACGGCCAGGCGAGGCCGCTCGGCAGTGCCAAAGACCTTGCGGCGAATGCGTCGATGACGACGTTGGGTGGTGATTTTGCGGCTGGTTTTCATAGGACTCCGTCCCGCTTTCGCAATGGGCTATTTACTTCTTCGCTTTCCCGGATTTACCCGCCTTGCGGCGAACTTGTTCCCCTAGATAACGGATCCCTTTCCCCTTGTAGGGCTCCGGAGGCCGGACCGCTCGGATGCGGGCGGCAGTATTGCCCACCAGTTCTTTATCTGTGCCTGAGACAACAATGATGTTGTTTCCCTCAACGGCAATTTGGATGCCGGGGGGAAAGGGGATCTCCACAGGGTGACTGTAGCCGACGTTCAAAACCAACTTGCTGCCTTGGATGGCAGCCCGGTAGCCCACGCCCACCAATTCCAGCCGCCGCTCAAATCCCTTGGACACTCCGTCTACCATGTTGGCGACCAAGGTGCGGCAGAGGCCGTGCAGTTGGCGGGCAGGACGAGAATCGTTGAGACGGCTGACCGTGAGCATCTGAGCGTTTTGCTGGACTGTGATCAAGGGCGGCAAACTGCGGGACAGTTGACCTTTCGGGCCTTTCACTGCAATGTGTTGGCCGTCGATCTGGATCTCCACCTTGGCAGGAAGGGCGATGGGGCGTCTACCGATACGGGACATGGGAAAAACTCCTGACCAGAGAAAACTTAAGGTCTAGTAGACAAGACAGAGGACTTCACCACCAATGCCCTGCTTACGAGCCTCCCGGTCGGTCATGATGCCGTTGGAGGTGGAGATGATGGCGATCCCAATTCCTCCCAGCACTCGGGGCAGCTCTTTGTGGTTGCGGTAAACCCGCAGGCCGGGTCGGCTCACCCGCTTTAAGCCATTGATGATGGGCCTGCAGTTGCGGCCTTTGCCCTTGTACTTCAATCGCAACACCACTCGGGCTTGGATCCCTTCTCCCTCCTCCTTCCATTCGCTGACGAACCCTTCCTCATGAAGAACGCGAGCGATGCTGCGGGTCATGCGGGTGGCCGGAACTGCCACCGACTCGTGCCGAGCCATGGTGGCATTGCGAATGCGGGTGAGCATATCGGCGATCGTGTCGTTGGTGTGGGCCATCAGTGCTCCTCGGAAGATCAATCAAGGAAACTCAGGGTGGGCAAAGCTAAGAGGCAAAGGGCATGCCAAAGGCTTTGAGCAGGGCACGGCCCTCTTCATCGGTTTTAGCAGTGGTCACAATGGAGATATCCATACCTCGCAACTGATCCACAGAGTCATAGTTGATTTCGGGAAAAATCAGTTGTTCACGGATGCCGAGGGTGTAGTTGCCTCGTCCATCAAAGGCCTTGGGGCTGACACCGCGGAAGTCACGGATACGGGGCAGAGCAATGTTGATCAGGCGATCCAAAAACGCATACATGCGCTCCCGCCGTAGGGTTACCATCAGGCCAACCGGCATGCCCTTGCGAATCTTGAAGCTGGCAATTGCCTTTTTGGCGCGGGTGATCACCGGACGCTGACCGGTGATGGCGCTGATCTCGGCAATGGAGGATTCCAGAGCCTTGGCATTTTGGGAAGCTTCCCCCAAGCCGCGGTTGATGACGATCTTCTCCAGGCGGGGCACCTGATGGATGTTGGTGTAGCCCAACTCCTTTTGCAGCTTGGGGACGATGACGGTGTTGTAGAGGATTTGCAGACGTTGGGGCATGGTGGCTTCTCCTTGCGGCTCTGGGCTGGGTCAGAGCCAAACCAATGATGGAAAGGGATCAAAAGCTTAGTCGAGAATCTCACCCGTTTTCTTAAGGACGCGAACCTTGCGACCATCGGCGGTGATTTGATAGCCGATACGGCTGGCCACCTCCTGCTTCTTGGAATAGGCCATCACTTTGCAGACGGGAATGGGAGCTTCCTTGGTCTCAATTCGGCCACTTTCCCCTTCTCGCTGGGGTTTACGGTGGTAGGTAACAATGTTAACCCCTTCCACCAAAACCATGTTGCGTTCGGGAAAAACGCGCAGCACCTCGCCGATTTTGCCTTTGTCATCGCCGGAGATCACCTGCACGGTATCCCCTTGCTTGATACGCATTTTGTAGCGCAGGCTGTTGCGGTGCTTGCGAATGCCCGGTCGCCGAACTAAGCGCCGAATTTGGCTGGGTTTGAGGGGGCGAACCATCAGAGTACCTCCGGGGCCAGGGAGATGATCTTGGTGAAGTTTTTCTCCCGCAGCTCACGGGCTACAGGGCCGAAAACACGAGTTCCACGGGGATTGCCGTCGTTGTTGATGATCACGGCGGCGTTGTCGTCGAAGCGGATGCACATGCCGTCGGGGCGACGTACCGTATCGACGGTGCGGATGACAACAGCCTTGACAACATCGGATTTTTTGACGGGCATGTTGGGCAAGGCATCTTTGACGACGCCGATGATCACGTCGCCCAAGCTGGCGTAGCGACGGCCACTGCTGCCCAGCACGCGAATGCACATCATCTTGCGAGCACCGGTGTTGTCGGCCACCGTCAGCATAGTTTGCTGCTGAATCATAGTTTCTTCACCTCCCTCAGGATTTCGGCAACTTGCCAACGCTTGGTGCGGCTAAGGGGACGGGTTTCCGTGATGCGCACCAGATCCCCTTCTTGACAGCGGTTTTCCTCGTCGTGGGCCTTAAACTTCTTGGTCTTGACGACGATCTTGCCGTACTTCGGGTGAGCAACTCGATTTTCCACAGCAACAACCACCGTTTTTTGCATCTTGTTGCTGACAACAATGCCAATCTTCTCCCGAACAGCCATTACTCCTCCTTGGTTGGGCGTTTGCCCCGCTTACGCTCTCCCTCCACAGTTAGTAGTTGCGCCAGCTTGTGTTTGCGCAGCCGGATGAGATGGGGCTGGTTCAACTGCCGCGTGGCCTGCTGCAAGCGCAGCTCAAACAGCTCTTTCTTGACGGCGTAGATTTCGTTGCTCAGCTCTTCGTCCGATAAAGCACGGGCATCAGCAATTTTGGGCATGGGCATGGCTGAACTCTCCTCATACACTGCTGGTGGCCACCTCTGAAGCCGTTGCCTGGGCGGGCTCTGGCTTTTCAAAGTCGGCTTTGGTTACAAACTTGACCTTAATGGGCAGCTTCTGGGCGGCAAGGCGCATGGCCTCGCGGGCGATGGGCTCTGCCACTCCCCCCATTTCGAAGAGGATACGGCCCGGCTTGACGACACAAACCCAGTACTCAGGGTTGCCTTTGCCGGATCCCATGCGGGTTTCAGCAGCTCGCTGAGTAACGGGCTTGTCGGGAAAGATGCGGATCCAGATTTGGCCACCCCGCCGAACATAGCGGGTCATGGCTCGACGGCTGGCCTCGATCTGTCGAGCTGTAATCCAGGCGGGTGCTAGGGCCACAAGGCCGTATTCCCCAAAGTTGATGCGGTTGCCACGGGTCGCTTTGCCTTTCATGCGCCCGCGCTGCTGCTTGCGGTATTTGGTGCGTTTGGGGCTTAACATGGCCGTTCCTTAAGTCAACTGCGATAGGGATCCCTGGACGTTCCGGTGTTGGCCCTCAGGCCTCCTGAGCCGAGCGATCTTCAAAGGTGGGCCGCCGCCGCTGCTGCCGACGTTTGGGCTGTTGCAGGGGAAACTTCTGTTCGTGGCGTTCCTGCCCGGGCAGAACTTCCCCTTTGAAGACCCAGACCTTGACCCCGATGATGCCGAAAGTGGTGTGGGCGAGGTGCTCGGCGTAGTCGATGTCGGCCCGCAAAGTATGCAAAGGGATCCGCCCCTCCCGCGTCCATTCGGTGCGGGCAATCTCGGCCCCGTTCAGACGCCCGGCAATTTGGATTTTGATCCCTTGTACACCTGCCCGCTGGGCCCGTTGGATCACCTGGCGCACGATGCGGCGAAAGGCAATCCGCCGTTCCAACTGTTGGGCAATGTTTTCCGCCAACAAGGTCGCCTCGGCATCGGCACGGGTGACCTCTACTACATTGATGCGAATGGTTCGCTCGCCACCACCTCGTGAACCAGGGCTTTGTCCCGCTAGCGCGGACAGCTCTTTCTGTAGACCTTGGCGCAAAGTCTCTAGGCTGGATCCGCCCCGACCCACAACTACCCCAGGGCGAGCAGCCCGGATCTCCAGGTCAATTTGATCCGCTTTGCGCTCGATTTGGATATCGGCCAAACCAGCACTGCTCAGTTGCTTGGTCAGGTAGGTGCGAATCTGGTCGTCCTCCTGTAACAAGGCTGGGTAGCGGGCTGGATCGGCAAACCAGCGGCTGCGATGCTCCTTAATCACGCCGAGGCGGAAACCGGTGGGGTGGATCTTCTGTCCCATGGTGGTGTCGGTTGAAGGGTAAAGGGCTAGAAATACAGGAGGTTAAGAAGCCGTCGCCGCTTCAGCTTCCTCTATGGGCCGGACGGCGATGGTGATGTGACAGGTGCGCTTGCGAATGGGGTAGGCCCGCCCTTGGGCGCGGGGGCGAAACCGTTTCAGGACGGGCCCCTGATCAGCATAGGCCTGGCTGATCACCAGATCCCGGGGATCCAAGCCGTTGTTGTGCTCTGCGTTGGCCACCGCCGAGCGCAGCACCTTACGAACCGGCTCACAGGCAGCGTAGGGCATGAACTCCAAAAGAATCAGGGCATCGGCATAGGTGCGCCCACGGATCTGATCCAACACCCGCCGCACTTTAAAGGGGGACATGCGGATATAGCGGGCTACCGCTTTAACCTCAGGGGATGAATCGGCCATGGCCCTCTCCTTGCCTACTCGATACTTTCCTGTTCGTTATTCCTCTCAACGGCGAGCGGCTTTTTTGTCGCTCCCCGCGTGACCGCGGAAGGTACGGGTGGGAACGAATTCCCCCAGCTTGTGACCCACCATCTGATCGGTGATGTAGATGGGCACGTGTTGCTTGCCGTTGTGAACGGCGATGGTGTGGCCGATCATGACCGGCAAGATGGTGCTGGCCCGCGACCAGGTCTTGATCATGTGCTTCTCGTTGCGCTCGTTCATCTTCTCCACCTTGAGAAGCAGCTTGGCATCCACAAAGGGGCCTTTTTTTAGCGAACGTCCCATAAGAACCTCAACCGTTTGATAAGCAATTCACTGTCGAAAAAGCTTCGGGGAGCGAATGGCCAGCGGCTACTGAGCAGCCCTTCCGCCCTTGTCCCGGCGGCCTCCGCGACGGCGACCGCGCACGATGAATTTGTTGCTGGGCTTGTTGCGTTTGCGGGTCTTGTACCCCAGGGTGGGCTTGCCCCAAGGGGTGACAGGGGTACTGCGGCCTATGGGGGCTCGCCCTTCCCCGCCGCCATGGGGATGATCCACAGGGTTCATCACCGAGCCACGCACCTTAGGACGGCGCCCCAACCAACGACTGCGACCCGCCTTGCCCAGGCTGATGTTGTTGTGGTCAACATTGCCCAGTTGGCCGATGGTGGCGTAGCACTCGCCGCGGATCATGCGGACTTCGCCGGAGGGCAGCTTGAGGGAGACATATTTGCCTTCTCTGGCCACCACTTGAGCGCCAGCCCCGGCGGCGCGAACGATCTGCCCGCCGCGACCGGGGTACAGCTCCACGTTGTGAACCACCGTTCCCAAGGGGATCCGCTCCAGGGGCATGGCATTGCCGATCTCAAAGGGGGCCTCTGGCCCGGCCATGATGGTGGATCCCACCTGTAGGTTGCGGGGAGCGAGGATGTAGCGTTTCTCGCCGTCTTCGTATTCCACCAGGCAGATGTGGGCGCTACGGTTGGGATCGTACTCCACAGTTTTGACGGTCGCCGGGATCCCCCGCTTGTCGCGACGGAAGTCGATGATGCGGTAAAGCCGCTTGTGGCCACCACCGCGGTGCCGGCAGGTGATGACGCCACGGTTGTTGCGCCCTTTCTTGCGGTGAATAAATTGCAGCAGCGACTTTTCCGGTCTGGGCCGCTTGCCGTTCTCGTCACGGGACAGCTCCTCGAAGTCAGAGACCGTCATGTGACGGGTGCTGGGGGTGTAGGGTCGGAGAGTACGAATGCCCATGGCTCAGGTAGGGGTGGGGGACGGGACAACAACAGCTCAAAAGGGGCGTTCAGGTGTCCGGGAAGAGGGTGATGGAATCTCCCTCCGCCAAGGTCACGATGGCTCGCTTGGGACGGGTGCGGTAGCCCACAAAGCGGCCCACCCGCCGTTGCTTGCGCGGGAGCTTCAGGGTGTTGACGGAAGTAACTCGCACGCGGAACATTTCTTCGACGGCAGCTCGGATGAGCGGCTTGGTGGCGGTGGGCAGCACTTCAAAGACATATTTGCGCTGCTCCATCAAGGCGGTTGCCTTTTCGGTGATGACGGGGCGCAACAGGACGTCGGCCAGGATCCGCTTGCTCTCAGTCATCGCTTTCCTCCTCTGCTGGGGCTGCTTCGGCCTCTTCTACCGTTGACGGCTCTGCTCCTTGAGCCAGTTCTTCTGCTGGATCTTGGGGCTCTTCGGTTTGCTCTTCTGGCCCCTGCGGATCTGCTGGACGTCCTTGGAGGGCAGCTTGGTTTTCCTGGGCCTCAGGTTGGGCTGGGGTTTGCTCTGCTTCCTCGTGTTCGCTTTCTGGAACGGCCTGATCTTCCGGCCCATCTCCGGGCAGGGCCTGATCTTCGGCTATGTCGGCCTGAGGTGCATCCTCAGAGGGAGTCTCCAGAACTGCCGGCGCAGCGTCGGATCCCCAACGGGCCTTGAGCTGCTCTAGGGCAGAAACGGTGATCAGCACCCAATCGACGTTGAGCAGATCGAAAACGTTGATCTGATCCAGGCCGATCAGCTTAACGCGGGCGATGTTGCGCACGGCCCGCTCTACGACTTCCGAGCGTTCGGCAACGATGAGCAGAGCCGATTGATCTTCCATCACCCCCCAGCGCAGCAAAGCCTGGGCCACAGCACGGGTTTTGGGCGGGTTGAGCTGCTCCTGGAAATCCTCCACCACGATCAGGTCTTCCACCCGACTTTGCAGAGCGGTGCGCAGGGCCAGTTGCCGTTCTTTGCGGTTCATGGCCAGGTTGTATTCCCGCTTGCGGGGGCCGAAGATCACCCCCCCTTTGCGCCAAAGTGGGGAGCGGATGGAGCCGGCACGGGCCCGACCGGTGCCTTTCTGCTTCCAAGGCTTGCGACCGCCGCCGCGCACCTCAGCTCGGGTCTTGGTGTGGGCGTTGCCCTGACGAGCATTGGTCATCTGCCGGCGCAGTGCCAGATAGAGGATGTGGGCGGCTGTTTCGGGACGAGCAACTTTAAGGCTCAGCTCCGCGCTGCCCACCGTTTCCCCTTGCCAATTTTTCACCACACAACTTGCCATGGTTCCCTCGTCTTTGCGGATGCGGGTCAGCCTTTGCCAGGGATCCCTCCTTAGCGCTTGTTGCCCACCTGCTTGGCAGGGGTGATCTCCAGCAGCCCTCCTTCTACCCCGGGCACGCAACCCTTGATCACCAGCAGATCCCGCTCTGGATCCACCTGCACCAACTGCAATTTGCGGGTGGTGATTCGGCCACCTCCCAACCGCCCCGCCATGCGCATCCCCGGAAACACGCGGCCTGGGGTTGTACCGGCGCCAATGGAGCCCGGTCGGCGGTGGTTTTTGGAGCCGTGGGACATGGGGCCACGACCAAAGTGGTGGCGCTTTTGATAGCCGGCAAACCCTCGCCCGATGGAGGTACCTGCCACATCCACCAACTTGCCGGGGGAAAACATCTCGACGGTAATTTTCTGCCCCAACTGGTAGGCTTCTGGCTGGTCAACCCGGAACTCCCGCAGGTGGCGCAGCAGCTCTGTCACCCCCGCTTTGGTGAGGTGGCCCCGCTGCGCCCGCGTGAGATGCTTTTCAGTGGTGGGCAAGTAGCCCAACTGAATGGCGTTGTAGCCGTCTGTGGCCTGGGTTTTGATCTGGGTCACGGTGCAAGGCCCCGCCTGTACGACGGTAACCGGAATGGCCAGCCCCTCTGGTGAGAAGATCTGGGTCATGCCGACTTTTCTTCCAAGGATGCCAAGTGCCACAAGAACCTCCAATCGAGCCTGCACGACTCGCTTTCATCAATTCAGAGCCGACTCACTCCGACAATCAGCCGACCTTTCGCGAAGCGGGCTGTAGGCCAATGGCTCAGTCAGCCGGATGGATAGACATACAGCAACAGCGTGGCAGCAGAAAGCTCAGAACAAGGCTGAGTCTGCCAACTCAGGCGAAAAAGCGAGGCAGGGAGAATCAGGGATCCCTGTCCCCCGAGGCCAAGTTCAGCGCCGGCAACGCTGAGCCTTTTGCTTAGTTCACCCCCAAAGCTGCACGCCAAACTGCTTTTGTTGAGAGCTGCTCAGACTTGCCTGCAAAGAGGCAGTATCTGGGGTAGCAGCGCACCAGGTCGCCAAAGCGGATGGGCTTAGTTGGCAACGGAAAACGATCATAATGAAGCGAAGGCCCGTTTGTCCAGACTTTTGCCGAGAAAATGGGTTGGTTGGGGAGGCCAGCAATGGCGAGAGCAGCTCAGGCGGAAGAAAAGAGCCATTGGCGGGGGAAGCCATCTCCCTTCAAAAGTGTGATGGGCTGGGCAGGCAGTGGGCTGACCCAGGCTTGTGTGGATCACTATCGAAGTTTGTTGCAGGCGGGATCCGATCCGGGCCGGGTCTTGTTTTTGGTGCGGAGTCAACGGCAAGCGGATGAGGTGTTGCGGCGCTTGCAGCAGTCCAGTTCGGGCTTGGTGGGGCCGTGGCGGATCGAGACGTTCTTGCAGCGGGTTGGGCGCTCTCTGGCCGATCATTGGCCGCAGGTGTGTGCCCGCCTTCCTCAGTTGCCTCCTCAGTTTGAGCCGATCCCCTTGGCCAAAGATCTCACTCAATTTCTCTGCGAACGAGCCTGCGCTTTGTGCCCTCGGCATGGGGAAGCCTTTGCCGGCGTCGGGCTCAAGGAGTTCCAGATCTGGGATCAGATCAGCAGTGCTGCTTATATTGCGGGGGCTTCGGGTTTGCCGGCAGAGGTGGTGGGATCCCGGCTGGCCCGGGCTTGGCCCGAGGAGGCAGATCCGCGGCGGGCAGAGGCTTTGCAGGCAATGGGCTGCTGTGTGGGTCGGCTGTGGGAGGCAGCGCTTCGGTTGGGATCCTTGGATTTTGGTCTGCAAATTCGGCTGTTTGGCGAACACATCCTGCCGCTAGCGGAGTTTTGGCAAGAGTGGGATCATTTGATCGTAGATCAGGCGGAAGACAGTTGCGGGGTGGCGCTGGAGTTTTACCGGCAGGGGCAAGCCCATTTGCAAAGCCAATTTTTCAGCTACACCCTCGGCGGCGGGGTCTCTTTGACCGGGATCCCAGAGGCAGTAGCTGACTTCTTGATGGCAAAAACGCAGGTTCGGTTTCTGGAGGGGAGCCATCGCGCTTCAGCAGGCATGATCCGCTTAGGGGTGCAGATTGCGCGGGTGTTGGATCCCCAGTTTTCTCATCCGCTGCCCGAGCCGCAGGGGGGAGGACTGCCGCTGGTGCAAACGCTGGAGGAAGAGACCCAGTTTGCGGCAGTGGAGGTGATGGTTGCTCAAATTCGCCGGCTTTTGGGGGCCGGGATCCCGGCCCATCGCATTGCTGTTTTGCTGCCCCGTATGGATGTGGGGGTGAGCCTGAGCTTGCAGGAGCAGTTGTCGGAAGTGCCGGTTTTGTCGATTGCCCCCTTCCCGGCGTTGATCCGCTATCCCTTGGTGCGGGCGGTGCTGACGGCAGCAGAATTGGCCCATCCCGAGTGGGGTGCTTTTCCCACTTTGCCGGCTTGGCGGCTGATGTTGAGCTGGGTGCTGGGGCTGGATCCCATCCGGGCAGCTCTGTTGGCCGAAGATACCTGGGATCCGGTGGGGCGTTCTCTGCGTCCCCGAACGGCAGTACGGCAGCCAGAGCGAGTAGGGTTTGCCAACCTGGAGCGCTACCAGCAACTGTTCGATTGGCTGCGCGGCTATCATCCCGGCCCTTCATTGGCCGCTTTCTTCCAGCAGTTTTTTGCCGATCACTTAGCCCCGGCGATTGCTTCCCCTCAGGATCAAGAGCTGCTGCGCGTGTTGATGGAAGCGGCACGGCGGTTTCGCCAGGCCTTCCCCGCCGAAGGGGATCCCGCCTTTTTGGCCATGATCCGCTCGGGACAGACCCCCAGCAGCAGCCGCTTCGAGCCCGACTATTCCCGTTACTTGGTAGTTGCAACTCCGGGGGCCTACATCACTCGGGGTTTGGAGGCGGATTACCAATTTTGGTTTGATATCACCAACCCCAGCTGGTCCCGCTCCCTCTGGCATGTGCTCTACAACAGCCGTGTGCTGACGCCGGAATGGGACGGGGAGGTTTTCGATGCGGCGCGGGATTTACAGGCGCGTCAACAGATTTTGGCCCGCACGCTGCTGAACCTCTGTTGCCGCACTCAGAAGGGGCTGTGGCTGGTGCGCTCCAATTTTAATTATCGCGGCGAGGAGAACACCAGTATTCTGGACTACCTGATTTTGAAGGGGTTGAAGGCCATGGCAACCGCCGGCTAAGGGAGAGCCTATCCTGAAAGGGTGCTGGCAACTCAGGCCTCCAAGAAATCGGGGGATGCACTGCAGGAATGGTCAAAGGCAAGGGTTTTAGAAGAGCGGCGCAGCCGCCCCTCTTATTGTGGGGGTAGGAGTCGGCGGCAAAGTGTCTTAATCTTGTTTGAAACAACGATAAAGCAATACAGCAGAGCCTTTCCAAGAAATGGCTGGCCGGGATCCCTCTCAGGCAGGGGTAAGACTGATGACCTTGGGTGGCGCAGAGGGCCGGCGTCTCAAGCCGGCTGGAAACGGCTGTGGGCATTCCCTCTGTCTTCCAACACAGTCGAGTATCGAGTAGAGTGGGGGCGCCTGCTTTGATGTTTTATGAATCCAGCTACCCCTCCTGCTGCGCCCTCGTCCCGCCGCTTTCCCCTTCGTCCCGTAGCAATGGTGGCCCTCACTGCCGGCTTCTTGGCGGGGTTAGGAGCGGGGGGCTATGCCTTACTGCAGCGGCTACGGCTGCAGATGCACCGGGATCTGATCTTCTATCGGTACACCGTCTTTTCTGAGTTTGGCTATGGAGGCTCGCCAGCGTTCGATCCCGGCCAAAGTGATCGCTGGTTTCCTCTTACCTATCCGGTGTTGGCCCGCTGGGGGGGATCCGCCGACCCGAGCCGCCGCAGCTACGCCTTCTACACCTTGCAAAGCCATGGCCTGCCCTACAGCCGTTGGTGGTTGGAGGATCGGCTGCGGCAAAATTCGGCTCAGTTTTTCGCCCCAGCAGCTTTGTTCGGGGGCTATGACTACTCAAGCGGGCAGGAGATTGCGCCTCAATACGAGCTGTTTGGGCTGGATCGGCCAGAGTCGGTGCAGCGCCTCACCGAGCTGGCCTTGGCCGGGATCCAAGCCGATAGCCCCGAGTGGAGTTTTAATCTCAACTGGCTCAACAGCTTGCTGACCCAAGAAGAATTTCCCTTGCGAGATCAG